>JAKVBD010000001.1 GCA_022446985.1 Lentisphaerales bacterium
TCGGACTTCTTTATTGGTTAAACACCCAGCTAATTTGTCTTTGTCAATAAGTTGGAACATCTTTAGTAATTGCTATTCTAACAAACATCCTTTATCAGGATTTGTGAATTTTTACTTTGGATTTCTTTATGTTACGCTTTGTGCTTTTGATCAGTTTCTTGCCTTTTTTACAATTCGCAGGAGATACAAAAGACCCTGCTGCCGGTCATTCTTACCATGGTGATGCCTTTAATCAAGGCCCTCGACAAGCGGCTCGCCTTATGGGCGGAGTTGGAGCCATTAACTTCGATATAACGACTTCATCGGACAAGACCAAACTCTTTTTTCTACAGGGTGTTGGTCAGCTGCATGGTTTCTGGTACTTTGAAGCCGAACGCTCTTTTCGCCAGGCTGCGATAACCGAGAAAAAATGTGCTATGGCTTATTGGGGAATGGCTATGGCAAATATAATCAATGAAGAACGGGCCCGTGCTCTACTTGCGAAAGCTTATGACTATAGCGAAGGGATTACTGAACGGGAGCAGATGTATATCGACAGCTACGCTGTGCGTATTGGCTTACCCAAAGATGCTAAAGAGCGTCAAAAGTTTTTGGATGATCCAAAGAAATTTAAGCCAAAGAGCAATGAAAAAGGCCGCCGTGAAAAGTATGTGAAGGAACTCGAAAAAATCGTTTTGAAGTTCGACGATCTTGAAGCGAAAGCATTCCTCGTGATGAACCTTTGGAACAACACTTATAAGGGGCACAAACTGAACAGTCATGTAGCAGTGAACTCTTTACTCTCTGAAATTTTTGCCGAACAACCAATGCATCCTTCTCATCACTATAAGATTCATTTATGGGACAAAAAGAAACCGGAAGAGGCTTTAGAGTCGGCTGCTAAAGGTGGACCGAGTGCTCCGTCAATTGCTCATATGTGGCATATGCCCGGTCACATCTATTCCCGATTGCATCGTTTTGCCGATGCAGCTTGGCAACAGGAGGCCTCTGCCCGTACAGATCACCGTCATATGATGCGCGATTTTGTCCTGCCGGACCAAATTCATAACTTTGCTCATAATAACGAGTGGCTTACCAGAACCCTGATTAATCTTGGCGATGTAGAGAGGGCTTATTCTTTGGCGAGAAATATGATCGAATTGCCGCGCCATCCAAAATATAATACTCTTAAAAAAGGATCTGCCAACTATGGTCGTCAGCGCATTTTTCAGTTGCTAAACACTTGTGAGCTTTGGGAAACGGCTATTGCCATAAAAGAGACTCCGTACCTCGAATCGACTGACATCCTCAAAGAGCAAATGAAGCGTTTGCGTTTACTTGGCCGGGCGTATTATTCGCTAGGTGAAATTGCTGAAGGAGATGACATCCTGGTTGCCGCCAAAAAGCTTCAGCCTGAAATAATCAAAGAAGCTGAAAAAGAGCATGAGGAAAAATTAAAAAAAGAAGCCGAAGAAGCAGCCAAGAAAAAAAAGAAAGATTCTGACAAAGCAGAGAAAAAGCCTAAAAAGGAAAAAGTTGCTGAGGTAGATAACAAAAAAGATAAGCAGGAAAAGAAGAAAGAGAAAAAACGCGGCAAAAGTAAAAATGAAGAAGTCGCTGAAGACACCATAAAGGAACTGATTTTACTTAAAGCTATAGCTGAAAATAGACTTCAGAAAGAATTGAAAAACTATAAAGATCTCTCGGGGTTGGATAAATGGTTTGAGGCTCAGGTTTATCTCTTATCCGGTAAACATGAAGAAGCTCTAAAAATTACTGAAAAAGCTTATAAGGATAATAAAAATAAAGTCGTTCATATGGCGCGCCACATCGAAGCTCTTTATAAATCCGACAAGAAAGAAGAGGCTAAAAAAATCTTTGCCGAACTGCGAAAAGTTTCTCAGTATACCGATTTAACGATGCGCCCTGTGCAGCGTCTTTCTCCTATTGCCAAAGAGTTTGGTTACCCAATTGATTGGCGTTTGAAAATGGCAGTGGCCAAAGACCTTGGCCAAAGACCAAATATCAAAAGCCTCGGGCCATTTCGCTGGCGTCCTATGAAGGCAGATGGTTGGCAGTTAAAAGATGCAACTGGCAAAGCAATTGACTTTGAAAAAGTCAATCATGGGCAACCGATGATAGTTATTTTCTACCTCGGTGCCGAGTGCCTGCATTGTGTCGAGCAGTTGAATGCTTTTGCTCCAGAAAAAGAAAAGTTTGAGAAAGCCGGTATTAAACTAATGGCAGTTAGCCTTGAGAATGTCGAGGATCTAAAGAAGTCAGTCGGTAAATACTCTGTAAATGGTAAGTTTCCATTTCCGATAGTGTCCGATGAAAAATTGGAAATTTTCAAGAAGTATAAGTGCTTTGATGACTTCGAAAATATGGCACTTCACGGCACATTTTTGATCGATAGCTTGGGTTATATTCGCTGGTTGGACATCAGCTATGATCCATTTACAAAAACCGAGTTTTTACTCAAAGAAAGTCAACGTCTTTTAAGTCAGCCGCAAGATATAGTTTATGGCACCCTTGCCGGTATAATCTCTTCTTGGTTTATCGCTGGAATATCCAACACCGAACACGGAATGCTCAATTTTGAAATATTGCGTGCCGGCATAAAGAAAATCTAGGAGCACCGGCACCGCTGCCGGTAAAAAATTTTAACTCCAAACTTGCTCATTCCGTGTTGATTGTTGGATATTCAAACAAGGCATATCCAAAGAGGAGTTGCCAAATCGGAAATATTGCGCAGACATCCATATTTTAACCTTTAGTTTCATAAGATTTTAATCTCCAAATGTTATCACAATTGTAATTTTACTGATTTCGCAGTAAATCAATCATTGTGTCTAAATGTGTATAGGAGTTGTTTTTCATGACTTTTTATAAGTCCCTTTTGTGTCTATTTCTTTTACCGGCATGTCTTTTTGCAGAAGCTGAAGTTTTCAAGGATATTTCTTATAAAGCAACAGCAGTCACAGACTACGAAAAAGAGCGCTGTAAATTGGATGTCTACACGGTTACTTCGAAAGCAAAATCTCCAGTATTGCTATGGTTCCATGGTGGGAGTATTCAACAAGGTAGCAAATCAGATGAAAAGCATGTGAAGAAAGTTGCTAAACACTTCGTGAAGCATGGAGTCGGCTTTGTTGCGGTAAATTATCGCCTGAGTCCAAAGGTAAAGTATCCAAGCTATATAGAGGACTGTGCGTCTTCTATTAAGTGGTTGATCGAAAATGCAGAGAAGTACAAATTTGATCCTGGAAAGATTTTTGTTGGGGGGCATTCAGCAGGAGGTTATTTGACTCTCATGTCTTCTTTTGAGAATCCATCTGTTAAAAAAGTCGGCTTGGATCTTTCGAAAATTGCCGGTTTGGTTCCAGTTGCCGGACAAACAGTGACTCACTCAACAGTGCGAGGGGAAAGTCACATTCCCAAAAGTATTATCATTGCAGATGAGAAGTCTCCGCTTTACTCAAGTGCTATGATGAAACTGCCAACATTTTTGATTGCCGGTTCAAATGATTTACCGATGAGAGCAGAGGAAAATCAATTGCTCTATGCTGCGATCAAAAAGAATAACTCTAACAATCGTTTAGGGATTTATAACGACCGTGATCATGGCACAATCGTTTCAAAACTAACTGTGAAAGATGACCCTGCCTTTAAATATATTTTAGAGTTTATTTCTAATAACCAGATTCAGTAGAAGCTTAAAATTTTCAAAAACGACCGGTTAATATATAAGCCACTGGTAGTCCTGAATAAAATCTAAATTTAGGATGATGCATCTTTGCTGAGCCTCCTCTTGCAAATTGACTAGACATCTTGCTTCGGTACTTTAGTGTAGCGGCCATGGAAAAGATACTGACATATGAAGAGTGGACGACTCAAATGCAGGCTCATCGCCAGCGTATCGAAGATCTGACGAAGCCCTGGCGTAAAGCCAAGGAACGCTCGGCCAAGCATCCGGTGATTGATTTTCTGTTTCGATATTTCTCCTTTCCTTACAAGCGTCTCATTTCCTGGACACCTGGTTTTGGAGTTTCTTTGGAAGGCGAGTTTCACAAAGATCTTTCAGATCACCGTTTTGAACAAAAGGGTGGGATTATTAAACTTAAAGAAGAGCTTATTCCCAAACATCGCATAAAGGCACTTGATTGGACCATCAGCCTTCTGGAAAAAACCATGTCGAATACGACCTGTTTTAACTGCTATGGACTCCACGAGTGGGCTATGGTTTATAAAGCACAGGAAGTGCGCCATAACAATAATCCTCTGCGCTTAAGTCAGGACGAGATCAGTGCCATTATAGAAGAGAAGCAGCTTGTCTGTACTCATTATGATGCCCTGCGCTTTTATACTCCAGAAGCTGTTCCACTCAACAAGCATCAACCAACTCGTGAAACTCAGGAAGTATACGAGCAAAGTGCCTGTTTGCATGCGAACATGGATCTCTATAAATGGTCGTACAAAATGTATCCCTGGATCAGCAGTGATCTTATGCTGCGTTGTTTTGAATTGGCGATGGATTGCCGCCGTATCGATATGAAAGCGAGCCCTTACGATTTAAAGCATCTTGGTTATGAACCTATTTATATCGAAACGGCCGAAGGTCGTGAAATATACGTCAAAGAACAGTTGCGACTCAAGCAGGCTGGAGAGCCTTTGAGGCAGGAACTTTTTGATGTTTATAAAGGATTGAAAAGTTACATTACTTCTCGGCATCTTGAGTCTTAATGGCATACTGGCGTATTTTTCCATCATTGGTTAACAGAGTGAGACCTTCAGCTTGAGCTTGGGCAATTAGCATACGATCAAAAGGGTCTCGATGAATATGTGGTAAATCTCCTGCATGCTCTCCATGAAATAGAGAAATAGGCAGCTTGTCGAAGCCTTCATCTTCAACAATACTATCGAGGTTGTCTGGTGCTGATAATTTACCAATACTTTTCTTAATTGATATTTCCCAGGTTGTTGCAGCACTGATGTATACTGCATTACGAGTATCTAAAATAATTTCCCTGGCTTTTATCCCCAATCTTGGATCATCCGAAAGCCACCATAAAAGTACCTGAGTATCCAATAAAACTCGTTTCATAAATCGCTTTCAAATGAAGCAATAAGTTCGTCATCAGTATTATCAAAATCTTCAGGAATTGAAATTTGATTTTTAAATCTCCCTGGAACCCTCTTTGGCTTATTGGGTATGTGAGGGATAATTTCCAGAAAGGGTTTACCCGCCTTGGCTATGATTACCGGCTCTCCCTTCAAAACTTTTTCCCCAAGTTTTGAAAGTTGAGATTTGGCTTCATGCATATTGACTTGCATTCTTACTCCTTAGCTTAGCTAGACTTAGCTAAATATAATTTAAAGAAATTAGAAATACAAGAATTTGAGGGGTTACCCCCCAACCTGTTTACAATACTCCTGACGGTATTCGCGTGGCGACATATTTTTGATTTCCAGAAAGCGGCGATTGAAATTGGAGAGATTATTGAAGCCGGAATCGTAACAGACTTCAGTTATGCTGTCATTGGTCTCAAACAATCTTCTACAAGCATGACCAATTCTCAATTCATTGACATACTGCACAAAATTCTTTCCAGTACTTTTTTTGAAGAAGCGGGAGAAAGACTTTGTGCTCATATTAACTAAGTCGGCAGCTTCTCCTAAACTGATTTGTCGCGTTAAATTAGCCATGATGTACTGAGTTATTTTGTTGACACGAGTTTGACTGGTACTGTTTAAATTTTGAGAAAAATTGGGACTGACAAGGTAATTTCTGTCTTCTGTAGGTGAGTTCGCCAGAAAGTCGAGCAAAATAAGAATATGAGCAAACTTTTGAGCGTCATTCATCTTATCCATTTCCCAGAGCATTTTTTCAGCAGTATCTCGTGTTGAGCCGGTAAATTCAATGCAACGACTACAGTCTGAAAAGAGTTTGCGAATAGCACTCATTTCTGGTTTACTTAAGAGTTCCTCTCCTAGAGATTTTCGTGAGAACTGCAAGGCAATTAGAGCAGGGTTTTCAGGATCATTATCTTCAGGATCATTGGTTTGCAGACCATGAGAAACATCTGAACCAATCATGAGTAAAGTACCTGGTTTTAAGTCTCCCAGGTGGTCTCCACAGATGAAGTGACCATTGTTCTTCAGATTAAGTAAAATGTCGATCTCTGGATGAAAGTGCCAAACAGTCCACAGATTAGTATCGAACTTATAATTAAAAGAACTGTTTTGGCAGTTACTGATTATTTCGAGCTGTGGATCCATGCTTTCTCCGATTGACTTTCCTTAATTTCCTCTTTATCCTCCAAAAAATCAAGGTTTAAAATGCCATAATGGGGAAATAGTATCATTCTTTGGCCAAATATTGGTGTTTGGTATGAAAAAGTATGCATAATGTAAGTATAAATTTTAAAATTTATGTGAGTTTGTGATGCCTGTGAAATTAATAACCTTTTTTCTAATACTATCATCTGTACCTATGATGGCAGCTGATATTTCCAGCAGCCAGTTAGAGTTCTTCGAGAAAAAAGTTCGACCGGTTTTTGAAGAGCATTGTTATAAATGCCACTCTGAAAGTTCGAAGAAGGTCAAAGGAAAGCTTCTTCTTGATTCTAAAGCCGGCTGGGTGAAAGGCGGCGATAGTGGCAAGTCAGTTATTGTCCCTGGTAAACCAGAAGAAAGCCTTCTGGTAAAAATGATCCATCACTTGCCGGATTATGAAGAAATGCCAACCAAGTACAAGATGAAGGGTCACGAGATCAAGGCCATCGAAGACTGGATCAAAATGGGTGCTCCTGATCCAAGAACTAAAGAAATAGCCGAGAAATTCAAAAAAGATGAGTTCAATCTTGAAGAGCGCAAAAAGTGGTGGGCATTTCAAGCAGTGCAGAATCCTGCTGTACCAACGGTAAAAAATACCTCTTGGTCTTCAAATAATGTTGATAAGTTCATTCTTGAAAAGTTGGAAGAAAAGAATTGGCAACCAGCACCAAAAACAGATAAGAGAACGCTTATCCGCCGCATAACTTTTGACCTGACCGGTCTACCTCCGACTCAGCAAGAAGTTAATGATTTTCTGGCAGACAAGTCACCGAAAGCTTTCGAAAAAGTAGTCGACCGCCTCTTAGCCTCGCCACATTATGGCGAGCAATGGGCCCGTCACTGGATGGATGTCGTTCGCTATGCTGAAACCAAAGCTTTTGAGGCAGATTACACCATGCCGCACGTTTTTCAGTACCGCGATTATCTGATCCGCGCTTTGAATGAAGACGTTCCTTATGATCGCTTCATCAAAGAAGCTTTGGCTGGAGATTTGATTCCTCCAAGATTTAATAAACAAAATGGCAACAATGAATCCCTTTCGGGAACAGGCTATGTTTACTTAACTGATGGTCAGCATGGCCCTCCGGATATTCATGGTGATGAAGCCAGAGTTTTCGATGGTATAATTGATGTCGTGACTAAAGCTTTTACTGGTATGACAGTCGCTTGTGCCCGTTGTCATGATCATAAATTCGATGCTATTACAGCCGCCGATTACTATTCACTTTATGGCATCATGTCATCCTCAAGGTTTGAACATGCAAATATCGCCAGCCCAGTCAAGCAAAAAGAAGTAGCCTCTAAGCTTCAGCGGATGAAACCTTTATTAGTCAAAGAGTACATTCGCGAACTGGCTAAAGATCTAAAGAATATTGCAAACTATATAAAAGCTCTGAGAGGCGATCAAAACATTGCCAAAGGGCTAGATAAAAAGCTTGTAGAAAATCTTAAGAAACTATCTAAAGATCAAAAGAAATTGAGGAATCATAATGGGTTAAAAACTTTCTTTGATTTAGTTCTCTCAAAAGACGATAAGAAGATTATCGGTTATACCAATCGCAAACCAAATAATAGTCAAAAAGACTTCTACGGGTTGAATCAAGATTCATTTGGGCAGCTGCTCAACAGTGGCCTGGCTTTTGGTACTAAGCCAAGTCAAAATGGCGATGTTATCTTTGCAACAAATGGAAGTCGCTTGATTCAATCTATCAGCGCCGGTGAAGTAACTGCAGGTACTTTGTCGTCCAGACAGGCAGGGACTCTTAGAACACCAGATTTTATTATTGATGGCAAGCCAATCACTCTTTTTGCTAAAGGTAAAAATGCTACAGTTCATCTCATCGTCAGGAATTATGAGCAGGTGGGTAAAGGACCCACAACAAATCGTTTGAGGGTTGTCGTAAATAGCGACAGTTGGAAGCCAGTAACTTTCCATAGCAATCTTTGGAAAGGCGAAAAAGCCTACATCGAAGTCATTCAGAATGGCGCTAGCTTTAATTTTGCTCAGAAAAAGCAGTATCACTATCGACACAATGAAGACTCATATGTCGCTCTTCGAGGAACTGTTGGTTACAATGATGCAAATGCCTGGAGTGGTTTTAAGGCAACTAAAGCTTCAGATATTCCAGCAGCTATGACGAAGTATATTTCATCTTTGCTAAGCAAGTGGTATAAGGGTGAACTTAATTCCGATGAAGTAGACCTTTTAACGTCATTTTTAAATGTAGGTTTGTTAAAAAACTCCACTGCTATCTCACCTGAGTTTAAAAAGAAAATTGACCTTTACCGAAGCGTGGCACAGCAGATGCCAAAGCCGGTTTATGTTCGCAGTTTGGCCGAAGGAACATCATCAGATGAGCCGGTTTATATTCGCGGCAATCACAAGACATTGAGTCATGAAAAGAACCCACGTCATTTCCTTGATGGTATCGATAGTAAAGCTTTTAACCCTCAAGGAAGTGGAAGGCTTGAGTGGGCCAATGCTCTGGTTCAAAAAGATAATCCACTGACTGCCAGAGTTATGGTGAATCGTCTGTGGCATCACATTTTTGGTCGTGGTCTGGTTTTTTCAACGAATAACTTTGGTAAGTTGGGGACTATGCCTTCTCATCCTGAGTTGCTGGACTACCTGGCTCAAGACTTTATGAAAAATGGTTGGTCGGTGAAGAAGATAATTCGCAAGATGGTTCTGACTTCTACTTATAAGATGTCATCTACTCCGGGAAAAGGCATAGACAAAGCAGATCCTGAAAATGAACTGCTTCAGCATATGCCGGTTAAACGTCTAACAGCAGAAATGATTCGCGACAACATTTTGGCGACAAGCGGAACATTAGATAAAACGATGTTCGGCCCAAGTATAGCAGCAAATGTAAATGGCATGCCGAACAGTCGAGCCAAGCCAGGAAAAAGCGGACCTGTCGATGGCGCTGGCCGTCGCTCAGTCTATCAGGAACTACGTCGTAATTACCTACCGCCATTTTTCATGGCTTTTGATATGCCAAATGCCACAGAATCAATTGGTAAGAGAAACATCACTAACGTCCCGGCGCAATCTTTGGCTCTCATGAATGATGAGTTTGTGCAACTTCAGGCGAAGCGCTGGGCCACTAAGTATGCTGCTGAAACTAAGAGTATTAGAGACAAGGTAAATGCCATGCATCAAGAAGCTTTTGCCAGACCTGCAACTCAGGAAGAATTAGTCTGGGCAGAAGCTGCTGTGAAAGATATTGCTGGTATGAAAAAACTTAAAATTAACAGTCCAGAGTTATGGCAGGAGTTCTGTCACATCATGATCAATCGCAAGGAGTTTATCTATCTGTTTTAAACCCTGGGAGCGCCGCACTCCGATGCGGCAAAATAATCCCTGGGAGCATCGGCGGCTCGCCGGTAAAGGATATGAATCGCGCCGAAGAAGTTTCTCACGCAGAGGCGCAGAGTACGCAGAGAATGTTCCTGGGAGCACCGGCGGCTCGCCGGTAATAAAATAGATAAACGTTAGTAAAAAAGATTTGGATGAGAGGAAAGTAAAATGGTAAGTAGAAGAGATTTTATAAAAAAGATAGGCGGTGTTGGAGCTCTAACAGTTTCAGGAATGATGGCAACAGAATCCTTTGGCGCTCCTATGCCATTGGCTCCCAAAAATCCGCACTTTGCGCCAAAAGCCAAGAGTGTCATTTTTCTATATATGGATGGCGGCGTTTCGCAAGTTGACTCCTTCGACCCTAAGCCACTTTTGAAAAAACTAAACGGTCAAAAACCAAAGTTTAAAGTCGATGCCACGGTCTTCAATAACAATGGTAATATCCTGCAAAGTCCCTGGGAATTTAAAAATTATGGCCAGAGTGGTTTACCCATAAGTGATCTCTTTCCTCATCTTGGTAAGGTCGCCGATGATCTTTGCGTTCTGCGGTCAATGACGGCATTTTCACCGAATCACCCAAATGCTAACTATGCTCTCCATTCAGGACATGTTTTGTCCGGTCGCCCTTCCATGGGTGCTTGGTTGACTTATGGTTTAGGCACTGACAATCAGAGCCTGCCTGGATTTGTCGTTCTCCATGGCGGCCAAGTTCCTTCCGGTGGCATGCAGTGTTTTACCAGTGGTTTTCTACCGGCAAATTACCAGGGTTCAACCGTTCTTCCTGGATCTGCTCCGCTATTCAATGTGACTCCAAGAGAGCGTCAAGAAGGCCTACAGATCAGAAAGCTGAAGTACCTCAGTCAGATTGACAAAAGACTTATGAGCAAAGCCACTCATGCTTCGGCACTTGAAGCTGCTGTTCAGAATTATGAACTCGCATACAAGATGCAGTCAGCTATTCCTGAGGTTGTCGACCTTTCAAAAGAAAGCGAAGCAACTAAGAAACTTTATGGTCTGGATCACCGCTACAAAAATACTAAACAATATGCAGCACAATGTTTGATTGCTCGACGTATGGTTGAGCGCGGCGTTCGCTTTATCGAATTGACGATTAATCCAGGAAATGGCGACCGTTGGGACCAGCACAGCAACTTGAAGAAAGGCCATGAGAATAATGCTATGGCAGTTGACCAGCCAATTGGTGCCTTAATTAAAGATTTAAAAGCCAGAGGCTTGCTTGAGTCGACTTTGATAGTCTTTGCCGGAGAATTTGGTAGAACGCCATTTGCACAAGGTAAAAATGGCCGTGACCATAACCCACAGGGCTTCAGTATTTGGATGGCCGGTGGCGGTATAAAAGGAGGAACGACTTATGGTTCCACAGATGAATTTGGGTATCGTGTAATTGAAAACAAAATGACGGTTCATGACATGCACGCGAATATGCTGCATCTCATGGGAATCGATCATACAAAACTAACCTATCGGTATGGCGGACGAGATGTCAGACTTACCGATGTTCACGGGGAAATCATCCCTGAAATCTTAGCTTAATCAAATAAGGAAAAATCATGACAGTCAAGATCGAACTATGTCTTGCTCTGATGATAATGGCACTTTTTAGTCCATTTTTAGGGGCAAATGAAAGCTTTAAACAGATCAGTGAAAGTGGTATAAAACACTCATTTTTAGTGACCGGGAATAAGACATGGATCGTTAGCGAAGATAACAAAATTGAGTGGGAAGGCCCAAGAGGTTCGCGCGATGGTTACGTCATGCCGAATGGTAATATCCTCATCGCTTACAAGAATAATGTCCGCGAATTTAAAAGAGATAAATCGCTTGTTTGGGAGTACAAACTACAGGCTCCAAATAAAGAAATAAGCACTGCTGTTCGCTTGGAGAATGGCAATACTTTGGTCACTGAATTGGGTGCAAAGCCACGTCTGCTTGAAGTAACCCAAGATGGTCAAATTGCTGTTGAAGTCACCCTTCAGCCAGAAACGACAAATACTCACATGCAAACCCGCATGGCGAGGAAATTGCCAAATGGCAATTATCTGGTACCGCACCTATTGGCATTTGCAATTAAAGAGTACGACCCAAGGAGCAAAGTCGTAAGAACTTTTAATACTGACTTGCCAGAACTCGGTGGTCGCAAAGCAAAAACCTGGCCCTTTACAGCGATTCAACTGCCCAATGGCAACGTCGTCGCTAATCTGACGCACGGTAATAAAATCGCCGAATTTGCTCCAGATGGTTCACTGGTTTCAGTTGTTGACAACAAAACAACGGGTAAGAAATTTGCCGATCCTTGTGGCGGTCAGGTTCTTAAAAGCGGTAACAAAATCGCTGCTAATCACGCCGCAAAAAAGCTGGCAGATAAAATCGTAGAAGTGGATGCTTCCGGCAAAGTTGTCTGGGAATTTCAGGCTAAAGGTTTAGTAACTCATGGTATTCACATCATCACAACAAACGGCGAGAAGGAAGGCTATCTAAGATAGGTCGGACTTCGTCCTCAAAGGTAATCGTTTCGCTTACAGGAATACCCTGGGAGTACCGGCGGCCCGCCGGGAAGAAAGGTAAGAGGCTTGAGACAACAGGTTTCAGGAATATCCTGAAAGCATTGGTGTACCTCAGGCACCTTTTGGAGCAATCTCTCATCTTATCTCGCCGGTAATAAACCTTGGAGTCCCGCAGGCCTCAGGTTGTGTGAAAACTATACTCTTGGGTCTTTTTGCTTTTTAACATGATCTTAGTCTCCCTATTGTCATTGGAGTGGCTCCTAGGTCACATATTTCGTCTTTTCTGGGTATAATTGATGCAACTATTACTCCGGCGTAATATTAGTTTAACTTTAATTATGCAGCATAGCATGTTTTTTTATGTCTGAAGAAACCTTTTACTTTCTCAGGCTTCTTTTGCATACTGCGCATATATGAATTGGTATTCTTCTTCAAACTTTCTAAGTCTTTGGGAATGTTATTCTTGTTTGCGTTCTGCTTCAAATCATTGTTGAGATATTCATCAGGGTTTAAATCTGGGCAGTATGGAGGCAAATAGAAAATTTGAATCTGGTCTGCTTTGTTCTCAACCCACTCTTTAACTTTTTTTGAGTGATGAACTCTGAGGTTATCTACAATCAAAAAGATTTTCTTTGTTGAGCCTTTAATAAGCCTTTTAAGAAATTCTATAAATACTTTGTAGTCACAATTTCCTTCATAGAACATGAAACGCATTTTACCCAACTTGGTCACACTGGAAATCATGTTTACTTTGAATTTCTTGGCACTGTGAGTCAGCACTGGAGTACTGCCTTTCGTAGAGAAGCCTCTTAGGTTGTTAGGTAATGATTGACAATTAGTTTCATCACCCCAGTGAATTTCCCCATTTTCCTTTTTGGCTTGCTTTTCAATTTTTGGGTATTCTTCGCCAAGCCACTTTTGGACTCGCTTATCATCTCGCTCATAAGCTCTTTTTATAGGTTTTTGAGGAGTCATATCCCAACGTTTCAAATAGTCTGAAATGGTTCGCAAAGGCAGATCTATTTCAAACCTGTTAAGTATCAACTGTCTGACCGCTTCACGTGTCCACAAAGCAAAAGGAAACTTTAACTGATTGGGGCACTTATCAACAATTGTTCGAATAATAGACCACTCTTGATCTTCTGATAGCCGACGTCCTGTATCTTTTCGTTTGCCACGTTGTTTATTCTTGAGGGCTTTGAAACCACCGTTTCTGTAGAGCTTTAACCACTTACAAACTGCTTGTGCGCTAACTTCAAAAAGTTCTGAAACGGATTTAGAGGTATGACCTTTTAATACCATTTTAACAGCACTAATTCTTATCGATTCCTGACTTTCTTGATTGCCTCTTTTTTCGTTTTGTCCCAATAGAAAGACCTTTTATTTTTAAGGTAGCATCATGATGGGAAAATTAAACTAATTTATCACCTTATTAATAATGTCCAAATCAGTAGGATACATGCTTCCAAGAAGCTCATTAATTTTACAATAGGTATTAGTTTCATAACAACCTTCATGTTATAAGAGATCTGTGCCAAAGATAGTTCAGCTTGCACCATTTCCTTTCCTCTGACATTGAAGCCTCCTTATAAAATATCCGTTTTAATTGTGCCGAAAGGATGTTCAACAGTGGAGGTTCTCATAGATGTTGTATCTGGATTATCCTTCAGTTTTTTCCGCTTACGTTCAAGAGCCTCTCCATGTTCAAGTAAACGGTTTATTGTTCTTGCTTTTCCTTTAGTACAACGAGTTTTTAGGTGGCAGCTCTTACAAGCTTTTCTATTTCTACACCTGGCAACCGGCTTCCCTCTTGGAGCTCCTTTAGCTAACTGTGGGAGCTCGTATCTTGCGGGGCAAATATATAAATTTCTGGTATAATCTTAGGTAAATATATTGTTGTTACAGTATTCTTTAGAGTCGTATCCATCTGAAATCTCAGGAGCAATTGGATTGTAACCCTTTTCGTCTGCTTGCTTAATATCATTACTGCAATAATAATCTTTACCTGCTATTACTGTGACATCCTTTAAGTCTTCAATAGCTTCAAAGGCCGCATGCACTCTGTACATTGTACCCGACAAGTGTTTTCCCATTTTTGTATATAGAACGGCAATCCGGATCTGTTGAAGATATGTGGCTTTTACCCTTGAGCTTATTCTGGATTTCAGTAAGCTTTTCTTTTTTTGAAGTTCTACTTTTTAATTTATCTTCGATTAAAGACTGCTCTCAGAAACATCTATTTCAGTATCAGAATCGAGCTTCTCTGATCTTCCATATAACTTTCTATATTCTTCAGATTACTTTTAGAGCTGCCGGGAGCCTTCGATTATTCCAGTTTTTCGAGGGATTATTTGATGCTTTGATAACTGTACCGTCAACTGCAATAAACTTTCCTGAGATCAACTTTAAAAAGCTGCACATTCTCAAAAGCTGAGCACTAACACTTTTAAAGCTTGATTTATTGTTCCGGCGAAAATCACAGATCGTTTTAAAGTCCGGTTGAAGTTTATTCAATAGCCAGATGACTTCAAGGTTTACTTCACAGGACTTCTCCAGTTTACGACCACTTCGTAAACCATGTTGGTAACCATAAATTAAAAGCTTGAGCAAATCTTTTGGATGGTAAGGTGGGCGACCACCTTTACCATCATCTTTGGGGAATTTAAAACTATGATCTTTGAGCTCTAGACTATCAACAAAAGAATCCAGTAAACGAAGAGGATTATCTGTACTTACATAATCGTCTAAGCAAACTGGCAAAAGAAGAGATTCGCGACGACATGCTTCGGAAATAAAACTCATAATAAACCAATTAAAGTTAACTTAAGCAAATATTGAATATGATACATAGCAAGTTAGTTTTCACACAAGCTCAGGGCTGAGGAGCTCCCAGATGGATCCCCGGCAGCCTTGCCGGTTTATTTAGGTATCAGGTTGCTTCACTCAAATGTAACAGTTTTCAGTTATGTTCTTTCGCTGAAAAACCGGTGACCTCGTATTATGGAATCCCGCGTTCTAGCTCGGCCTTTTCGTTCTTCTTTGTTGATTCCGTATTGGCCGTTGGATATTCGAATCATGAATATCGAACACGCAACTTAAAATTGAGAAGGTTAATTTTGCTTTTTGCGTAGAGCTTTCAGGTTAAAACTTAACAGATAGATTGACTGTGACCGATTGCTCGACATAGTCTTGGGCAAAGCGCATGAAGTAGTTGGCTTGAATTTCAAGATTATCTTTTGAATACCAAGTGATGCCACCATTGATGTTGTATTGATAATCTGCCGTCTTGGTGTCTTTTGATTTAAAGTTGATTTGACCAGTACTAAAACGGCCGGTGACCGATTGGCTGTTATCGCCAAACTCATGGCTAACACTGCCTTCCAGGTGAGTGACTAGGCTGGATTCGTCATACAGCAAAAATTGCTTTGCGACTCTGAGTCCAAGAAGACCTTCATAACTGTCAGAGGTCATTTTATTTACGTTCAGGTTTAAAGTACCGGCGCCTTCTTCTTTGTAAGAGTCATTTTCAACTCGTGAATAACGACCGCCAATAAAAGGCGTCATGATCATATCGTTTATTTCATAATTTTTACCGAGCTCTAAATCAGCGAAAAAATTGTAGGTATTGTAGTCGGTTTTGGCTTCTTGATTCACACTGGCGATGTAGCGGGAGCTGTCACTTTTAGAAACTCCACCACCAAAAATTCCCTTCACATAGAAATCTTTAAAGTCTTGTTGTCCGTAAAAGCTGATTTGGTGAATTTCGGACTCGACGTGACCATAGCGATTATTACTGCGTCCATCGTAGAAGCTGTAGGCAAAACCGAGAGTACGGCCATTAACAGTTTGGTCAACTCCAAAGGCTGTCCCGCTGACTGTGGCATTGTACCCGAGGGTATCTGAAGTAGTTTCCTTATCAATTTTTGAGTACAGCCCTTCGATCCAGAAAGAGCCTTCTAAATCGTCTTGTTCTGGTTCACTGGAGTTGGTTGGAGTGAAGATAATTCCAAGATTCTGGATACGGCCATTTATGGCAAGCGTTGCAGTATCGATTGCTAAGTTGACGGTTTCAATGGCCAGACTTTGCTGTGGTCTGGTTTCTTCGGCAAACTCGGCAATTTCTTCAGACGTTGAAGTACTGATAAATTCACTGATAAATGGATCATCCAGTATACCTTGATGGTCATCGAGAGCAGCAATAACATCTTTGCTGATACTTTGATCTTCCAAGGCGCCTTCAAAACCTTGGTAGACGAGTGTATGACCATCTTTAACACGTAGAAATGTTGAATGAGTTATTGAATCAAAAAGACTGTATGTGTTGCTTGATGTCTGACCATTTCCATCTTGAATATCATCCGAAACAAAAATACTGGTTAGATTCACATCAAATAGATCTCCCGGTTGAAATCCAGAACCGGCATTGAGGTGAAGTGTCCCACCTTTTAAGATGATTGTATCTGCAGTGA
>JAKVBD010000010.1 GCA_022446985.1 Lentisphaerales bacterium
AAGCTGCGTTACTTGATTCCATTCTTCTAGCTTTCTCCAAACCTCATCATTACTAAGCATTTCCTTCTCCCTCTAAGTTTTTAATATCTACTAAATCCTGGGGACGCCCTGCCAACTTCTTCATGGCTATCAAATCTCTTTTCTCAATTACTCTAACAAATCCAAAAGACATCTCTACTCGCTGACTATTTCTCAGATAAGTCTTCATCTCTTCAGATTTTGCAATCAAAAAATCCAAAACAACGAAGTCGTCATCCACCTTCTTTAATAGTCTTAAAAGCTCCAAACCTGAAGAAGGAAAAGGAATAGTATTTTCTTTTCTAGTATATCCAAGACTTTCTGCTACACTTACAGCCTTCACCAGATCTCCTTCATGAATAAGAAAATCAAGGTCTTTTGTCGCCCGAACTTGAGTATAGATATTTACAGCCAATCCACCAATAACTGCATAGGAAATATCCCCTTCTTCAAATAATGAGAGGATTTCTGTAAATTCTTTGAGTAAATTTATAACATTCATATCAATGTAAAATAATACGCAGAATGGCAAATACCAAGAAGATAAAAAAGGAAAACTAAGGCAGGAATAACCAGATGGAAAAAGATCGACAGAAAGAAAAATTGGAAGAGGGAAGATTGGGAGGAGCTTGACAGGATAAAAAGGATATAAAGCAGATTCACAAGAAGAAGACGATAATGGTGAATGGTGGAAAATCAGACAGGAGAGCATGATTATGGACAGATAAACAAGAAGAAAAAACACGTATCACCTCTGCGGACTTTGCGGCTCGAGTGAGGAACGAACGGGCGTGAGATAAATATGGAAAGTGGAAAGCGGAAAGCGGAAAGCGGAAAGCGGAAAGCGGAAAGCGGAAAGTGGAAAGCGGAAAGGAAATATCTAAACAGAAGGGAAGAAAGATAAACTACTCATTTTCTCTAATTAGTTTGGATTAGTGAAAATGAGTGGTTATAAAAATTTCTTTAAGAATAATAGTTATTCAAGGTCTCATAGAAGTTCTTTAATTCTGATGTTGGCAAATCATTAATACCTGCAGCTGCAGCGCGGCCACCTCCAGTCGGAAATTGTGAAGCAATATCTGAAGCTCCCTGGGGGTTATCTTTTGGCGCACGTATACTGACTAAAAAGTTTCCATTAGGCTTTTCAGTGAGGACGGCATGAGCTCGACTAGGATTATCAAGTGCCAATTGATTTGAATAGACTCCACTGACTCGTCTTGCCCATTTCTCATTTGGGAGAATAAAAAGAGCTGTTTTTTCTGAAATGTATTCAGCTTTTAAAGATGCGGCTTTATCCATATCCTCTGAATAACCATTTTTAAGAATATCAAACACTCCTGAGTCGTTATCTATAAATTCGAAAGGCGTTTCGTAGTTCTTAAGAATTTTATAAAGTTCAGCTGGCTGATAAAATAGATCATCTAATGATGAGCCATAACCATTGTAGTTTATATAAGTTCCCAACTCATCCATCAAGGATATTTGCTCACCGTTAAACCCTGAACTCTTAGCAATTGATGAAGCTTCTTTCTTGAGATTATCTCCAAAGGCAGCAGTTAATGCCCAAGCCCGATACTTTCCTTCCAAATACTTATCGACAATTAATGCTGTACAGGTATCCGAGGCTAGATCAATATATGGTTCTAAGTTCTCACTCTTTGGAATTTCCCCAGAGCGATGATGATCCGCATAAAATATAGCGATACCCTCACTTAGTAAGCTTTGTAGGGCATCCATGTTCTTTTCCATAGAGATATCGAGAACAGTTACTGAATCGCCTCTTTCAGCCTTCACTTGTTGAAGTAATTTAATATCCCGCTTAACTCCAGTAATAAGTGTAGACTCTTTAGGTTCATTCAAGCGCAGTTGGATTAAAGAGCAAATACCATCGGCATCTCCGTTAAAAACATCATAATCAGCCACGGGTAATTTCCTTTTCACGTAAATAGTCAATTATTCTCGCTACCGACTGTTCATTTGAATCATTAATAGTATCAATCGCGACTTCAGGATCCTCTGGAGCTTCATATGGTGAAGATATTCCTGTAAAGTATCCTATTTCTCCTGCTCTCGCCTTTTTATACAACCCTTTTGGATCACGCTTTTCGCATTCTTCTAATGGAGTATCCACAAAAACTTCAATGAATTGCCCCTCGGGCAATAAACCTCTCACCATAGCTCGGTCTGATTTAAAAGGTGAAATAAAAGCAGTTAACACGATTTGGCCCGCATCAGCAAATAACTTTGCAACTTCTCCCATTCTACGAATATTCTCAACACGATCAGAGTGGGTAAAACCCAGGTCACGATTTAAGCCATGACGAACGTTATCTCCATCCAGTAAATATGTGTGACAACCAAGCTTATATAGTTCATTTTCAAGGTGGTTGGCTATTGTAGATTTACCTGAACCACTAAAACCTGTAAACCATATAACCGCAGGTTTGTGATCATTTAAGCGATGTCTCATCTCTTGAGAGACGCTGTGATTATGCCAAACTATATTTTTATCTTTCACTAACTTTAAGCCTAAATTTATTTAAAATTATTTACCAGCAAGGTGCCGATCTTCTTTTACAACTTTTATCGAATTAAATTCAGCCATCATAGAAAATTTTAATAGGCCGAGCTGGGCTCGGAGTTCCATATATGCCGAAATAAATTCAGCGTTCTCAATACTTCTGCAGAATAACCGGCAAGGTGCCGTACTTCTTGATTATTTTTTACTCGCTAAACAACGATGATCCATTGTACCAATCAATAGTTTTTTTTATACCCTTTTCAAAATTAAATTGAGGAGAATAACCTAAAAGGTTTTGAGCTTTTTCAATTGATGCATAAGAATGTTTTATATCGCCCTGCCTTTCTGGTCCAAAAATTGGTTCCAAATTTTCTTTAGAAAATTGAGCCTGAATTTTTCTATAGAGTTGAAGAAGACTTGTATTACCACCGCAAGCAACATTATAAACTTGATTTAAGGACTCTTTATTCTGAGAAGTTAGTGAGAGGTGATTAATTTGCACAACATTTTCAACATAAGTAAAATCGCGACTGTGCGAACCATCACCATTAATAGTTACTTGCTCACCATCCTTCATCGCTTTAATAAACTTAGGAATAACTGCCGCATAAGCACCGTTTGGATCCTGCCTTGCCCCAAAAACGTTAAAATAACGTAAGCCAATCACTTCTAATCCATATGTTTTGGCAAATACATCTGCATAAAGCTCATTTGTATATTTTGTCACAGCGTAAGGTGAAAGAGGTTTACCTATATTTTCTTCTATTTTGGGTAAATCCGGGTGATCTCCATATGTCGATGAACTTGCTGCGTAAACAAAGCGTTTAACGCCTTCATCTCGTGCGGCAATCAACATATTCAAAAAACCAGTGCAATTAACTTCATGTGTAGCCAATGGATTATTAATAGAGCGAGGAACTGAACCTAGAGCTGCTTCGTGTAGTATATAATCAACTCCAGAGCAAGCTTTTTTACATGTCCCTTGATCACGGATATCACCCTCGATTAAAGAAAAATTTGGATCATTTAAATGCTGTTGAATATTTTCTCTTTTACCAGTCGAGAAATTATCTAGTACTATGACCTGGTTGTTGTGAGCCAATAATGAATCAACCAGGTGAGAGCCGATGAAGCCAGCTCCACCGGTTACCAGTATTTTTGATTTTGTTATAATTCTGTTCATTTAGTATTTTATTATTCATGCCGGGCTAGAGCCCAGCGATCCATAAGTTAGGCCGAGCTGGGACCCGGAGTTCTATAACCGTTTGCAATTCACCTTAAGCTACACAGATCTGCCGAAGAGAATTCGGCGGTCCCAGGAAATAATACGAAAACGTTTTTCAACAAACTAGTCATTCACTTTTCGCAACTCTTCAATATCCAAGAGATCTTTAAGTCGGCCAGCTTCTTTTTTAGCTCGAAGCAAATCTTCCAACGAGACATAATAAACATCAAAACTTTCTAATTTACCCATTATCTTATTTTCAAAAACGTCAATTTCACTTTGAGTGCTTATAGATGTCAGAAGATCAATCTGGTTTGGTTGAACCCCCAAGCTAAAAACAGTTCCTCTTTGACAAAAAAGCTCTTCACGCAACTCACTTACTCCACCAAAACCAAAATCATCTAAACAGTTCATCAATAATTTAGCGTTCTCAGAATTAGGAAGAATTAATATATCAAAATCCATAGTCATTCTGGGAAAGCCGTGAAAGCAAACGGCATGACCTCCACAAACCAAGAACTCAACTTCATACTTTTGAAGAAGTTTTATAAATTCTTTAATATCTTCTGATAAATTAAGATACATCTCTAAAGTTTAATCTCTTTAGTTTCACGGATCGTTCCATTCTAGGATTTATGTCCCAACGAAAGTAACGAGATTGCATTTCAAGAATCATTTGTACACGTTCATTTGGAGATAATTCTCGTATATCATCTCTACGGTGATTATCCTGATCAGCAAGCTTTCCAATTCTGACTACTTTTTCCATTCTCTATTCAATTTTGTTAATCTAACGGATTTTAAACTATATGCCGAACTTGGGCTCGGGGCACCATACTAACTTCTACCATAACGATCTTCGTATCTGATAATATCATCTTCTCCGAGGTAACTTCCACTCTGAACTTCGATTAATTCAAGAGGAATTTTTCCGGGATTCTCTAAAGCATGAACCTCTCCTATAGGAATATAGGTCGACTGATTTTCTGTCAGGATGATTTCATGTTCGCCATTGAGAACTTTAGCTGTACCAGAAACTACAATCCAATGTTCTGCTCTATGAAAATGCTTTTGAACTGACAGCTTACCTCCAGGTTTCACTGTGATGTGCTTAACCTGAAAACGCTCTCCTGCATCTATAGAATCGTACTTTCCCCATGGTCGACAGACTTGACGATGGAGCTCCACTTCCTGACGCCCTTTAGCTTTCAGTTGATTGACAATCTCTTTGACATTCTCAACTAACATTTTGTTTGCAACTAAGACCGAAGTATTTGTTTCTACAATCACAAGGTCACTAACACCCAGAGTGCAAATTTGTCTTTTGTCTGCAATAATTAAATTGCCATCTGAATCAAGAGGTAATACATCTCCTCGTATGACATTTCCGGAAGAATCTTTGTCACTGACATTCCATAGTGAACTCCAGGAGCCAACATCACTCCAACCGGCATCCATGGGCACAACAACTGCAGAAGAAGTTTTTTCCATGACAGCGTAATCAATAGAATTTGAAGGGCAGGCTAAAAAATCTTGCTCACCGACTCTTAAGAAATCATTATCTTGAACCTTACTTTCATAAGCCTTTGAGATTTTAGCAAAAATTTCTGGCTCAAATTTTTCAAGTTCTTTTAAATATACAGAAGCCTTGAACATGAACATGCCGCTATTCCACAAATAACGACCTTCAGCTAAATATTTCTGAGCCAATTCCACAGCAGGCTTCTCTTTGAAAGCAGCTACTTCAAAAGCGCCAGATTTAAGTTCTTTTCCTTGCTGAATATACCCATAACCTGTTTCGGGCTGATCCGCTACTATTCCAAATGTTACCATTTTACCATCAACTGCATTTGGAATTGCACTGGTCACTACTGTTTGGAACTCCTTCACATCACTAATCATATGATCTGCCGCTAAAACCAATAAAACAGGATCATCTCCTTGCTCAACCGCTCTCAAAGCGGCTAAGGCTATAGCCGGGGCTGTATTTCTACCAGCTGGCTCTAAAATAATTGAATCAAGTTCACAAGAGATTTGGCGCATTTGCTCGGCAACCAAGAATCTATGCTCTTCGTTACAAATAACTAAAGGACATTTTAAACTTTCGACTCCCTCTAAACGAAGAGCAGTATCCTGTATCATCGTATTTTCTGTTACAAGAGCAAGAAACTGTTTGGGATAAAGCTCTCTAGACAAAGGCCATAAACGACTCCCAATGCCGCCCGCCATAATAACTGGTTGAATCATTTTTTTCTCCATCTGGATATTTAACCGCTAATCAACAATAAATTTCTCTGTAATTTCTACACAAAAGGCCATACATAACTTTGCCGTCCACCATAATTAATTATAATTCTCCATATGGTTAACAAACCACTAATTTGCACTAAAATTAACTCATCTTGAGAAAGAATAAATCTTTTCCATTCGAGATACTCATCATTGCCAAAGTTAATAAGATCACCAACTGCTTTTCTTGTTACTTTTAAGTAGTTCATAACTTGGGCTTCATGTTGAGATGTTAAACTCTTAATGGCTTTTAGTTCAACAACTATTCCACCACACATATACAAGTCGAGTCTATAAAATTTCTTTAGACGCTTAGACTTATAAGATATATTCAGCTGAGGCTGACTTTCATAAATAAGATTTCTTAAGCTTAACTCATATTCTAATGCTTCTTGATATACCTCTTCAAGAAAACCATGACCGAGCTCATTATAAACCTCGAAGGCAGCCCCCATAAGATCATAGCCTTGTTGTTTATACATATTCCTTAATAGCCCTTTTAATCAATTAGCTTATATTAGAGAGTATCAGTGGTTCTTTCTAAAATTGGTGAACTGGGTATATTCACTATTTTTTCACTTAAATTTCTAGATACTAAAAGTTCATCATCTCTTTGATAATGTGCATACATAGGAAGTTCATGCATCAATGTCCAACATGGACGAGACATAACACCTGAGTCGTTGGCAGACTTTAGAAAACTATCACGTTCTCCTGCATCATTAAACTTTAAGGTATTAAGCCAATAATTGGATTTTGATCCGGAGCTTTCAGTAACAAAATGACAGTTTTCAACTGTCTCAAAGAACTCTTCATATTGAGATGCTAAAGCTCGCTTACTTCTCAAAAATTCTGGTAGTTTGACTAATTGGGCACAGCCAAGTGCTGCATTAAGGTTTGGCATACGATAATTATAGCCAATTTGATTATGATCAAAATTCCACTTATGAGGGACTTTCGCAGTTGTCGTTAAATGCTTTGCTTTTTGAGCTATCTCCTGATTATCTGTCACCAGCATACCACCGCCACCAGTCGTCATGATTTTATTTCCATTGAAACTAAATACTCCAAGGGCACCAAAAGTTCCTGTATGCTGATTTTTTCTAAATGATCCTAAAGATTCAGCCGCATCTTCAACAAGGGAAATATTAAATTCCTGACAAACTTCAGCAATCGCTTCAATTCGAGTGGGATTGCCAAAAGTATGCATGGGAACACAGGCCCGAATCACTTTAGACGTTTTCTTATCTACACACTCACCATTTTTTTGAATGGTTTCCTGCGCTAAAAACGTTCTCAGGAAAATAGGACTCAAGCCCATAGTATCTTCATCTACGTCAACAAAGACTGGAGTTGCGCCACAGTAACTAATTGCATTACAGGTTGCAACAAAGGTAAGAGGCTGAGTGATCACTTCATCATCTGGAAGAACCCCAGATACTAAAAGGGCAGTATGTAAGGCTGCAGTTCCATTGACTACGGCAACCGCATACTTAGCTCCGACAAAGTCAGCGAACTCTTTTTCAAAGCGATTTACAAATCCACCAACACTGGATACGAAAGTTGAATCGATGGCTTCATTGACATATTCTTTTTCCAGGTCTGAAAAAGTCGGCTCATGGAGAGGAATAAAAGCATCCGTATTATAGAGACTTCGAATAAAGCTAATGATTTTTTCGTTTTGAACCATACCCATTTACTTTTCCGCAGAAGGCTGCGGAGATCCCAGATTTTACACAAAATCTATTATTAACTTGATACCGGCGAGACGCCGGGGCTCCCAGGAACAAACTTATACTTTACATAATACCGGCGAGTCGCCGATGATCCTAAGGGAACTTTATTAACTCTATTTCCGCAGAGGGCTGCGGAGCTCCCAGGGTATGGATCGCTGAGCTCCAGCTCGGCATATGGCTGCTGGAATGATTTGAATATCGAATTTTGAACACGGAATGTTGAATTTTGAAGTTTTAAACACCGAGATGGTGGTGCTCCTAGGAAAGAATGAAGATGCTGTGGTCTCGAAAGGGAAAGGAGCACCGGCAACTTGCCGGTACAAAGGTTTAATTAACCAGAAACGCTCATGGAGCTGATGAGGGTATCTGGAATCTTAGTTGAACTTAGATTGTCGGCATAGTCGTTTGAGAATTCCTGAATGTTTTTAAGTAACTCAAAGTAGTTGCCACTGATCGTTACACGGTCAACAGGGTGGACGAGAACACCTTTTTCGTAGTAGAAGCCCTGGCAGCCGATAGAAATCTCTCCAGAGACTGCAGAGCGAATTCCGGACCCTTCGAATTTGGTGACGACAAAGCATTTTTCAAGAGAATCCAGGATCTCTTGCTTGCTGCGCTTACCCAGGCCAACGAACAAATTGTCGAACCCAGTGCCAGCTTTGCCTGCATAAGAACGCTTGCCTGTTCCAGTTGGTTTAACGCCAGCTTTTGACGCAGAAAGCAGGTTATAAAGGTAAGTTTTAAGAACTCCGCCTTCAATGACATCGAACTTCTGGCTTGGCACACCTTCGGAATCTGTGAAGCCAGATCCAGAAAGACCTGGTACAAAGGGATCGTTGTAAAGATTTAAGCATGAGGCTGCTATCTGTGAACCGACTTTAGCTTTAAGCTTTGATTGTCCTTTTTGAACGGTTTCAGCGTAGAGTGCTGGCACGAAAGCTCCAAGTAATCCTGGGGACATAAAGTGATCAAAAAGGATTGGATACTCACCATGAGCTATTGGTTTAGCATCAAGTAGGTCTACAGCTTTTGCAGAAGCCTTCTGAGTTATGAAGTCGACATCCAGCTCAGAAAAGTTACGAGTACTTTTGTAGTAGCCTCCAGATTTTTTGATATCGCCTTTAGCTGCAACCAGACTACAGCCAGCAACCGTTGAGTTTCTTTGGCTTTGGCGAGTGACGCCATTTGAATTCAGCAAGTAAAATTTACTGGAGGATTTACCCGCTGCTGAAGAAAGGACATTCTCGATTGTTTCGTGAGAGATCTCAGCTTTTTTCTCCAGAGCAAAACTCAAGTCAAGCATCTCTGGAATGGTCAGGTTTTCAAGATCGCTGTTATAGAGTTTAAGATCGATATGCGGTTCGACATTTTCAGTAGGCAGTTTGTAGTCAACTTCTGCAGAGAACTGGCAGAGATCAGCGGCATCTTTAACGCATTGCTGGATAGAATCTTCAGAAAGCTTTCTGGTAAATGAATAACCGGGGCGATTATTTCTGAAGATGCGAATACCAATACCCTGAGCGGAAGATATTTCAGTTTCTTTAACTTTGCCTTTGAAGACTTGAACGCTGGAGTCTTGAGATTCACCAGCGAGGATATCAAATTGGTCGGCACTAATCTCTCTTGCGGCTGCTTCCATTATTTCTAATGCTTTAGGAGTTTCCATTAGCGACCTCCTACTAAAATGTTGTTTACTTTGAGGCTGGGTTGTCCAACTGTAACTGGGACAGAGCCAGAGCTCGCACCGCACATGCCGGCAGCTATTTCGAAGTCATTGCCTACCATTGAAATTTCGGGCAGTATTTCATGCCCTTTACCAATGAGAGTAGCCCCACGAACCGGGCGGCCAATTTTACCATTTTCTATTTCGTAAGCTTCCTGAACGGAGAAATTGAATTCGCCAGTCGCTGGATTGACGGACCCTCCACCCATGACTTTGGCGTAGAGTCCTTTTCCGGCGCTTGCCAGCATATCTTCAAGACTTGACTCACCGGCAGCAATGTAGGTATTTCTCATTCTGGCTACCGGAGCGTACTGGTAGTTCTGTCTTCTGCCGGATCCTGTTCTCGGAACGCCGACTTCCTGAGCACCTATGCGGTCAGCAAGAAAGGATTTAAGGATACCGTTTTCTATAAGAGTAGTTCTTTGAGTCGCCATGCCTTCGTCATCGATATTTACCGAGCCCCAGGAGTTAGCAATGGTTCCGTCATCGATGGCAGTTAAGCAGTCCTGACCGATGCGCTCGCCAAGTTTTTCGGTAAATGGCGAAGCTTTTTTGCGAATTGATTCAGTCTCAAGTGGATGACCACAAGCCTCGTGGAAGATAACCCCACCGAAAGCATTGCCCATGACCACCGGCATTTGGCCACCTGAAATATACCCAGCATTCAGCATGAGAAGAGCTCTTTGTGCTGCACGCTCAGCATAAAAGGGGATATTTAAATTGTCGAAGAATTCAAAACCTTTCATAGCTCCGGGAGTTTCACCGCCAGTGAACATTTCAGAACCATCGGCAGCTGTCACAGAAACGGTAAACCTTGAGCGAATGCGGGCATCTTCGGTTAGTAATCCTTCGCTGTTAGCGATGGTGATGAACTTGGATGAGTCAGTAACGGTAGCTGAGACCTGTTGAATTTTATCTGAAGTCGCTCGAGCCACTTGATCGGCTCTTTGCAGGATCGCTACTTTGTCTTTGCTTTGGACATCGATTGGAAGACGGGAGATGCGGTGAATGTTGGCGACATCGCGACGTTTTAGATGGATATCCGGTCCTTTTGAATATTGGCTTTTTCGAGAAGCAGCCAGGGCTTTGGTCAGTTCGATTAACTCTTTTTCGTTTTCACTGGATGAGTAGGCGTAAAGAACTTCGGTGCCGTAAAGTAGGCGAATGCCTATACCAAAGTCGGTTCCAGCACTGGCGGATTCGACATTTTTATCTTTAAAAAGCATGGATGAGCTGCGGGCTTCCTCCATGTAAACTTCGGCAAAATCAGCTTTGCTGTCAACGCCGGCCTGGATAATGTTGTGTATGACTGACTCATTCATGTAGAACTCCGGGACCATCTTTTTGCAATTATACCATCAAAATAAATTTGGCACATATGAAATACAATAGCGGGCAGCAGGGCAAGTGCATAACTTGAGAATTCTGATGTCCATATGGCTATTGTAATAGGAATTGTTTTTTGTGAGCAACAGATAGCGGTAGATTTTGCAGAAGAAATATCTGCTTTGTATTTAAGAGCAGCGAAATATGCCAGATACAAAAGGGCAACATGAACGATGAGAGAACCTACTGAGTATTCGATGAGCATGGTGAGAGTCAGTTGCTTAATTGTATCGACCTGTTTGCTCATGGATATATAAATCACCAGAGAAAGGCAGAAGATTGGCAGGTACTTGAAGAAGCCTTTATGTGAAGTCACGAAAGTTTCTTTAGAACGTCTAAAGAAATGACCAATGACTGCAGGGATTAATACCAGACAAATCAACTTAAATAGAAGTGGTATGACTGCAATCTTGACTTCAGCACCCAATGATAATGAAAGGATGAGGGGAACTGTAAAGACGGCGACAAGATTGAGGACTATCGTCAAGATAAGACTGGCAGTCCTGTTGCCTCCGGCTTGTTCTGAAATAATGGTGCCACTGACAAGGGTCGGGGCCATAGCACAGATAAGCATGAAGCCGATAAAGCTGTCTCCTTGCCAATCAAAACTTTTGGCACAGGCATAGCCAAAAAGAGGGGCCAGTATTTGTGAAGTTATGAAGCCAATGATTAAGATCTTAGCGTAATGCTTTAGCTGGTGAGATTCTATTTTCTTAACGCCGGTGCCCTGACAAAGGAATACGATGATGATCAGTGGAGATGTCAGACTTAAAGTCGATAGGAATTGTCCAGGAGAAGGGAAGAGCAAAGCGAGGATTGTTGCACCAACGACGGCAATGATGATGCTGTTATCGACTATAAACTTCTGGAGCTTTTCCATTAGTTCTCGAGTTCGCCCCATTGGAAAAACCAGAGGAAGCGGAATCTTTGTTTGCCATCCTTTTCTGTCAAGTCAAAGAAGATTGGTTTTCCGGCAATTTTTGGAAGAAAACTTGTATAGCTGCCATCGCGTAAACGGATGCTGTCAAATAAATCACCCCAGACTAAAGAGAATCTTTCGTAGTCATGAGTACTGACAGATTTAAGGATGCTAAAGATCGCAGATGTTGTGACGTGGTCGCCCTGAGTTTCAACGTTCAGTATGTAAGGGAAACCATGATATTCATTGCCTCTTTGAAATTCTTTCTCGCCACTGAGATAATCGCTCACAGCAATACTTCTTAGCCATTTGCCTTCGCCAGTCTTTTCAAAACCAATGTCAATGAGGTCTTCTTCAAGAGACGGCATATGAGCTGCCCCCCAGGGGATGGCGACTGTATTTATCTCATCTTTTTCAAAAGCTTTAATCAGTTCTTCAATGAGATGAGAATTTCTAGCTTCAATAATACCTGGCAGAAGCACCTTTGCCGGTTCGGTTGAAAAGTCCATGTTTATAAGCATGTCGTGGCGCATTCCTGCTTCAGACTCTTTAAGACCGTTTTTTGTGAAAGCATCAAGGATCTCATTTTTGTTCCACTTATAAAAGTAGTAGGGTTCAGTGCCAAAAATCATAAGAGGCAAAGCGAGCAGTTGAATGATCGGGGTGAAGATATTTGACTGAGATTTAAACTCGTCGACATTCATATCTGCCAATTGAGAGTTGTCGCGTTCTTTCATGGCGATACCTTGGTTGACCAGTCCTTGAATGCCGGTAAAGCGCTGAATGACACTAAAGGAATATTCGCTGAAGTATTTATTTATACCAAAGGAAGGGAGCCCATGAATACCTTCTTCCAAGACTAAGTCAGCTTTGTCCAGTTCGGCATCTACTTGTCGGTAAAAGGATTGATCACCAATATGGATCATGCCTATAAGGATGACTTTTTTACCAGTTTCTCGATGAGTAAACTCTTGCAGTTTACAGTAGTGATTGCCATACTCCTTCGCACCCGAGTAGTAATTATAACCTTCTTGAGGTGCTTCGTAGTAGTCAGGAAGATCACTGGTGCAAGATACAAGCAGCACTGCAGTGAGTGCCATAAGCAACAGTTTCATCTTATTTCCTTTATAGCCTTACCCAACGTTTTGCTTTTGCTTCAAACCTTGGTAATTCGTTTGGTTCAACAAGAATTACCGGAATACGCAGTGTAAAGGCAGTGCGCATATCCATTTGTAGCGCCTTAGCAATTTTTTGAGGTTTAGGCGTATCTGGCGCACACTCAATTTTGACATTCATTTCTGTCATACTACGGCGCGACTTGAACTCAACACGGTATTCAACAATCTCACTGTATTTACGGATGAGCTCTTCGACTGCAGCCGGGTACATGTTAACGCCACGGACAAAAATCATATTGTCGATACGGCCAAGAATGCCGCCCTCAAGTTTTAGGTCATACGTCCCGCAGTCTTCGCATTTGCCACGGTTACCGCGCATGACATAATCACCGGTTCTGTAGCGAATTGCCGGAGATCCAAATCGGCCAAGAGTAGTAAGAACTAATTCACCAACGAAACCAGGTTGAACTTTACTGCCGGTTTCCGGATCGATAATCTCTGCGTAGTAAGATGAAGAAATAATATGCAGGCTTCCGGGTTTAACCGGGTTTTGGTAACTTGCAGGTCCGACTTCTGTCATCCCATGGTGATCAATCAATTCTGCGTTTGGCCAGACTTTCAAGATTCGAGCACGAGTTGCAGCGATACTGCCACCTGGTTCGCCAGCCATAATAATTCTTTTAACGGGAGACTGCGAAAGGTCAAATTTTTCTTCTTTTGCGATCTCACCCATGCGCATTGCATAAGTCGGTGTACAGAAAAGGGTGTCCACGGTGTTATCCATTATGGCGTGAAGTCGAGCAATAGTTGTCATGCCGCCACCTGGGATAATCATCGCTCCCTGTTGACGGACAGCGTCGAAAGCACTCCAAAAACCAAGGAATGGTCCAAAGGAGAACGCAAACATAGCGCGATCGCCTTTTTTAAGACCGGCAAGGTCTAAGACGATTTTCCAGTTATCGACCATCCATTGCCAACTGTCTTCATCATCGATCCAGCGTATGGGAGTTGAAGTTGTTCCGGAAGTCTGGTTGAAGTGATTATATTCTTCTAGAGGATAAGTCAGGTTTGTGCCAAATGGCGGATGATTTTTGTGGTCTTCGGCAATCTCGTCCTTAGTGAGAAGTGGAAAGGCTTCAGAAATATCTTTGACATTTGTAAAATCTTGTTCAAGAAACTTTGGATTCAGTCTCTTTTTGTAAAATTCATTTTTTCTGGCAGCAGCCAGCAGCTGATTTAATTTTTCGAGCTGTTCCGCTTGCATTTGTTCGCGTTCTGCAAAGATATCTCTGATCATCTTAATTGTTCTCCTGGACCTGTTCGACTTCAGGTTTAGCTGCTTTCGGCGCGTGAGCTTTGGCTGGGCCTGGTTTGTAAAGTGTTACCAGACATCCCCCCACAGCAGCGAGTAAAATTCCTACAAAAAATTGCGGACGAATTGTTCCTAGACCACCTTCAGGTGGATGTAATGATATGGCCACGATGGCATTGATTATAGGGGCTCCGGCAAAGATGATGGACATAACCACACTGGGCATACCTTTGTTTGCAAAAGCCAGAAGGACGAAAAAGGCTCCGAGTGCACCAACTACACCGGCCATAAGTGACCAGAAAATAGCGCCACCCGGCATTTGCCACTTCACATCACTTTTAAGAAGGATTGCCAGCGGTGCCAAAACAGCGATTAAAAAGTAGGCGACACCAACAAACAAAAAGGCTTTGTATTTACCCAACTCTTTGTCTGCCATGCCGACTTGACCTTTATGCAAAAATATGCCGTAAAGTCCCCAGCAAAGAACTGTTGAAAGGGCAAAGATCATCCAGGTATTTTTCATATCATTCCTTGATATTAGGAGCTAAAAATTTAATGCTTGTTGAAGATACTACAGATTGGTAAAACCTGCCAGTGTTCCCTACAAATAATCAAATAGATGGATTAATATTGCGAAATTCTTTTAATTTCAGCGTCTTCCGGTGTAGTTTGAAGAGTTATTTTATACAAGGTTGCTCATGAAAGAAAAGTTAAACAGTCTTTTTGGAGGTCTGACAAAGACCGTTATTGGCTCAGAGGGAGCTTCTCGTTTATTATTGATGGCGTTGGTTGCCGAAGGTCACGTGCTCATTCAAGGTGCACCAGGTCTTGGCAAAACCACCCTTTGTAATTCACTGGCAAAGTCGATTGACTGCTCTTTTAGTCGTATTCAGTTTACTCCGGACTTACTTCCTTCAGATATCGTTGGTTACTCGATATTCGACAAGAAGGAAAATGACTTTCGTTTCATTGAAGGCCCAATCTTCAAAAACATCGTTCTTGCGGACGAAATTAATAGAACGTCTCCAAGGATTCAGTCAGCTATGCTGGAAGCCATGAATGAGCGTCAGGTTTCAGTTGACGGGCAGTCACGCGGCCTGCAAAGTCCTTTCATGGTGATTGCTACGCAAAATACACTTTACTCTGCAGGGACATTCCCACTACCAGAACCACAGTTGGACCGTTTCTTGATTTCTATTGAGTTAACCCATCCAGATGCTGCAACACAGACTGAGATTTTGAAGATGCATGCTTGAGGAGCTCAAAATGATCCTGTGCAGACAGTTCTACATTCTGAGGAATTGAAGCAGATTCAAATCGGCGTTTCAAATTTCAAAGTATCAGATGAGATTTGCCGTTACATTGTCAATCTTTGTGAAGCTGTGCGAGCCAGTGATGAGTTCAAGAACGAAGTCTCATCCCGGGGTGCGATTGCTGTAATGAAGGCTTCAAAGGCCTGTGCTTACTTCAACGGTCACTCTGCCGTTTTCCCGGAAGATGTTAAAGAGATCTTTATACCGGTTTTAGCGCACCGTTTGTTTTTGAAAAACCGTACGAAGTCTGAGTATCAGACTATTAGAAAATTCCTCGCAAATATTTTAGCAGAAACGAGAGTGCCTTAACAGTATGGCCGCTAAGGCTAAAAAGCGACGCCCTTACATGACTTCAAAGGGTAAAATGGTCTTGCAGCTTGGTGCCTTGGCTTTGGGCTTTGGTGCTTACTTTGGTAATTCCTCTGTAGTTGCTTTGGCTTTATTTCTTTTCTTACTGGTTTTTACTTCATTCTTCATCTGTTGGCGAAACTTCCGTAAAGTAGAGCTGCATCGTGAATTGCCGGACTCTGTTTTTGCCGGCAGTGAATTTTACACCTACAATTTTGTTCGGACAGCTGTGAATATGCCGATCCACTGTATCAGCGTAAAAGACTTTTTGTTGCCAGAGAAGAAGTCCAACCTTCTTTTGCCGGTAGTCGATCCGGAATGGAAAAAAGCTGCTGTAGTAAAACTTAAAATTGGTAAGAGAGGAGTTTACAAAACTAAACCTTTCAGGTCGAGTAGTGATTTTCCTTTTGGTTTTTTTAAGATAGAAGAGAAGCTTGATTCCGAAGTTGGTATAACAGTTTTCCCGGAGCCAGCTTATCCTGAAGAGGGATTTCAGCTGCAGCATGGTCAGGACAGCGAAGTGGAACGTGAGTTTTATGCAGGTCGATACAGCTACGGTAGTTTTAAAGGCCTTCGTGAATTTGTCCCCGGTGATCCTCTAAAGCTGGTTTCTTGGAGTGTGAGTGCCCGTTCTGATAATCTGATGGTACGCGACCTTGAACCGCCTGAACCGGAAAGGTACACTATTGTCTTTCATGCCGCCAAGATCAAGAAATATATGCCGGACTCTAAGCAGTTTGAGAAATGTCTGAAATTGTTGAGTGGTCTATTTATGTTGCTGCAGGAAAATAACCTTTCCTTTGAATTTTATACCTCAATCAATAACTGGGTGCCTTTTATTTGCGATAACCCGGCAGAACCTCCAATTGCAGCTTTGACCGTTCTGGCTCAGGCAAAGTTTGGCTCACCGGATGCTTTAAAGGATGTCGCTAAGCTTGTCGATAATGTTCCGGCAGATTATCACTGCATTGTGCTTGGAGCAACGGCAATTGATGGTTGGAAAGACAAGTTGGGTGACAGTACAGCGTCAATGACACTGATGGACTGTAAGAAAACAATTCATTTGAATCCGGGGGTGTAAATTGGCAGCGTTGATTTACAGCCTGGTTCTTGTTCTTCTTGAAAGCTACATGCTTATGGAGCAGCTTAGCAGTGGCTTATTCTTTTTGACCGTATGCTGTATTCTTGCCATAGTTGCTACGGGCTTATTATTTTCCATAAACTCCTTTATGGTCAAGTTTGGCGTCACTTCTACCCTGGCTACTTTTGGTATGTTGCAAACAAGTTTGGATGTTCAGAGTTCATTGCTCTTTTTTGCTTTGTTTTTTCATGTAGCCTGCCTGTGGTGTGAAGTAGAAAGGTTTTCTCGTAGCGATAGTTGGGAACCTCACTATAAGGTATCGCACAAGATGCGTCACAACTGGTTGGGCGGACTTTGTTTTCTTGGAGGCTTGTTGTCAGCGTATGTGATTTTAGAAGAATCAAGTAACAGTTCAAAATTATACTCTCTGAGCCTTTTGTGTATATCTGCAGCAGCCAATCTGGCTTACGTTGAAGGTAATCGCTTACATAACATTAACGCTTTTTGGGTGGACGTAACAAAGCCATTATCTAGCAGTGGGCAATATTGGCGTCTAATGCTTTTCTCAATTGCTTTATTTGTAGCTCTTGGGATCAATTTTACTGAACCGGCAGTTGAGCGAGTCGTAAATCTGCGTCAGTATTTTGAGAAAGAGGAAGTCAATGATTCTCCTAAGGAAAAGAAGAGTAATGCGAAAGGTAAAACGACCACCGGTTTTAATCCAGGAGAGGTGACGCTCAGCTCTAAAGTCGATATAGAGCTTAGCGATGAAAAGGAATTTTATGTAAAAATACATGAAGAACGCGATCGTCGTCGTTTGATGAATCGTCCTTTGTAGACGGGAGCCCAGGAGCTAGTTATTTATAATGGCCGCTCGTGGTTACCGAAGAATACCAGTGTTGAATGGTTTAATGATGCTGATGATGGCAAGAAGGATGGTTTTACAAGAGTCGGTATACCTCAGAAAAACCCTGTACGCCACACTGTTTATTTCATCAAGCCTGAGATGTCTGCGGTTTTTGCTTTACCAGGTCTTCATACGGTCCAACTGCCAGAAGTTTATATGTCTGCTTTAGGAGTTCTTGGAGTTCGTCCAGGCGTTGCAGAGGGGAATCGAAAGTATACAGTTTATTCAAGTGCTTACGACTATGGGGATTTGCAAATAGATAAGAGTTTGATGTTTGGTTATCCGGGAGATGAATACCTGGCACTGCCGTCGGGGGCGATCATTGACAAGATCAAGGTTTTGAATGAGAAAATTATTAATTCCAAAATGAGTCTTCTTCAACGAATGGATGCCTTAAAGGGTTTTCTCGCTAAGAATTGTAAATACAGTCTGAAGGTTGAAAACAAGTCAGGAAAAGAGCCGCTTGATAATTTTCTATTTCACGAACGCAAAGGGCATTGCCTGCTTTATGCATCGGCTTTTACGATCATGCTTCGTCAGGCGGGGATTCCAGCCAGAATGGTGAATGGATTCGCCGGAGGCTCTTACGATAAGCGCAATGATCTTTTTGTTATGAAGTCTTCCAATGCTCATGCCTGGACAGAAGTTTTCTTCAATCGTTATGGATGGGTTGCTGTGGACTCGACACCAGAAGCTGATAATATTCAGCCCAATACAACTCAGCTTGAAGAGTTTGACGAAAGTGACTTTACGTCACTGAATACTAGTGCTGAAGCCAGGGCAAAAGCTAAAAGTAATCTGCCATTTTTCTTGCAGGATACTGACTCTGTAGTGTTAGCTGTCTGCGTGTTATTGGTTATCCTTTCTTACTCTTGGCAGTACTTGCGCAGAATACCTGCCTTTGCGGTGAGAAAAAAGCCGGATGCAGTTCAGAGATTTTCACCTAAACCTGATTTTATACTTGAGTTTGAGAAACTTTGTTTGCTTGAGGGAGTGAAGCTTTCTAAAGCAAAAACTCCCAAAGAAATGTTAAGTGAGATTATTGCCATGCAAGGTGCAGATGAACAACTGCAGTCTATGGTTGACTACTACTACAACCTTCGTTTCGCCGAGGGAGAAAGAGCGCAAGATAAAGAGTCTAATTGGGAAAGTTGCCTTGCTGCGAGAGTAAAGCAGGCTAAGTCTAGAGGTAAATAGCATAGACAGACCTGTATGCTTCATTTCCTCTTCATATCACTATTTTCAAAAAAAATCAAGAAATTTGTCACTTTCGCGAGAGATAACGGTGTATTGATTGATAAATACTAGCAAATAAACTGAATTTTGGTGTTTTTAGATCGGGTTGTCTGAGCACGAAATTCTGCAAAGTTGTAGCAAAAGTTACTAAAAACTGGAAGTTTGGTTCGCCGTCACACAATAGTATATAAAGGCAGGGCGATCGAACTTTGTGAGTAAAAAGCTACATCATTTAGGAGTAGGATTGATGGATATTCACGTTAACAGTGTGAAAACATATATGGGAGAGATAGCCTCTTACCCATTAGTTTCCCGTGACGAAGAAGTTGAGTTGGCAGAAATGATTGCAGATGGTTCTGAGTTAGCTCGAAAGAAGTTAACCGAAGGTAACCTGAGACTTGTTGTCAAGATTGCCCATGACTATAAAAACCTTGGTGTTCCTCTAGCTGATTTAATTGCTGAAGGAAATGTCGGACTTATGAAAGCTGTTTCGAAATTCCAGCCGGATAAAGGTGCAAAATTCAGTTCATATGCTGCCTGGTGGATTAAACAGGCGATTCGCCGTGCTATTGCTAATCAGGGACGTGTTGTTCGTGTACCGGTACAGGCTGCTGCAAAGATGAAGCTTATCCGTGAAACAAGTCAGTTGCTTACTAAAGAACTCGGTCGTGTTCCAAATCACAAAGATATTGCCACTAAGCTTGGCATGACTGAAAGATCAATCCGCTCTACAATTGCTACAGTAAACACTTCTTTAGTATCAATGGATGCTGACCTTCAGGAAGGTGAAGGTGGAACAATAGGTGATTTGCTTACAGATGTCAAAGCATCTTCACCAGAAGAAATTTTAGAAAAAGACGACGTTGTAACTCTTCTTAAGGGAATAGTTGAAGCTCAGCTTAATGAGCGTGAACAGACTATAATCAGAATGCGTTATGGCTTTGATGATGGCAAGCCTAAAACTTTAGAGCAGGTAAGTGCGATGATTGGCAGAACAAGAGAACGTGTTCGTCAAATTCAGCACCAGGCTCTTAAAAAGCTTAAGCTCAAAATGACTGACGCTGACATGGTGTCGATGATGTCATTTGCCTACGCTTCAAATAATAATTAAGACTTTTTAAACCTACTTCGTGTGTGTGATGTGCCTCCCTTGTACAAGGGGAGGTTATTTTTTATCTGATTATTCTAAATTACTGGGGTGAAAGCATCGAAATTATTTTAAAGCCGTTGCCTTACCCGTACCCGATTATTTAAACATCCAATTTATCGAAGGTTTTGCAGTAAGCCTCGAGAATTTAGCAGAGAGGCGGATAAAAAAAGGCCGGTAAAAAAACGGTTTTATTGTTATCTCAGTGAGCTTATTCGTACTTCCATTTCATGATCCATGGATCTTCCATTTCTTTTTGGAAGGCTTTGAGTTTTTCTTGGTATTTTTTCAAGAGCTTGGCGTACTCAGGGTTTTGAGCAAGGTTGTTTGATTCAGCAGGATCATTTTTTATATCGTAAAGTTCAAAGGCTGGTCTATTTACATAGCTGTCGACTGTTTTACCGCCATATGGAGCATCTTTTCCTTTTGCCAGTTGAGCTTGCCAGGTCGCAGATCTCCATAGGTCAGAAGCGAATGGGTAAGGTAGCTGGTGAGCAATGTTCCAGATTATTTTGTAGTTTTGGTCTCTCAAAGAGCGCATAGGGTAGTACATCTGAATTTCATGAAATGTATGTGAGCCGTGAACAGCCGAGTGGTGTTCGGCTACTTGTGAACCGAGGACAGCTAACCAGGATTTACCGTGGAAGCTACGGAATTGCTTACCGCCATTTCTGTTTTCTTTTATGGCGTATTGTTTACCTTTCCAGTATTTCTTCGGGTCAACCCATTTCTTCGGGCTATTTATTTTGTGGTCTAAACCACCGGCAAAATCGAGAAGAGTTGGGGTGATGTCGATGTGTGAAATTAGCGCTTTCGAAACAATAGCACGAGATTTTTCGTAAGGATTACGAACAACAAATGGTACTTTTAGACCGCCTTCAAAAACAGTCGTTTTACCGCCAGGGAAAGCCATGCCGTGATCGGCAGTAAAGACAATCATCGTTTTGTCGTAAAGATCAGCTTCTTTAAGGATTTCTATAAGCCGGCCAACGCCTTGGTCAATTCTCGCTTGTGATTGATAATACTCAGAAAGTTCAGCACGAGATTCTTCTGTATCGGGTAGGAATGGCGGAATGATTACTTCTTCAGGTTTATAGAAAACTTCTTCAATGCCTTCATATGAGCCTTTATTTGGTTTATTGCCAAATAGGTCAGGCTTAAATTTGCCTTCAAAGTTTTCATTGGAACCTCCACCTCTGTGTGGGTCAGAAGTTGCGAAGTAAAGGAAGAATGGTTTGTCACTTTTTTCTTTGATAAAATCTTCACATTTATTAGCCATTTGCAATGCATTCCTTGCATTGCCTTTTAGATAAGTTTCGAAGTGGTAGATTTCTTCTGGCGCTACATGATACTTGCCGATTTGACCGGTTCTGTAGCCCTCATTGGCCAGGACTCTTGGCAGTGAAAGGCTTATGACATCGTGAAAAGATGAGAATTTGTGAAAGTGATGAGTGTGACCATACATGCCATTTTTGTGGTTGTGGACACCGGACATGACGACAGAACGGCTTGCTGCACAGCTAGCGGTCGTGGCATAGGCATTTAAAAAGACAGTGCCGTCTGCAGCGAGAGAATCGACAGCAGGAGTTTTTGCGGCCTTGTCGCCATAACAGCCAAGAGTCTGACTTTGATCATCGGTAATGATGAATATGATATTTTTCTCTGCCGCTTGAGCAGATATAACAAATAAAAGTAACAAAAGAAGTCTCTTCATCTTGAATCCTATTAGGTATTAAATGATCATGAAAAGAAACATACTCACGTATTGTTTTGTTTAAAATGTCGAATATGATCTATATTGTTTGTCAAATGTGATCATTATGGGGTGGTTTTGTGATATATATCGATTCAATTCAGGGAGAGCTCGACAAAGAGCTGACTTTAGCCAGTATTAGTTTAAAGAAAGAGAGGCGTGGTTTTGTCTGTCAGCATTATGTCATGGTGCTATTGCTAAAAGGGGCTGGGACATATATCGAGGAAGATACCGGAATCACTCATAAGTTGGAGCAGGGGGATGTTTATCAACGCTTTCCTGGTCGATCTCATGCTCAGGTATTGGATACAGACAATAATGAGCAGTTTTTCCTACGGGTGCCTACAGATTTATTTACTTTATTAAATGATCGCGGACAATTGAACTTAAATCCGGTTCTAAAGATTAAAGGAGATACTTTTCAGGAATATCAGCAGTGTTTTATAGATTGCCAACGGGAAAGTGATGGAGCCTATGCGTTATGGCGGATTAAAGATTTGATTGTTAAACTTCATAAGATGAGCCTGGGAGAAAACTCTTTATCGGTGATAGAACAGGCGATTCACAGTATGGAGAAGAGAATTCACGAAAGGCAGTCACTTGCTGAAATTGCATCTAACTTTAATATGAGTTATATAAGTTTTCGCAGGAAGTTTAAGAAGACCACAGGTGTTTCTCCTGGTGCCTGGTTGATTCAGAAAAGAATTGTCAAGGCTGTAGATTTGTTAAATATTGAGACTTTGAAGATCGATGAAATCAGCCAATATCTTGGATATCCGGATATTTATACATTCTCTAAGCAGTTCAAAAAAGTAACCGGGACGTCACCTTCCGACTTTCGTCAGAATTTACTCCTCAACAGTAGTGTAGAATCTCATACTTAACACATAGATGACATAAGTTGCTATGGCAGCAAATATACAGAAATTAAGATGGAATATTAATGTTTCATCCAGACTGATGACATGCCTATGTGAGAGTTTAACCATATCATTTAAAGTTCCTGGTTTACCTTCGATGTATTCTGCTCGCCTCACCGCATCTGTCATGATTGATTTGGAGAAAAAGTACTGATCCAGTAAAAGAAAAGTTCCCAGGAAAAAGTAGATAACTCTTTCTACTACATGATTTACCGAGACATTTGTTAAACCACGATATATGAATATGCAACCAAAAATGACTTCGGTAGCGTGTCCACCGTATACAATCACAGATGCATATTTATATGACTGAATGGAGTAAATGTTGAAGGCGCAAATTGCCAGTAATCCTAAGGCTATCATTTTGTACTTTCGATATTTAAATGCAGTGCCAGCAATACAGAAAATAATGAAGCCGGCAATTGCCCAGCTGGGTTTGCGGCCGAAAGTCATCGTTATGCCTCCGCCGTGTTGAAAATCAAAAGCCGGGAATGCCTGAAATCCCATCATCCAGGACCATGCGCAGTGGCCAAATTCATGTACAAGTATGTTGAAGTGGTGGATGACAAAACGAAGAAATTCTGTTTTCCCAGAGGTAAGGATGAGAGTCATGATCAAGCCAATTACCAGGCAAACAAGAGCTTCTTTACTTATGGCTGCGGCTTGCAACCAGGAAGGCCTTTCTTCCTCTTCAACATGTTCGCGTTTTTTAGTGTAACCACAATTTATGCATATTGTTGCACTTAAGGAGGTCATGGGCTTTTTACATTGTGGACAGGGAGGTTTCGCAGGTAGTTCTTCAGTGCTTGTTTCTACTGGATCCTGAAGGTTTGAAAATTTCTGATTCCTGAGGCGTAAAGCAGACTTTTTGTTTGTGTTCAAAGAAGGTGAAATAGCAGGCTCAGTTTGCGACCCAGTAAGTATTTCTGGCTCTTGAGCTGAAGGAGGTGCTACTAATTCAGCTTGCTTTTCTTCTTTATCTGCCCCTAGTTTTTTAAGTTTAAACTGCGGAGTATTGTTATCCATTGCCCTTCTATCCCTTTTGAATTATCTTTTTACTTTAGATGGTTAAATCAAAAAATCTAAAAGCGTTTAGTTTTTTACCGGGAAATGCATATCCATAACCTGGATAGTTGTCATTTGATCATGAACAGTTTCTTTTGTGTGAGTCTTATTGAGTGCAGTTCGGTATTCTCGAGGGCTGAGGCCAATTTGCTTTTTAAAACAGTTAGAGAAATACTGCGAACTGTTGAAGCCGACTTCAAAAGCAATTTCAGTTAAAGACAGTCTGCCTTCTCGAATGAGCCATTGAGCAGTCTCTATGCGCAGGTGTTGTAGGAATTGTACAGGAGATAGGTTTGAGACCTTGCGAAAGAGTGCCCGGAAGTGGGATTCCGAATAGCCCATTTTATCTGCCATATCGCCTACTGTGATTTCCTGCTTTAAGTGATTTTCCAGGTAAGTAATAATTTGTTTTTGAAACATGCTGTTTTCACCTGGAGTCATGTTTTCTCCAGAGCGCATTTGGCGGGTTAGTCGTGCAAGAATATCAATGGTCAGTGATTGACACATGGCTTTACTTAAATCGTCTTGCTTTTCATGTTCATCGACTAGGCGTTTGAACGGATTACTGTTGTCTGAACCAAAGCTGATTTTACGGGTGTAGACTTTTTTGAGCTCGTTAACCAGGAATTGCAGTTCTTCTCCTGGAACGTTGGGGTTTACCTGAAGGAAAATACAATCACTTACAGGAAAACTATTTTCCAAGATTGCCAGTTTATCATTTGGGTGAGTTACGAGGACATCATGAGGTCTGGTGACAATAATTTGATCATTTATGATCCATTCCATAGTACCGTTAAGTATGTAAGTGATTTCAAAGTTATGCATCGTGTGAACGATAAGAGCATTGCGGCTGTGTTCTTTTACAGACCTAAGGCCAACAACAGGTAAAATTTCCGGGATTAGGGCGGGTCTATCGTGAGCCCGGCCAAAACGAGTCAGTATATTGTTAGCCATGAATAAAACCATTAATTTGTAAATTTTGATTATTTAAGATTTAAAGAATCTTTGCTTTTATATGGCTAAGTTAAGTCAAAAGTTATAAAAAATCAAATATTTTATTTGTAATTGAGTTTTATTCGCTTGACTGTTTATAAATAAACAATTTAGACTTTGGAAGTTATAAAGATGAAGATTTTACAATTTGGTACTGGTGTATTTATTCGAGGTTTTTTTGACTGGATGCTTCAGGAAATTTCTGCAAAAGGCTTAGCCGATCCACAGGTTTCCTTAGTTAAGTTAACTCCTCACGGAACAATGCAGGCATATGAAAAGCAGTCGGGAGAATTCAATGTTATCATTCGTGGCTTGAAAGACGGCGAGGTCGTCAATGAGATCTGCAAAATTGACCGCTTAAAAGAATTCATTCATCCCTATAATGATTGGGGGAATTATTTGGAGACTGCAGCAGACCCAACTTATAAACTGGTCGTTTCAAACTCCACAGAAGCTGGGCTTTGTTATGATAAAACAGCAAGTTACGAAAGTTGCCCAGCATCATTTCCAGCTAAACTGTATGCCTGGCTGAAGAAAAGATATGAAGTGCTTGGGCAAGAGGGCGCCATAGCAATCATGGCTTTCGAACTGGTTCCAGAAAACGCTTCAAAGCTTAAGGAAATACTTTTGCAGTTGGCGTCTGAGGATAATGCTGCAGATGATCTGGTTAGTTGGTTGGCAGATTCTTGTCACTGTATAAATACACTTGTAGATAGAATCGTCAGTAAACTTCCATCCGATGCAGCAGCTAAGCTACAGGAAGAATTCAAGGTTGAGGATGATCTGATTTTATGCGCAGAACCTTACCATTTGTTAGCTGTAGATTCAGAAAAGCTTGAAGAGATTCTTCCTCTCCAAAAAGCTGGATTGAATATTGAGGTGAGTGCTAATCTAGATGCTATTCGAGAAAGAAAAGTAAAGGTTTTAAATGGAGCTCATATGTTGGTTGTTCCTGCAGGTTTGGCTCTTGGACATGACATAGTTCTTGAAACCCTGGAAAACTCAGCAATTCGAAATTTTGCAGAGTGCTGTTTGCAAGAGGAGGTTGCTCCGACTGTAAATGATCCTCAGGTTACCAATTATATTGCCAGTGTAGTGGAAAGGTTTGAGAATCCTTATCTTGGCCACAGGCTTGAAAATATAGCGTTGAATTCTTCTGCAAAAATTGGTCAACGTCTTTTTCCATCAATCATCGATTACTTTGAACAAAGTGGTCGTTTGTCTCCGAAACTTCTAACTGCAGTGGCAGTGTTCCTGGAATTCTACAAAGGCAAGGAAGTCGAGCCGGGAGTGTTAGAGACAAGTTGGGGATTATTGAAAGATAATCAAGAGTCTATGCAGTTCATTCTTTCGCTTCATGGTAAAAGTGGAGTAGATGCAGCGCAGGCAATAGTGGATAAGCAATTTTGGCCTGTTCCCGAAAGTATGCAGGATGCATTTGTACTCGCTTTGGGAGAAGTGTTGGAGACTGTGCGTAACAATGGCATTAACAAATCAATTCAAAATTAATCACTGGAGAAATTTATGAAAACTTTAGTATGTGAAAAACCAGGCCAGTGGAATTGGCGTCATGAAGAAAAGCCTCAAATAGCAGATGATGAGGTTTTAGTAAAGATTAAAAGAGTTGGTATTTGTGGTACTGACCTACATGCTTTTCAGGGAAATCAGGCATTTTTTGAGTACCCAAGAGTTTTAGGGCATGAGCTTTCAGGTGAGATTGAAGAAGCTGGGGATTCAGATTTTAAAGTAGGCCAGGCAGTTCTTATCATTCCTTATTTACACTGTGGTGAATGTTTGGCTTGCCGTAAAGGGGCTACTAATTGTTGTGCAAATATGCGGGTTATCGGGGTTCATCAAGATGGCGGAATGTGTGAGTACTTAAGTGTTCCAGCAACTCATGTATTGGCAGTTGATGGAGTCGACTTTGACTCAATGGCTTTAGTAGAATGCCTAGCAATCGGTGCTCATGCCGTTAGAAGAGCCAATGTTCAAAATGGCGATAATATTGTGATTGTCGGCGCAGGCCCTATTGGCTTGGGTTGTGTACAGTTCGCTAAGGCGAATGGCGGACGTGTTATTGTTGTTGATATGAATGAAGAACGCTTGAAGTTTTGTTCTGATGAGTTTGGTGTAGATGTTGTGAAAGCGGGACCGGATGCAGCTTTGAAAGTTAGTGAATTGACCAATGGCGAGTTCGCGTCTGCTGTTATCGATGCAACTGGTCATGCCGAAGCCATGATGGACTCAGTTAATTACTGTGGACACAGTGCGAATTTGGTTTATGTAGGTCTTACTAAAGGTGAGATAACTTACACACATACAGATATTCACAAACGCGAATTGACTATTCTTTGTAGTCGAAATGCCACCTTGGAAGATTTTGCCAGAGTGACAGATCTTATGCGTGAAGGGAAAGTTGTGAGTACTTGCATGGTGACGCACCGAAGTTCTTTCGATGAAATGCCTAGTGTCTTTGATGATTGGCTCATACCTGAGACCGGGGTTGTAAAGGCGGTGGTTGAATTAGCCTAAATTGTCTTTAGCGTGTAGTAGGGCCCGGATTATTTGATCCGGGCTTTTTATTGCTAGGCTCGAAATGTTTTGATATTCGTCGCTAAGTTCAGTTTCTTCATTAATAAAATAAGCCACCATGCTGGATCAATTTCTCCTTTTTTAAATTGGTTGCAGGCAAGATCCGGAAACCTGTGGTGATTGTTGTGGTAAGCTTCGCCAAAGGTAAAAAGAGCAAGTATGGGAATATTATATCCTTGAGTTCCAGCTTCTTTGTTGATTGTGGGTTGCTGACCAAAGTTATGTAAACCATAGGCAACTAACCAATGCCCGGCTGGTGCCATAAACATTCTCAAAAAGATACCAGTACAAACAAGACCGACCCCTCCCAGGTAGTATAAAAATAGAGTAACTGGTAAGTGATAGATAAAACCGAATCTTTCTAGATGTCGATAGAAAAGGCTATCAGCTATTTCAATTTTAAACTCAGGCGGATCATCAAGTTGAAGTTTGCAAAACAGTTGTTGAAAGCCATCCATAAAGAAGTTCTCCTTATGATTGAAATATGGGTGACAGTTCTTCTTTCTTTGAGCCCAATCACGAAAATCGTGAATTCTAACGAGGCTTATGGGGCCACCCATGCCACTAAAATTAGCCAGGAAAACCAGTAAATATTCAAGATATTTCGGACACTGAAAGCTTCGATGAATAAGAAGTCTGTGGAAGGCAACGACTCCTATGTACATAGTACCAAAACCTAAAAATGCCGTGATCAATAAATTTTCCAAAGTAGGCAAACATATCAGACCATAAATACCGAGTATCAGATAGATTATATTTTTGCTTCCTTTTGTGAAATCAAAGATCACTTTCCCTCTTTCTGCATTTCCGTCTTTTACCAGGCGGTTCATCATTCGCTCCTTTTTTTCATCTTTACTAATATCTTGTGTGTTTTAATTTTCAGTAAATATTGAAAATAAAATAAATTAAAAGCTTCCGTAAGTTTTTTATGTGTCTGTCTATGTTAAAGTGTTTAGGGGAGGTTCAGGTAGCCTCCTGGAATGTTGTGTAAATTTATAAGAGGATTATATCTGCTTCTGGCGGGATTGTTAATTTATGGCTATATTTAGTATTTGTATGCTAAAGTGGGTTGCTCATAACTAGTGAAGAAAACTGAATTGATTATAAAAGAACTTGATCATCTTCAAGGTGATCTTTTTGCTTATATTTTATCCCTGACGGGAAATTATAATGACTCGAAAGATGTTCTTCAGGAGGCAAATATTGTTATTCTGAAAAAGCAGCAATCATTTCAGCTGGGAACCAGTTTTCGCGCCTGGGCGTTTACGGTTGCAAGGTTTCAAGTTATGGCCTTTAGGAAGAGGCGTTCACGAGAAAAGCTGGTTTTCTCAGAGAATACTTTTAATGACCTTTCCGAAAATTCAGATGATTTCGAGAAGCAGGAAACAGAAACGAAGTTTTCTCTTCTTGATGAATGTATAGATAAATTGCCGGATAAACAAAAAAAGATTGTAAGAAATAAATATATACATGGTCATTCCTTAAAGCAGATCTCATCGGATATATCGGCGAATGAAAATTCGGTGTCTCAAACTTTGTTTAGAGCCCGGAAGAACTTAATTGACTGTGTGCATAGTAGAAATTAATGATGAATACAAAAGAAGATAGAGAGTTTGAAGATTTACTGAATCTTATGGTCGATGGAGAGTTGACCAAAGAACAGTCTGAACAACTCGAAAAATTTATAACAAAAAGTGAAAGTAATCGGCAGTTCTATCAGGATTTTTGCCGACTGCAAGGAACTCTTGAGTCAAATAGTGGCCAGCTTTCACGTGAGCTTTTAACTACCTCTTTTAAAATGAAGAGTTCTAGTTCTCATAAAGTGATCTTTGCTATCGCAGCTCTTTTGGCTTTAGCTTTTACTGTTGCCTCGCTTCAGAGAGGAACAGGTGAGATTCCGGTCGAGAGAGGTGAGTACCTTGCCAAAATAGACCGAAATATATTTGCTGATTTTGAGTATGGCGGACAACATGGCCAGAAGCTTACAGATGGATCAGATGTTCCGGCTGGGGAATACAACCTAAAAAACGGTATTGTTAAAATAAAATATGACAATGGCGCTACAGTTATCCTAGAGTCTCCTTGCCGCTATGAACTGGTAAATGATAACTCTATGAGACTTTTGAGTGGCAAAGCTTCTATTTATTCCCCTAATGATGTGAACTATAAAGTTCTTTGCCCGGGAATTGTTGTTGAAGATTTGGGTACTGAGTTTTCTGTGGATTATAATCAATTTGAGAATTTGGATGTTCATGTTTATAAGGGGCTTGTGAAAGTCGAAGCAACCGAAGAGATTTCTTCAAATAAGACGATTTTAAAAGCAGGTGAAGCTTTACGAGTTATCTATAATAAAAACAACCAATTGACTTTCTCTGGTATAGACTATCGCAGTGATCTTTTTATTCGTCAGCTTGAAACTCCAAATGCCAAGTATGCGAAAGAAATAGTTAAAATGAATCCCGTCCTATACTACCCTATGGATGTTCAGGAAGATGGAGTACTGGTTGATTATTCACTTTACAAAAATAACGGTAAATCCCGTGGTGTAAAAGAACAGAGCAACTTCTTTAAGCAAGGAAAGTTTGGACCGGCCATTCGTATAGGAGGAGCTAATACAGGTTCGCATATTTTTGTGAAAGATTATCCTAAGACTAAAGACAGTCAAATTACCGGCATGGCCTGGGTTAAGGCGAAGAGTCGAACTAAGTGGGCAACTATTATGAAGAATTGGGTGGATGGTACTAAAGGTCAATTCCACTTTGGTTTAGATGAGTTTGGATATTTGGATATCGAAATACTTCCAGAAGATGACTCGTTTTATGATTCTCCAGAATTACAAAACAGAGATGACGTTTATCTTCATGGAAGATCTATTCATATGAGGGAAAGTGTGAAGTTTCCGCTTGGAACCTGGCAGCATGTTGCCTTTGTTCACGACGGTGAACATTTATATCTTTATCGCAATGGAAAAATCGTAACTTCTCTTAAAACACCGAAAATTAATTACCCTGCAGAAACTAAGATTCTCTCAATTGGCACTAAGCTAAAAAGTGACCTTATGAGTCACTCCCATTATAAAAGTCACTGGGATGGCATGTTGGACGAAATAACTATTTTCAATAGGGCTCTTAGTCCAAAAGAGATCGAGTATGTTTACGAGCAGGTTTACTCAAACGCCATGGTCGAGTAATTACTGCAGACGAAGAGATAGATCGCCGTATGAATAATTTTTCATACCGGCTTCTGTTTGTAGGATGATTTCACCATTTTCGGAGAAATCTACAACCGTGCCATAGATCGCTTTTTCGTCATCCAGTAATTTTACCGCTTTGCCAATAAGTAGACTGTTTTGCCGCCAGAGTTCGACGAGCTCTGAGCGTCTTGACTTTACGGACCAGGTAGCAAAGTGTTTCTCAAAAGATCTTAGAATAACATGAAGTGTTTCAAGAACTGAATAAGGCTCATTGTCATTACTCTCGACTAGCATTGAGGTTGCAGCTGTATCGATTTGTGAAAGATCACTCTTAGTCATGTTGACGTTTAAGCCAACTCCGATGATGAGTCCTTCCAGAGTCATGCCTTTTAATCTGGTTTCGCAAAGAACGCCACAGATTTTGGCTTGATTTACAAAGATATCATTTGGCCACTTGATCCAACTGTTTTCTATCCCGCAACTTTGTAAGGATTCACAAATAGCTAAAGCCATTATTTGTGGAATTGAAGACAGTTCTTCAAAGGCGATATCAGGAGATTTAATTAATAGGGAAAAATAGAGGTTCCCCCCCTCAGGAGAGTGCCATTTTCTGCCTTTTCTACCTCTGCCGGCAGTTTGTCGCTTGGCTACAGCAACTGAAAAATCAGGTAGCTCAAGAGTATTTTGCAGTAAGTATTGGTTGGTGGAGTCTATCTCGTCAAATTGAAGGATATTAAACTTCATTCGTCATTCACCAGGTCATAAACTTTGTGGCTCATTAGAGTCTCAGAGTATGATTCCAGCTTTTCGTTATTGAACGCCATTATTTCTTTGAGCTCTTCATCGTGTAAATTGTTCAGTATAGGGTCTTTAATACCAAAAATAGCTTCGTATATATTCCACAGAGTCATGTGCTGAAGGTCTTGCGCAGGTAAGTAGATTGTTTCTATAGGATTTACCGATTTGATGATATTTCCATCTACCAGCATTTTAGTGACTTTATGACCGAGTCGTGTCGGTATGGTGTATTTTTTCATGAAGTCGGAAGCTCTCCATTCTTCTCCCTTGAAGAAGCTTTTAGCTAAGCTTAGGACCATGCAAAGCGATAGATTCAATAGGGTTCTTTGGCTGAAGTCATCGGTAGTTCTTTCATCTTCAAAAGTATTGTGGTTTTGAATTGAAAATGAGAGCTCTGCTCCAAAGAGAATCAGCATCCAGCTCATGTAGAGCCATGTGAGAAAGAGTGGTATTGCGGAGAAAGTACCATAGATCTGGTTATGGTTACTTATACCAATCTGGAACTTTACGAAGATGTATTGGGTGAATTGCCAAAGAAAAGTTGTGATCAAGGCTGCTAAAAATGCCGGTAAAACCCTAACTTTGGTATTCGGCAGGAACTTGTAAAGGTAACAAAAAGCAAGAGCGACCATACAAGGCGAAACGATCCACAAGAAAGCATCGTAAATAATGGAATAGTCACCGAGAAAAGCAATTGCTTTTTGGGCAACTGTACCCGTTCTTAGTGCTGTACTAATTGATGCAGAAGCGAGTAAGGCAAAAGGGACGATCATTACGGTGATAAGATACTCTTTGCAACGAGTTAAGAAGTCTCTGGGTTTGCTCAAACCCCATATGGTGTTGAAGCTGTTTTCGATTTTTGACATGACACTGATTACAGTCCAAAGCAATAGAAGGATACCAATTGAACCCAAAGCTTTGAAATTCGTTTTCTCAATCATTGTGAAGAGCTGAGTTGAAACCTCGAGAACGCCTGGGTACTCTGCAACCTTTTCATTGATGATTTGTTCAAGGTCTGAATAAAAACCAAGTCCTTTTGCTATGGCGAACATGAAGGCCATCATCGGTACCATTGACATAAGGGTGATATTCGTCAGTGCAGCAGCCTGCATGGTACAGTTATCTTTTTTGAAGCCTTTAATAAGGATGATTAGTACTCTAAGGGAAGTAAAACCTAACTTTTTACTGGCAGGTAAGATTGAAGTATCTATCTGCCAGACACCTTCGGTAATAAACTTTTTAAGTTTATCTATTTGGGCTTGGCTTATGAGCATTTTTTATTTCTTCGGTTCAATGTAAGGGTTACCCTTATGATAATCAATGCTGTTCGGAAATGCAGTACCTTTGATGTTTTTTGTTTCAGAGATGATGTCCATGCCTTCTTTTTTACCTGATTCATAAGCTACTGCTATATTATCCAAACTGGTCTCTTTTACGGGAGCATGCAGGTCTTCGCTGTTTGCCATATGGATAGTCTGAGTAGGGAATGCGAACTCGACTTCAAGTCTGGTTGCTAAACGCATGATGTCCATGAAAAGCCTCTGCCTTTCGCGAAGTTCAATAGCCCAGTCATCACAATCAATGAAGCAGTAGAGAAGGACGTCCAAAGATGCCGCATTGAATTGGTTTAAATAGACATGGTAGTAGTCTTTTCTAGTTGTTGGGTGATTGCGGATGATTTCGCGGACACCTTCACAGAATGCTTCGATTTTTTCAGGTGGAGTATCATAGGTGAGCGAGAGATATGTTTTGATTCTTCGATAGGTGCGACGACCGTAATTGTCGACCGTTGCTTTAATTAAAGTTGAGTTAGGGACATTGACCTGTGAACAGTAGAATGTGCGAATGCGAGTACTCCTCAAGCCAATTTGTTCGACCGTACCTTCCACTCCATTTATAACTACCCAGTCACCGACTTCAAAAGGTTTATCTGTGAGGACTGTGACTGAACCGAAGATGTTTTCAACTGTATCTTTGGCAGCGAGTGCAAAAGCCATGCCGGCGATACCTAAACCAGCGACCAAGCCCGCGACATTAACGCCGATATTACTGGCGATTAAAATCAAGCCGATTATGAAGATTGCCAAGCGGATGATCTTGTGAAACATAGGAATCAATACATCATCGACTTTATTATCAGTCTCTTTGGCTTTGGCTAATAATACATTTTTGACAATGTCGGTACCGCGTACAAGGATAAACATGGCACTGACGATCATGGTCAATATAGCCGCATTCATGAAAGTTTTGACACCTTCAACATCAAGGCTCAAAACAGGTGTTAAGAAGTACCAGCTTATAGAAATACAAAAGATCGATACAGAGGCAAAGCGAGGCTTTCTGACTTCTATATTATTGCCATGGACGAACCGCTTAATGACAGTCTTTTTAAATAGAAACTGAAGAATCCACTGAGCAATGATACCAATGATAATAATGGCGAGGACACCAATCCACTGCCAGTTTTTCATGATCAGGTAAGTATCGTTCAGCTCTTCAGGGAAGATGCTTCTAACGTGTGTGGTTTTATAGTCTTGGTATATGACGTTGATTTTGTTGCGCGTGTTTATGGTTATTAGCCAATCGCCGGATTGCCGAACGAGAGCGATGCTTCTGTCACCAATTGGATAGGTTATAAGTGTTACATTTTCGCCTTTACCCTGAAATTGGCCGACAACGTTACTTTTACGCAGGTGATCGACAACTTCTCCGAGAAGAGAAAGTTTTTTCTCATCGTACTTATAACCAGTATCAGGTACAAAGCAGCCCATTGCTTCATCGTAATCACCGGCTTTGACCTGTAAGCGGAAATAATCCAGAGTTTTCTCGGGGCTGTTGAGTAGGTCTGCCATTCCATGTAGACGGGAGATGTTGGCCAGGGTGCCATTTGTGAAGTGCCATTTCTCTTCAATTTTGTGAAGATATATGACGCTTTGTCTAAGAGGAATTGAAATAAGTTTTTCGCCTTCGCTGACTGGAGTGATGGCATGGCGTTTGAGGTAGGACTGGACTTTAACTACGACATCGGCAAAATCTTTAAGCTGAGTTTCACTTATGTTCTTAGATAGGAAGTAGCCTTTTGCATCATCCCAGTCTTCATCTTGTGCTTCTTCGAGGAAACCATTTAAGGTTAGATTAACAATTTCAGGAGTGGTTTTAATCTTTTCTTCATCCTGAGCATGACAGAAAAGACTGAAGAAAAGGATAAAGGAAAAAAGAAATTTATACATTGCTTAGTTTTTTAAAATAACCTGTAAAACTTTATATCTGGCTTTAACCGGGCCTTTAAAAATTTTATCGTGACAGGCTATAAGTTTTCTAAGCTCTTTAGCCGGACTCACTGGCCCCTCCTTAGTTGCACCTATTTTATGCAATCCTCTGAGAAAGTCCAATGTGTTCGGGAAAGTTTCGTAAAGTTCAAATCTATGCTGTTTAACAATTTGACTCGTGTTTAGCGAAGAAATGATTTCTTCAGCTTTGGGCAGCTGTGGAATTTGTATGTTAACTTTAGATTCACTGATGGCATTTTGAAGGTGGTTAAATGTACCTTCTACCGGAATTGAGATCGCGAGTATGCCATCTTTAGATAGTTTCTCTTGACAGCTTTTTAGAGTTGTTTGAATGTCTTTAAACCATTGAAGGCTGAAATTGCTGCTTACAATGTCGTAATTCTGTCGCGGAGCATCTGAGCATTGGTGGATCGAAATGTTATCGCGGATCTTTACATTATTTTTGACTATAGTAAGCATCTCGACTGATATGTCACAGCAATCTATATGTAGATTAGGAAAGATGGCAATTAATTTTTGCGGTAGATAACCAGTGCCGGTACCAAGGTCTGCAGCTTTCTGAGGTGAAGGGATATACTTTTTGATTGCTTCTAAAAGTAAATCTGCAGATTCCTGCTGAACCTGGGACGCGTTATCGTAGTATTTAGCCTTCCGGGAAAACCTGGCTTTCATAGGTTATCGCTGATTATCCGACTTATTTCATTTACATTAGTTTCAACCATTCCATGTCCACCATCAATCTGAACACTATTTCTACTTCCAGGACCATTTAAAAGTTTCTGTGAAATATCATTTGGAACAATGGCGTCTTGAATACCTTCTATAAGCAGAATGTCAAGGTTACTTGATTTGCTGATTGTAGAAAAATCGTCATCCCGAAGTGATATGAGGCCACTTTCGAGGTTGCTTAGGTTCCATTTGCACGATTTCGGCTCTGAAAGCTGAGCGTTTTTAGCAAAATCATCGAGGATTTTTTTATGATCTTTTTTGAGTCCTCTGAGCATTAAGTTGATGTGCATCGCACGCCTTTTGTTATTGTTACAAAAAGATGCGAAACCGCCAATGGAAATAATCTTTTTAGGCTTATGAGTTAGACTGAGTTCTAGTGCTTTAAGTGTCCCCATGGAGTAGCAAAGTATGGAATAATCATCTTTTAGAATTTCGGCAATTTCAGCATCACCAGTTCTTTTTTTATTTTCTTCAAAGCCCCAATTGTATCCGACCTGGTCAGTGAAGAGCTTACTGTAGGATGAAAAAATAGAAGGATGAGTTGACCACCCTGGGATCAGGAGCCATTTCATAAAAGTGTAGCCATAATGTTTACCAGATAATCAAGGATTTTATAGTATACTCGGGTCAATTGTGGCCAGTATAGCATCCAGGCAAAGCCTGCGATTGCCAAGTAGGGGCCAAATGGGATTTGTTTACCTTTCTTTAAAAGGCCAAACAACATCGCTGTTCCAGCTATTAAGCATCCTAAAAAAGTAGCGATCATTAGAGTGAATAAAGCCCCAGAAGGGCCGAGCAATGCGCCTATCATGGCTAGCATCTTTGTGTCGCCACGGCCCATTGCTTCACGGGGTAGAATGAATTCATTAGTCATAATCTCTATAGAATTGATGTCCTCAAGAGAATAAGTCTTATCATCAGCTAACTCAAAACCTTTGTGGTTGACTTGAAGATTCTGTTTTAGCAACTCCCCATTTTCATTTTTTATGTTCCAGTTTCCGGAATTAACCTTTATTTCCAGAGTATCTGTTTCCCTGTCAAATATATCTTCCCACGGCAGGAGTTCATCACCTTCAGACTGAGCACCTTCTTTAGTTAAGGTGATCTTGATCTCATCTTTAAATTGAAACTTCTGTTTACCGAATAGAGCCTTGCCCAGCTCAACAACAGACCAAAGAATGGCATAACCAGCAATAAACCCAAAGATACTATAAGAAAAAGCTAATAGTCGAGGAGAGTCAGCCAGGTCACTAAATCTTTGGGTGAGACAGTTAAGATCACCTTTTAGATTAAAAAGAGAATGATCACTGGGTAAAATGATTGCATGTGGTAGTAGCAGGCAGAGAGCACCAGCAGTGACGTATCCGCTCAAGGTAATTTTAGCAGGTATAATTAAGTGCTCTATATCTATTAAGATTATGCAAATGAAAGCAGACGCTAAAAAGTAGAGGGCGAGTAATTGTTCGATTGGTAAGCGTATGTTTTGAGCTTGCCAGGTGATAAACACAAAAATCAGGGCAGTGATCGTTTCTATGATAACGTAGCGTGGGGAGATTCCTATGCGGCAGTTTTTACACTTACCGCGTAGCCATAACCATGCGAGAATAGGAATGTTCTCGTATGAAGGAATTGAGTAATTACAGTTAGGGCAATGTGAACTTGGATAAGATAAGTTCTCTCCTCTTGGTAAGCGCCATATGCAGACATTTAAAAAGCTGCCTATGCAGGCACCAAAAGCAAAAGAAAAAATTACACCAAAGGTACTGAAGTGTTCGTAAATTAAGAACGTCAGTTTTTCGTAACTATAGTACTCTAACATTTATGGTTTATTTCCCTAAAGCTTCCTTAAGAGCTTTTCTCATATCGTCAACAGGTCCTTTTTGGCCCGTCCAGATTTCCCAGGCTTTAACACCCTGATGTAAAAGCATGCCTTCACCGTCAGTAGTCTGGCAGCCGGCTTCTTGAGCTTTTTTAAGAAATGCCGTTTCTTTGTAAATCATATCCACTACCAGGTGACTGCTACTTAGGCGAGTCGCATCAAATGGCGCCGGGTCGTCGGCACGCAGACCAAGACTGGTACTTTGAATAATGACTTCATAATTATCTAAATCCAAAGTCGAACAGTCAAGAGCATCTGCTTCTGCGATTACTTTAGCATTGATTTCAGAAACTTCTTTGGCAAGATTTTCAGCTTTTTCAGCACTTCTATTTATGATAGCTATGCGACTGGCTCCTTGAAGAGCGAAGTGAAGAGCAACAGCACCGGCAGCACCTCCGGCACCTATAAATAGGATACTGGTACCTTTTATGTCTTTGTCGAAACTTTCTTTAAGGGATACTTCCATTCCATACCCATCTGTGGAGTAGCCTTTAAACTTGCCATCTATATTAACTACTGTGTTGACACTTCCGAGAGCCTTAGCTAGAGGGTCGATCTCATCTAGAAATTCTATGATGTGTTGTTTGTGAGGTACGGTGCAGTTCCAACCGGCAAAGTATTCTTTCATTTCAGGGATGACTTTATTCATCTCTTCAGGAGATACGGCTACTTTTTCATAGTTCGCATCAATCGATGCAGCATCAAATCCGGCGTTTTGCATAGCTGGCGATACAGAGTGAGCCACGGGCCAGCCGATTAAACCATATTTTTTCAAGGGAGATCCTTACTTCATTTTTTGTTGGAGCATACTATATACAAATGTCTTACAAACAGTCAATCTGAGCATGAATAAATAAGCTTTCTAAAAAACTTCAAAAAAGTGAAAAAAGCGGTTTGCCGAAAATAAGAATGGGGATACTCTATGGGGCCGTCGCAAACAAGGCAGCGGCAAACAACCCAAACAGGGGGTTGTTAGAACAGAGATTTTTGATAATTGAATAGTATGAATTGAGTTTTAGGACTCCGGCCAATTTAATATTGGCGTGTTAAGAATTTCCACTTCGGTGGAAAAGTAACGGAGAGTTTGATCCTGGCTCAGAATGAACGCTGGCGGCATGGATTAGGCATGCAAGTCGAACGCTCACTTCGGTGAGAGTGGCGAAAGGGTGAGTAACGCGTGAGCAACTTGCCCCCAAGTTTGGAATAACTGTTGGAAACGACAGCTAATACCGGATGTGGTTACTTTTTAGCATTTTAAAGTGACTAAAGGTTTACTGCTTGGGGATAGGCTCGCGTCCCATTATGCTAGTTGGTAAGGTAACGGCTTACCAAGGCTATGACGGGTAGGTGGTCTGAGAGGATGGTCACCCACACTGGGACTGAGACACTGCCCAGACTCCTGCGGGAGGCTGCAGTCGAGAATCTTCCGCAATGCGCGAAAGCGTGACGGAGCAATGCCGCGTGAGGGATGAAGGCTTTCGGGTCGTAAACCTCTGTCAGAAGGGAAAAACATTTGATTGTACCTTCAGAGGAAGCCACGGCTAACTACGTGCCAGCAGCCGCGGTAATACGTAGGTGGCGAGCGTTATTCGGATTTACTGGGCGTAAAGGGTCCGTAGGGGGATGAATAAGTTTGATGTGAAATTTCGAGGCTCAACCTCGAACCTGCATTGAAAACTGTTCATCTAGAATCCGGTAGAGGTAAGTGGAATTTGTGGTGTAGCGGTGGAATGCGTAGATATCACAAGGAACATCAAAGGCGAAAGCAGCTTACTGGGCCGGTATTGACCCTGAGGGACGAAAGCTAAGGTAGCGAAAAGGATTAGATACCCTTGTAGTCTTAGCCGTAAACGTTGTACACTCGATGTCGGGGGAATTAGCCCCTTCGGTGTCTAAGCTAACGCGATAAGTGTACCGCCTGGGAAGTACGGTCGCAAGACTAAAACTCAAAGGAATTGACGGGGGCCCGCACAAGCGGTGGAGCATGTGGCTTAATTCGAGGCAACGCGAAGAACCTTACCTGGGTTTGACATATATTTGACCGTCCCCGAAACGGGATTTCTCTTCGGAGCAGATATACAGGTGCTGCATGGCTGTCGTCAGCTCGTGCCGTGAGGTGTTCGGTTAAGTCCGGCAACGAGCGCAACCCATGTCACTAGTTGCCAACACGTAATGGTGGGGACTCTAGTGAGACTGCCCGAGTCAATCGGGAGGAAGGCGTGGACGACGTCAAGTCAGTATGGCCCTTACACCCAGGGCTGCACACGTGCTACAATGGCGACTACAGAAGGCAGCGATACCGCGAGGTTGAGCTAATCCGTTAAAAGTCGTCTCAGTTCGGATTGGAGTCTGCAACTCGACTCCATGAAGTCGGAATCGCTAGTAAAGGCGTATCAGCTACGACGCCTTGAATACGTTCCCGGGCCTTGTACACACCGCCCGTCACATCATGGGAGCCTGGTGCACCCGAAGCCGTCGTACCAACTGCTTGCAGAGGGAGACGTCGAAGGTGTGCCCGGTGACTGGGATGAAGTCGTAACAAGGTAGCCGTTGGGGAACCAGCGGCTGGATCACCTCCTTTTTAAGGAGCAATCCACACTCGCTTATCATTAATAACCGATAAGCCTAATATAGGTGGATATGGCTAATCATCCTTCGGGATGATGATTGATAAGAAATTTTCAATCAACAAAAAAATTAAACACACCTTTAACTCAATCATACTATTCAGAGATCAAACGATCTCATTTCTTTAAGAATACAGGTTCTCAAAGAATAATTGATTTTTGACATTGGAAGTAAAGTAAAGATAAATCTTGCAAGAGAAGCTATAACTTCGCCAGGAATTTTAATTCTTGAAGAAAATATAGTTGATCTTAATGATTAGCTTATAAAGTTGATAACTTTATAAGTCATCGAGAAAAAAATTAGATAAACAATTAAACCTTTTTAGCGTTTATACCATTAATAAGTTCGAAACAATTTATTGGTGGTCAAGTTACTAAGGGTGTATGATGGATGCCTTGGCACCAACAGGCGATGAAGGACGTGGTAAGCTGCGAAAAGCTTCGGGGAGTCGCAAACCGACTTTGATCCGGAGATGTCCGAATGGGGGAACCCGGCTGGAGTTATGTCCAGTCACCGTTAACTGAATAAATAGGTTAACGGGGCGATACTCAGGGAAGTGAAACATCTCAGTACCTGAAGGAAAAGAAATCAACCGAGATTGCGCTAGTAGCGGCGAGCGAACGCGCAAGAGCCTAAACCAGAAAGTTTACTTTCTGGGGTTGCGGGACCTTTGATGATGAAATGATAGATAGTGTAATCAGTTGGAAAACTGAACCATAGCGGGTGATAGTCCCTTGTATGAAATTTAGAATGATTCTGTAGGTATCCCAAGTAGGGCCTGACACGTGAAACCAGGTCTGAATCCGGGAGGGCCACCTTCCAAGGCTAAATACTCGTTGGTGACCGATAGTGAACCAGTACCGTGAGGGAAAGGCGAAAAGAACCCCGTGAGGGGAGTGAAATAGATCCTGAAATCATACATCTACAAAGTGTAGGCGGGCTTTGGCCCTACTGCATGCCTTTTGCATAATGAGTCTGCGACTTACTGTATACGGCAAGGTTAAGTGTAATGACACGGAGCCGAAGCGAAAGCGAGTTTTAATAGAGCGAATTTAAGTCGTATGCAGTAGACCCGAAACTGAGTGATCTACCCATGAGCAGGTTGAAGCTCGAGTAACATCGAGTGAAGGACCGAACCAGGACGTGCTGAAAAACGTTTGGATGACTTGTGGGTAGGGGTGAAAGGCCAATCAAACTCAGTGATAGCTGGTTCTCTTCGAAATAGCTTTAGGGCTAGCCTTGCGTTAGTAGCAGTCGGGGGTAGAGCTACTGATTTTTCGCGGGCCCCTACCGGGGTACCAACAAATATCAAACTCCGAATACCGATTGTGTAACCGCAGGAGTCAGTCTATGTGAGATAAGTTGCGTAGACAAGAGGGAAACAGCCCAGACCGCCATCTAAGGTCCCTAATCATATACTAAGTGGAGAGAAGGATGTGGAGTTGCTTAGACAGCCAGGATGTTGGCTTAGAGGCAGCCACCATTTAAAGAGTGCGTAATAGCTCACTGGTCGAGTGATTCTGCGCCGAAAATAAACGGGACTCAAGTATATAACCGAAGATGCGGGTGGCGCTTTAAGCGCCGCGATAGAAGAGCGTTCTGTATAGGAGAGAAGGTGTGGGGGAACCCATGCTGGACCATACAGAAGTGACCATGCAGACATAAGTAACGAAAAACAGGGTGGGAATCCCTGTCGCCGAAATTCCAAGGTTTCCCGGGGAAGGTTCGTCCGCCCGGGGTTAGTCGGGACCTAAGGCGAGGCCGAAAGGCGTAGTCGATGGATAACAGATTAATATTTCTGTACTACTTTATCAGAGTGATGGAGGGACGCAGCAGGTTAGGCAGGCTTCTTATTGGATTGAAGTCTAAGGATGTAGGCTTTCACGTAGGTAAATCCGCGTGATATACGGCCGAGACCCGAAAGGCGTTAGTAGCACTTCGGTGCGAAAGCGAACTGTTGATACCACACTGCCAAGAAAAGCTTCTAAACGTTGAAGATAAAGTACCCGTACCGTAAACCGACACAGGTGGAATGGTCGAGTAGACTAAGGCGCGCGAGAGAAACCACGTTAAGGAACTCGGCAAATTGGCCCCGTAACTTCGGGATAAGGGGTGCCACGTGAGGTGAGAAGACTTGCTCTTCAAAGCTTCTAGTGGTTGCAATAAAGAGGCCCAGGCAACTGTTTAGCAAAAACATAGCACTCTGCTAACTCGTTAAGAGGATGTATAGGGTGTGACACGTGACCAATGCCAAAAGGTCAAATGGAGGGGTTAGACTTCGGTCAAAGCTCCGAAATGAAGCCCTGGTGAATGTCGGCCGTAACTATAACGGTCCTAAGGTAGCGAAATTCCTTGTCGGGTAAGTTCCGACCTGCACGAATCGTGTAATGATCTGGGCACTGTCTCAACGTGGATCTCGGTGAAATTGTAATTCCGGTGAAAATGCCGGGTACCCGCAGCAGGACGGAAAGACCCCATGAACCTTTACTGTGATCTGATATTGGCATTCGGGTTTGCATGTGTAGCATAGGTGGGAGACTGTGATCATCGTTCGTCAGGGCGTTAGGAGTCACCAAGTGAAATACCACCCTTGTAAATCTGGATGTCTAACCACGAACCCGTGAAACCGGGCGTGGGACAGTTTCAGAGTGTCAGTTTGACTGGGGCGGTTTCCTCCCAAAAAGTAACGGAGGAGCTCAAAGGTATACTCAGCATGGTCGGCCATCATGCGTAGAGCGTAAGGGTATAAGTATGCCTTACTGTAAGATCGACGGATCGAGCAGTTGCGAAAGCAGGACCTAGTGATCCAGCGGTGGAAAGTGGTATCGCCGTTGCTCATCGGATAAAAGGTACTCTGGGGATAACAGGCTGATCGCGCCCAAGCGTCCATAGCGACGGCGCGGTTTGGCACCTCGATGTCGGCTCATCACATCCTGGGGCTGAAGAAGGTCCCAAGGGTTCGGCTGTTCGCCGATTAAAGTGGTACGCGAGCTGGGTTCAGAACGTCGTGAGACAGTTCGGTCCTTATCCGCTGCGGGCGCAGGATATTTGACAGGAGCATTCCTTAGTACGAGAGGACCGGGAATGAGTGACCTCTGGTGTTCCAGTTGTTCCGCCAGGAGCATTGCTGGGTAGCTATGTCGCGAAAGGATAAGCGCTGAAAGCATCTAAGCGCCAAGCCCCCCTGAAGATGAGATATCCCAAGGACTTGTCCTTCTAAAGGCAGGTTGAAGACTACAACCTCGATAGGCTGGAGGTGTAAGCACAGTAATGTGTTGAGCTGACCAGTACTAATCAGCCGTGAGGCTTGACCACCTTTTCTTATTAGCTATGAGCTAATCAGAGTTAATAAGAAAATAGGTATGAACTAGAAGCTAGTTGTTATCTAACTAAGACAAGATTATTTACTTTTACTTTCAGTCAAGATTTTAAATCGACAGTAGGCTTCCTTTAATCAGGAACCAAATAATAAAACTGTCGAAGACAGCTCTGGCTGGTGGCTATAGCAAAGAGGTCACACCCGATCCCATCCCGAACTCGGTAGTTAAGCTCTTTCGCGTCGATGGTACTGCATGTAGATTGTGGGAGAGTAGATCGCCGCCAGCCTTTTTTTATGCCCTGATTCTGCCTAAAGCGGAATCAGGGCTTTTTTGTTTTAAGTGACAAAAACTATTTCTCTTAAGAAGAATTATTTCTAAAGTCTACTAATGTCGTCGAAACTAAAGTAGAGATCGAAAATGTTAGAGATAATCAATACAGTATTTAATAGTATCTTTCCTGTATTTGCCCTTATACTTGTCGGGTATTATCTCTTTAAGATTAATTTTATTACTCTTGAGATTCAGAAGGGGCTAAATAAGCTGGCTTATTGGTTGGCTCTGCCTATTTTCCTCTTTTATAAAGTTGCCAATGCCAAGCTGGAAGCGAAGACAGCAGGTAATATTTTTATCTGTATGATGGCAGGGACATTAACTGCCATGATTCTTGGGTATTTATTTGCTGTGATTACCAAGAAGCCGAGGGCGTCGAGAGGGGCGGCAGTTCAAACTGCAGGTAGAGGTAACTTAGCTTTTGTGGCTTTACCTGTCATTCTTTTTACAATAGTACAAGATGCTGGAGAAAGGGCGGAAGTTATTATCAATAGTGTGATACTTGTTCTGACTCCGACGATCATTATTTATAACTTGATATGTGTTACAGTACTTGTTTTACATAGTACTAAAGAAAGTGAGAGTCTTAGAAAAGATATCATTGTGGGTCTAACGCCTAATCCCTTAATAATAGCTTGTGTTCTAGGTTTAGTTTGGAACTTTGCTAGTATTCCGATGTCTGAAGAAGGGGCTTTATTCAGGATCTGTAAGATACTTGGCCAGGCAGCATTTCCTATGGCTTTGCTTGGAGTTGGTAGCCAATTAGCTCAGATATCTCTTAGAGGTAATATTGGAGGTCCACTTCAATGCGCAATTTGTAAAACGATTATTGCTCCATTAGTAGGTTATGTAGTAAGTTTAATGCTTGGTATGGATAAGTTGGAGACATTAACTGTAATGATTATGCTGACGACGCCGACTGCTGTTGCAGGGTATGTATTAGCAGATCAGTTAGAATGTGATCCGGACTTGACTGCGAGTTCTATTTTAGTCAGTACAGTGATGTCTTTCTTTACTTTCTCTGCATTGTTAGTTTGGTTATAAAAGAGAGCTGCAAGTAGTACAGCTCTCAGTTTTCAGTCTTTTACTTTTTTAGGATATCTAAAGCGTGAATTGACCAGTATTTGCCTCTTTGAGCTTCGGTCAAAGTAACTTTGATGAACTTAGCGTTGATATCTTTCATATTGATTTCAGTTAATGCTGTTGTGCCTTTTCCTTTATCAATTGTAGTATTCCAGTTTTTACCATCGATTGATGTTTCTACTATAAAGCCTTTAGGATAGTCATTTTGAGAGGGTCCAGCGTCAAAAATTAAGGTGTCTAAAGTTTCTACTTTAGGAAGTTCGATCTGGAACCACATCCCGGCAGCTTGGTACCCGGCAGAATCATAGCGTTTATTCCAGTTACCGTCGACAGCTCCTTTAACATTCTTTTGGCCATGACTGGCAGTTAGTTTCCAGTATTTTTTGTTAGTCAGTAGAGTTGAATAGCTTTTGTTAAGCTCTGGAAGTGTCCATGGAGTCTTACGGTTCTTGGTGGACTTGCGAATATTCTTCACTTCTTGTTGGCTGATTATGCTGGCTCTATTACCGAAGTGGGTTCTGACATATGAAAGAACCGATGCAATCCATTTATCACCGTTAGTCCCCATAGGAATCATAAGACCTCCAGGGTATGTTTTGCCATCTATTTCACCGGTCAGACCATGCATGACAATATTTATTGCAGTTCCTTTGTCGCCAATTACACGAGGTGAATCTGCAAGAGCTGGCGCCATCATAACTTTATCAGTTCTTTGACCTTTAGCATCTTTACCATGACAGCTTGCACATAGTTGTGAATAAATACTTTTACCTTGTTTGATTAAGCGGCTATCAGATTTAGAAAGAACACGTCCATGTGAATTTTTTGAAACGAGGCGGAGCACATTATTTCGTGCTAAAACTAATCCAGTTTCTGTTGCATCTTTAGTTGCGGCATCAACTTTTACTTTATAGTCTGGAAGATTTAAGTACTTAGCAGTTAAAACAGCCTGCATTTTTACATTAACATCAGAATCAGAAAGTTTAGCATAAATTAGATCAGTAAGAGTTTTTTCACCTTTGATATGTACTGATTCACTAGCACGAATTGCCGCTTTTCTTACTCTTGGTTGTTCATCATTTAAAGCCTGACTGATTAGGCCTGAAGAGAGAATACCAAGACCTTCAAGTGTCCAAAGAGCATGCATCTTAATTTCAGGTGCTTTTCCAGAAAAAACAAGTTTTTCCAATTCAGATTTTACTGATTTATCACCTTTAAGAATGAGTAGCTTTTGAGCAGTGTCTCTCCACCAGCCATTGGGGTGAGATAGGTGTTTTACTAATTGCGCTGGTGTTTCTTCAAGCATTCTTGGTTGCTTACCAAGTTCAAAACCCTTATGACGAAGACGCCAAATACGACCTTTACCAAAATTTTCGTCTAGGTGATACTGCTTAACAACTTTTCTTAGATAAGAGCCTTCGCGTACCCAGTTACCTTCTTGAATGATACCTCTATACATATCAACTATGTATAAAGAACCATCCGGGGCTGTATCCATATTCACAACGTGGAAGTTTGGATCCTTTGTACGGATGAATTCTGATTTTTCAGATTCATATGGGTTACTAAGGTATTTTGCACCTTCTTTATTTTCAATTTTTGTTCTTCTTATGAGCCTACCAACCGGTTCTGAAAAAAGAAGGTCACCGCGTATATCTTCTGGAAGGCGGTCACCGCGATAAATCGCTTGCCCACAAGTAGCAGTGAAGTGATTTAGAGTATTGTCATCTCTTACTCTTCTAAGACCACCTTGGACATCTGGAATATTGTCTATAGGCCAGACAATTTTATAGTCACCAACAAATTCGTCGGGAACTTTCGAACCACCATAAGTTATTGGCCATTGAAAGTTAAGTGGCCCTTTTTCTCCGCCAGCGTTTACATACCATGGCATGCCATCGCTGTCTTGAGTTAAGCCCCACTGACCTCCATTCCCAGGAATATTCTCTTTTTCGACTTTACCATTTGTAAATCTTAAACGGTAATTATTGTAAGTCGTATAAAGCCAGTTATCCATTGACCAGATGAGGCCACTGGGCTAGTGTTCAAGGTTACCACCACGGGGCCCTCCTTTAAACCAGAGAGTCTTTTTGCCAGAGACTCCATCACCATTAGTATCTTCATAGCAGTAAAGATCAAGAGTATTTGTTTCACCAATAATGATTCTATTGTCAAGTGGTAGAATAATTCTTGGCAGAACCAAGTTATCTGCGAAGACTGTGTGTTTATCGTATTTACCGTCTCCATTAGTATCTTCATGTCGTGATACGCGGCTAATTGGATTAAATGCTCCGCTGCCATCAACATCTTGCATGTAAGTGCGCATTTCGGCGACATACATGTTTCCGTTACCATCAAAGACAGAGATTACCGGCTCTTTGATAGTGGGATCATCAAGAACTAATTCTAGGTAGTACCCGTCTTGTAGTTCGAGAGTTTTGAGTTCTTCTGCAGCACTAAGGTAAGGAGTTTTTCCTTTATCTGGAAAGTTAGCATCAACATTTTCTTGTGGTGTCGCGGCATTTGACGCAGATACAGCAGCACCCAGCAATAAGCTGAATATTTTTTTTCTCATAAATAATCACATTGATATAAAACGTGTTATAGATTGAAGTATATAACAGGTTTTTAATTTCGTTCCTTAACATGCTATTTACAAAATAGCTAACACACTATGTTATAAAACATGCTATTTACAAAATAGCTAACACACTATGTTATAAAACATGCTAAATTAGACCGCATAGTGTGTCTATATGCAAATTTTTTGGAGATTTTCTACAAGAAATATATTTTTTAGGATTGGCGTTAGCCTATTTGTTCCAGCAGAAAAAGTCTTCAAGGACTTTATATGTAAAGCCCCAGAGAGGTGTTCCCTTGATATCGATACAAGGGAATAACATTTCTGGATAATCTTTCGAAAGATGTCTTTGAAGATGATTTGCTTTATTAGTGAGGTAGTCGATCTCTACCCAGCTGAAACCCTGGTGTTCTTCCAGTTGAAGTTTTATTTCGGGCTTAACCGTTAAATCGTAATGGTAAGGAATCACATTTACAGCTTTGCCAATAGCCATCCCTGCTTTTTCGACTGGTAACTCCTGTATAAAATCACTTTTTGTTAGAGTAATTCCGCACTCTTCCTCAGTTTCACGAATGGCAGCTTCGTGTGGAGAGTTATCTGTCTCTTCTATACGTCCTCCGGGTAAAGAGAGGTGACCGGACCATGGATCTAATGGATTTATTGCTCTTTTGAGAATCAAGACTTCTTTTTTCTCAAAGGTGATAATTGTAACGGCTGCATAAATGTCTTTCATGGATTCTCAAGGAAAAAATAAATTTTTTATTTAATTGATTTGTAATATTTTATGTCGAATTTTATTTTTGTTGTCATAAGTTTGGATTATGTTATGCTATTTCTATTTCATCTCAAGGAGGTTAAGAGAATTTATGGAAAAGCTTATATCAGAAAATAAAGCAGCTTTAGACAAGATCAAAGCTCGCTTCATTGCAAATTCGCAAGGCTTTTTTGATAAATATCGTTTTTGGATCGTACTTTTAGTTATTACTGCTCTTCTTGATGCCTTTTCAACTTTCTGTTTTATGTATGTTCTCGGAGCTAAATACGAACTACATCCGATAGTAAGAGAATTATCGTTTATGTTAGGACCACTTATTGGACCATTCCTTGGTGGTTTCTTAAAAATTTCATTAGGACTATGTGCAATAATCTATCTTAGAAAGTTTGAGAAAGAGTTGTTGGTTCTAGCCTGTTTAATTTATTCTTATGCTTTTATGCATAATTTGAGGGTAACAGGTATTTTCAATCTTCTGTGAGACAACCTCGCCCGTTCCCGATCCGGGTCTTTTGACCCGGTTCTATTTGGGAGGATGAGTCAGCAGATAAAACAGTCTTCTGTGAGACAACCCCGCCCGTCCCCGAGGGGCAGATGCTACTTGCATCTGCCCCTGTTTCTTTTGTAAAATTAAATCTTTTGATATATGTGAAACTAAGCTGAAGAAAAGCTGTAATTTTAAGGAAAGCTTATGGATTCGAGGCTGCGATCGAGATTATTTTCGATAAAAGGTCATGCTTTTACAGTTATGGATTTTCTTGAGGCTTTAAAATTCTTCAAAATTTACCCTGAATGGCACTCAAGAGTGCTTCAATCACTACTTGCAGAAAAGACAGCAAAACAACAAGGGTTAAATCTCGATGCTTCCGTAGTTGCTGACTCATCTAAAGAATTTCGTTATGAATATGACTTACTGAATATCGAAGAATTAAAAGATTGGTTGTCTAATTATTATTTGGATGAAAGTGAGCTGGAAGCTTTTTTAGTCAGGCGATACTGGTCTGAGAGTATTAAGTCAGATGTAGTAGAAGCAGAGTTAGATGTTCCCTTGTTTCAGGTTTATACAGAAATAGTTTTATCAGGAGCATTTGATTCTTTAAAATCTTCCTGGATAAAGCGTTTAATCTGTTGGTTTAGTGCTCACGAGGACCTCTACACTTCTCAAGTTGAATTGGGCGCTGCATATGAAGGATATCTCAAGGAACATTTTTCTAATTATGATTTATCTGAATGGAAAAAATTATGTGAAAAAGAACTTCAAAACTGTAGATTGGAAGTTTACCGAAGCACCGAAGAGGATTTTGATAAAGCAGAGTCATTTGGAGCTTTTGAAGGTTATTTAAAAGATTTACCTGACTCACTGACAAGATACTTTGACTATCTTTGCCCAAATGTTGTCGAAGGGCCTTTCAAGGATGAAGATGGATTTCTCTGGATTAAGCTTTTAGGAATTGATTCAGTCAAAAATGATGAGGATGTCGAAGAATATGCAAAAGAACTTTATGCAGCCGAGGTATGGAAAACTCTTACAGTGAAGTATATAGATGGCTGAATTGAGTGAATCTAATAATAGTTTTTCTGAAAAATGGAAAGAGCTGGGAACGACCCAGATTACAAAAAAGAACAATGTGAATCTGGTTCGCCAAATAGATAGCAGCGATTGTGCAGCGGCATCACTTGCTATGGTTTGCCAGTTTTATGGTATAGATCTAGTGCTTTCAGAAGCTCGTAGTTTATGTGGAGCGAATGCAAGTGGTCAGCAAATTTGTAGTGCAGCGCATGATTTAGGTTTAACTGCGAGTTTTCATAGAGCAAAGTTTAAGTCCCTGGAGAATGTCGATTTACCTTTGATTGCGCATTGGCAGGGTAACCACTGGGTGGTCATTCTGGAAAAGAAAGACACAGAAGTCAAAATTGCTGACCCGGCAGTGGGGGTATACTGGTTGCCTTACTCTGAGGCTGCAGAGTCTTTTAGCGGTTATGCTTGTAAGATAAGTGGGAATGGAAGCCAGAAAACTGTTGGAGTCAGAAGTAACTGGCTGATTCCCTGTTTAAAACCGTTCAAAAATATCATATTACCGACAGCTTTGTTTATGCTTATGACGGTTGCTGCAGAGATGTTGATTCCTTTTTTGATTCAAAGTTTAATTGATGAAAGGTTATTTGAAGAAGAAGCTACTTTCCGGTGGTTGGTCTTTTATACTGGGCTAGCAGGTGGAGCTGTTATTTTGGGCCAGGGATTACAGAGTTTACTGTTGAGCAAAGCAGCTCTAAAAAGTGAAGGCTTATTATTAGATTCTTTGATGAACCGTTGGATGACTATGCCGGATGAGTTCTTTAAAGAAAGAAGCTTTAGGGAACTTAGAAATCGCTTTGAAAATGTCTTCAAAATTAGACAATTTTTGCAGGAAAGTGCCGGTGTTTTACTGTTCGCTTTACTTGAGTTAATTGCTATTTTTGCAATGCTTGAACACTATGGACAAGCTGTTTTTTTTGCTTTAACTTTGGCTCCAGCCTTTTTACTAACAATTCTTTCTTTTAAGTTATCAAGAAATCAGGCAGGAGCATTAAAGTTTTCAACAGAGAATTTTATGAGTTGTCTGGATGATTTAACAAAAGGGATTTTTTCAATAAGGGCTTCTCAGGCAAGTTCTTTCTTTAAAGGTTTAGAAGAACAGGCAAAAGAAAAAATGCTGGAGACGGTCAGAAGAAATGAAAGGGCTATTGTTCTGTGTGAAAAAGGGGCTTTAGCAATTGGCTTATCTTCAGCTTTATTTCTCTTTTATCGTTCAGGTAAAGACTATATGGATGGGCAGAGTACAGCTGGTACAATGATGGCAATTTTAATTCTCTCTACTATGGCACTAAATACTCTCTACCGGGTTTTGAAGCATAGAGAAAGTTTCGAGCACGGCGCTGTTATATATGACTATCTACATGATGTATTTGATATAAGTACCGATAATAAAGAAATCATTCAAGATTATATGCCGGCATCTGTTGAGTGGTGTGAGTGTGTCGTTGAATCAGAAGAAGACTCATTAGATAGATTCTCTTTAAAAATACCTGAAATGAGCAGTTGTTTCTTATATGGTGAGACTGATTTATTAGTGCGAACTGTTAAGAATAAGATTGACTTCAAATCAGGAGAGCTGAAGTTTACTACAGAATCGAATATTTATTCAAGTGCTAAAGGTTTGCCGGCAATATCTTTAATGGAAGATTGTCCACACATTTTTAATCTTTCGGTCTATGAAAATGTAGCTATGTCGGATGTTTACGATGAAAAGAAAGTGAATTGGTGTTTGAGGCTGGCCTTATCAGATGAACTGGAATCGAAGTTGACCTATGGCCTTCGAACAAAACTGATAGAAAGTCAATTAACTTATGAAGAGAAGATGAAAATCGTCCTGGCGAGAGCTTTATACAGAGAAGCACCTGTATATCTGCTTGAGAACCTATCCAGGTTTATATCAGCCAAAGAACTTTTAACCTTTGGCTATCACATTCAAGAACATTTAAATGACCGAACTGTTATTGTTGTTGATGAAAATCTTCAGCTTAGTAAGTATTGCACGAATGTTGCCATTCTTTATAATGGTAATCTCAAGGGTTTTGATTCTCCTGTAAATCTATTGAATTCGGTTAACGCATACAGTAAAAGGTTTTCTTCAAATGGCTAAATTAGATCAATATATTAATCTGCAAATTGATGAATTGACCAGCAAAAGTAAGAAGATGCTCCATTGTCTGGCGAGAGCGGCAAAAGTAGCCAGAACTGATATACCGGTTTTTATTTGTGGAGAAACAGGAACAGGAAAAACCTTGTTGGCTCAGGCCTTACACAATTCTTCACTTAGAAAGGCTAATGACTTTGTTTCTTTTAATGCCAGTGCTCTTTCGGAAACGCTTTTAGAAAGTCATTTGTTCGGTCATGAAAAAGGTGCTTTTACAGGGGCTGTATCACAGGTAAGAGGTAAGTTCGAGCTTGCAGATGAAGGGACTCTTTTCCTCGATGAGGTCGCAGATATGAGTTTAGGGGCTCAGGCGAAGATTCTGAGAGCTATAGAGTATGGTGAATTTACTCGTCTCGGTTCCGAGAAAATTCTTCAATCAGATGCCCGAATTATCTCAGCAACCCATAAAAATTTATTTGAGTTATGTGAAGAAGAAAAATTTCGAGAAGATTTGCTGCACAGGATGAATGGTCTGACTTTGTATGTGCCATCTCTTAGAGAGAGAAGAGAAGATTTACCGGCAATTATCGCAAATGAAGTTCGCCGTTGTGCACAATCCATGAATAAAGATATTCACTCTTTGCATCCAGAGGCTTTTGATAAATTGATGGCGCATCGATGGCCGGGTAATTTACGAGAACTTCATAGAGTTATTCAGGTTGCAGTACTGTTTACAGATGAAGATGCTATTCGTGAAGAAGACGTTGAATTTGATCATCAAGTACATTCAACAGGAATACAAACTAGGCTTCTAACTAAAATTGAATTGGATGAAGAGGACATGTCTTTAGATAGTGCCGTTCTCAAGCACATAGGCAAGGTCTTTGATTTTACCGGTAATAATAAGAGTAAAACTGCTAAATTATTAGGGGTTTCCCGCTCTACTTTAGACCGAAAGCTTGAAGAGCTGAAGTAAAGCTTCATATGCTCTTAAAGAGTACCTGACAAAACCATCTTTCCATGTTAATTTGGGAGCACAATTAGCACTGGAAGGATTTACTTTGAAAAAACTATTTCTTATCGATAGTATGGCCTATATCTTCAGGTCATTTTTTGCCATTCGTCATATGTCTGCACCGGATGGAACACCAACAAATGCAACTTACGGTTTTATAAAAGCATTTGAGAAAATTCTAAAAGACTTTAATCCAGAGAATATTGCTGCTGTTTTTGATGCCGGTAGTAAGACCTTTAGAAATGATATTTACCCAGAGTATAAAGCCAATCGCTCTGAGTGCCCAGAAGACCTGAAGCCTCAATTCGATATTATCAAAGAGTACCTCAAGCTTCGTGGTATTCCGCTAGTTATTAAGCCTGGTTTTGAGGCCGATGACCTTATTGGTACCTTGGCTTCTCAGGGTGCAGAAGAGGGGATGGATGTTTACATCTGTACTGGTGATAAGGATATGATGCAGCTTTTGAAAGATAACGTAAAAATCTGCCAGACTCATAAAGACAATTTGATGGTAGATACTGCTAAAGTTCAGGAGCTTATTGGCGTTCGTGCAGATCAGGTTATCGATTATTTAGCCATGTGCGGAGATGCTTCCGATAATGTACCAGGGCTTCCTGGTATTGGCCCTAAAACAGCTTCAAAATTACTTACTGAATTCGGAGACCTTGAAACATTCTTTCAGAGCGGCGACAAAGTTAAAGGTAAGAAAGTACTGGAAGCTATAGATCAACACCAGGAGCTTGGTCGACTTTCCAGGACTCTTGTAACTATCAAATGCGATGTCGAACTGGAGGAGAAGCCTTTAGAACTGGTTCAAAGTATGCCGGATGTCGAAGGCCTAGAGCTGTACTTCGAAAAATATGGCATGCGCCAAATGAAGACGGACATGGAGAGAATTCGTCGCATTGCCGAAGGTAAAGGAAATTTAACTCTCGATTCTGCACTTCAATCAGAAGGCTCTCTTTGTAAAGTTGATTTGCAGACTCTGGCGTTTAAACCACAGGAAAATGAGATCATCAGTCTGACAGTAGATATTCTTGAAGAAAAATTTGATCTGCTTAAAGAAAGTGGCTGCAAGACTATGCAGGAAGCTCTGCTTAAATATCGCGATGCTTTCTCTGGTCTGGACTTTGTCTTCGATGGCGATATGAGCCTGATTAAAGGTAAAAAGATTTCAGATGCAAAAAAGACAGAATTGACTTTTGATTACCTTGTTGCCAGTTGGTTGTTTGATAGTTCTGCAGCTTTGAAGATGATTGATCAGTATCACAACTCGCTAATTGTTTCACCACTTTATGAACAAGCTGAATTCAATAAAATACTTTCTTCAACGACGATTTCTGTCGCCGATACTAAGCCGCGTTATAAGCTTGTTAAAGATGAAGAGATGCTCGATAAGTGTATTGAGACTATGAAAGCAGCTGGCGATTTTGCATTTGATGTAGAAACAACATCTCTAAGACCATTCGAAGCAAAGCTTGTTGGTATTGGTGTTTGTGCTAAGAAAAAAGAAGCCTGGTATGTTCCTTTAAATGGCGATATCGAACAAGAAATAATTCTGAGTAAATTCAAAACTCTTCTCGAAGATGACTCCATTTCAGTCTTCGGGCAGAACATCAAGTATGATTATGAGGTCATGTTAAATCACGGCATTCGTATAGCGAATATTAGTTTTGATACTTTGCTTGCATCATTTATTTTAAACCCATCCAGTAATTTCCACGATCTGGATTCTCAGGCGATTCACTTCATGAATTACAAAAAGATTCCGACTGCTGATCTTATCGGTAAAGGTAAAAATCAAATCACCATGGATTTTGTCGCGATTGAAGAGGTTTGCAAGTATTGCTGTGAAGATGTCGATGTAACTTTCCAGTTGAAAAAATCTCATGAAAAAGAACTGAAATCCCGTGGTTTATTAAAGCTGTTTAAGGAAATGGACCTGCCTCTTGTAGAAGTCTTAGGAAACATGGAGGCAGCTGGTATTTATGTTGATGAAACTGAATTGGCTGGTATGTCTTCAGAGTTCGAAGCCCGTATTCAGGAATTGACTACCAAAATTTATGCTTTAGCAGGAAAAGAGTTTAACATCGCATCACCAAAACAACTTGGTGTTGTTTTGTTTGAAGATATGGGCCTTAAGGCTGGTAAGAAGACAGCGACAGGTTATTCGACAGATGCATCAGTTCTTGAAGAGCTGGCGATTACCGAAGAGATTGCTTGTTTAATTCTTGATTATCGTTCGTTGACAAAATTGAAATCGACCTATGTTGATTCTTTGCCAAATGAGATCAATCCTCAGACAGGCAGAATTCACAGTTCTTTTTCTCAGGCAACTGCTGCAACTGGACGTTTGGCTTCCACTTCGCCTAACTTGCAGAATATTCCTACAAGAACAGCAGAGGGCAAACGCATACGTTCTGCTTTCAAGCCTAAAGAAGGTTGTAAGTTCTTAGCATGTGACTACTCGCAAATTGAGTTGAGAATTATGGCTCATTTAAGTGAAGACCCTAAGCTTTTGGAAGCTTTTAATAAAGATCACGATATTCACAGTTATACGGCTTCATTAGTCTTTGATGTCCCTCAGGAAGAAGTGACTAAAGAGCAGCGTTATCAATCAAAAGCTGTTAACTTTGGTATAATCTATGGTCAAGGCCCTTTTGGTCTTGCCAAGGAAATTGGTGTTGATGTAGCGACCGCCAAGACTTTTATCAGTAATTACTTCATGCGTTACCCAAATATTCAAAACTACATGCAGCAAACACAGGCTTTAACTCGTAGCCGTGGTTATGCTGAAACTGCCTTTGGTCGTCGCAGGTTTATCCCTGAAATCAACCATTCAAATGGTCGTTTGAGAAGTCATGGTGAAAGAATCTCAGTCAACTCTCCAATGCAGGGAACGGCTGCGGACATTATAAAAATTGCAATGATCAAGATTCACGCAGAAATGCAAAAACGCAATCTAGCTTCAAAGATGTTGCTACAGATCCACGATGAATTGCTTTTTGAAGTTCCGGATAGCGAGATGGAAGAAATGAAAAAAATGGTTAGCACTTACATGACTAAAGCAGCCAACCTAAAGGTTAAGCTCAAAGTAGATGTTGCCGTAGGTAGCGACTGGAGTCAGTGTGACTGATTTGGAAAAAGCTCTTGAAGGCCTAGATGAAGAGCAGGTGGGTAAAGTCAGAATGGCTGCATCAAAAAAGTTGCAGCAGGCGGAGAAGTATTTGCTTTTAAAGCTTTTATGGCCGCCATCTTTTGGCGGTGCCATGGGAGTTTTTTTTGGAAGTCTGGTTCTGGATTTATTTTTTCAGATGAAAGGCTTTTCCATGCAGGCTGTAAGTATTCTGGCTTTTTTCGGATCAATCAGTGGTTCTATTGGTGGTTTCATTGGCTATAAAAGGTATAACTCAATGTTACTGCCTTTTATTAGTGATGCTCGTAAAGAACTCTCGTTATAAATATCTTATTTTCTATTAAAGGCGGCTAATTTTGTCAAAAATGGCTAAAATTTATAAGCCTAAATATTGACAGGGTAAAAATTATTCACTAAAGTTGTATTAATTACCAGACTAAAAGTGAGGTTAGAATGAAGGGTCTGACAGATAAACAACAAGAGATTCTAGACTACATAGAAAATTTCCTTAATACTAAGGGAATGGCACCAACAGTTTACGAGATCGCTGATCATTTTGACATTAAGTCAGCAACAAGCTTTGCTCATATCAGAGCACTGCAACGTAAAGGTTACTTAACTCGATCAAGTAAAGCCAGAAGTCTAGCTTTAACCAAATCTTCCAGTATGCCCCGTCATCTTTCAATGGCATTGAGCGTTCCTGTACTTGGAAGAATTTCTGCAGGTATGCCGCTTATGGCAGAGCAGAATGTCGAACATACTATTCAGGTAGATCCTAAAATTCTTCCTCCATCTGCAGGCGGAGATAAGATTTTTGCTCTACAAGTAAATGGTGAGAGTATGCGCGATGCAGGGATTTTAGATGGTGATACTATTATTGCTTCAGAGTGTAACAATGCCAGTATCGGCGATGTTGTCGTAGCCATGGTTAATGGCGACACAACCGTTAAGACTCTTTACATTAATAACAATCGGGTTGAGTTAAGGCCGTCAAATCCAGAGTTTAAAACTCAACTATATGCTCCTGAAGAAGTCCAAATTCAAGGTAAGGTTATCGCTTTACAAAGAACTTTTTAATTAAATAGTTTAATTATTTAGTCAAGGCTGTTTTGGTCAAGTTTAAGATTTTTTTAAGCTTGAGTGAGGCAGCCTTTTTATTTGTGTTTTTGGTTTAAGTTTAAATTTTTAATCATTTTATGAGCGGATTTGAGTAAGAAAATAATATCCTGGCTATGATAGACAAAATTAATCAATGACAGGATGTGTTATGAGAAACCTTTTTAAAGCAATTACTTTTGCTTCATTATCGGTGTCGACGTTTTTAACTGCTGAGACTGTTGAAGACTTTAAGCAGGGCTCTTTTGCCAAGTGGCACGTTGAGGGAAATGCTTTCGGTAAGAAAGCAACACGGTCGGTTGGTGAAGTTATTCGCGAGATCAAAGATGGTTCTAAGAATCTTTATGCCCATTCTGGGCATGGAGGGGTTAGCTCAACAGGTCGCATGATTTCAAAAGAATTTGAAATTAAGAAGAAGATAATCGAGTACTCAATTGCCGGTGGTAAAGACAAGAAAAATTTACTTATAAACCTCTTAGTTGACGATAAAGTAGTGGCTTCAGCGACAGGTTTTAATAAATATGATGTAAAAACAGAATATTTTGAAGTCAGTAAATGGAAAGGCAAAAAAGCTCGCTTTGAATTAGTAGATCGCAAAAAAGGGAATTTTGGATTTATTGCAGTTGGTAACATCGTACAAAAGATGAAGCCAACATTTAAGAAAAGAAGCAATGTATCATTTAATGTCCCTGCGGAATTTGATGTCGACCTGTATGCTGGCAGTGACTTAGTGCGCAATCCAGTCTCTATATCAATTGATGGTAAAGGAAGAGTCTATGCTGCAGAAGTTCACCGTTTTCAGAAAGGTGTAGAAGACAGTAGACGTTTCAATGCCTGGTTTCTCGATGAGATAAATATAAATTCATTGCAAGGTCGCTTAGATTTATATGAAAAATGGACTGCTAAAGGACTTTTTAAGGAAGGTCACTTTACTCAACACTCAGATAAAATTACGACATTGGAAGATACCAATGGCGATGGCAAAGCAGATAAAAGTACGAGTTATGCGGATGGCTTCAATGGGGCTCTTACGGGAAATGCCGGTAGCATTCTTTTAGGTCAAAATGGTGAGATGTTTTATGCCAATATTCCTCATGTCTGGAAATTGACAGATGGGGATGGCGATGGCGTAAGTGAGAAAAGAGAAAAACTGGTTTCTGGTTTTGGTTTTCGAAATGGCGTCAATGGCCATGATCTTCATGGATTAGAATGGGGTGTCGATGGTAGAATTTACTTTTCAAACGGTGATCGTGGTTTTGAGGTTAAAACTCAGGAAGGCAAGATTCTTAAGAGTAGTGAACGAGGCGCAATTTTCCGTTGTGAGCCAGATGGTTCAAATCTAGAGATTTTTACTATTGGTAACCGTAACCCACAAGATCTGGCTTTTGATCAATTTGGTAACCTTTTTACAGTAGATAACAATAGAGGGCGTGGAGATAGATCACGTGTTTGTTATCTTGTAGAATTGGGAGACTATGGCTGGAATTCTGGTCATGAAAACAAAACTACCTTCTTTAGAGCGACAAAGCTACATGAAAGAAAGGGTTTTAAGCCAGCCGATAGTTGGAAGCTTGAAGGTGATTGGAAAGAAGAGTTTGATGGACAGGCGGCTTACGTCATTCCTTCAATCTTCTTTATCGATGGTGGCTCTGCTGGAATTACTTTCAACCCAGGCGAGTCACTTGGAGATAAGTACACAAATAAATTCATGTACAGTGCTTATCAGTTGGGAATTCATGCTTTTAACTTTATTCCAAAAGGTTCAGGCTTACAGAAAAAAGAGTCTGAAAAATTTTGGGGTGGCGGTTTGATCATGGATACAGAGTTTGACTACGATGGCCGTTTTTATGTTGCTGATTATGTTGCATCGAACGATTATAAAGATGGTCGTCCCAAAGGTTCGATTTATGTTTTGAAAAATGATGAATATCTAAACCGCCAATCAGTGAAGAGCGCAGCGGCACTCTTAAAAGCGGGTTTCAAAGACATTTCATTTGAGCAGCTTTACAAAAACTTATTTCACAAGGACATGAGAGTTCGTTTACAATCACAATTTGAGTTGACGAATAGAGGTAAAAAAGGCAGTGAAATACTGGCCTCTGCATTAAAGCAGACTGAAAATGAAGTCGCTCGCTTACATGGAATTTGGGGGATAGGCCAATTTTCGAGAAAAGACAGCGCTTATAATTCTCTTCTGGAAACTTTTCTAACAGATCAGAATTGGAGAGTTAGAGCACAAGTTGCCAAAGTGATTGGCGAATCAAAAGATTCTAAATATATCAGTAAGCTCATCAAACTTTTAAGAGATGAAAATGGTAGAGTTCAATTCTATGCAGCAACTGCACTAGGGAAGCTTGGGAATAAATCTGAAATCGTCTCCGCATTGATTAATGCTGCGAATGAAAATGGTGACAAAGACGTATTTATGCGTCACTCAGTAGTTGCTGGTTTAATTTATACAGAAGCTAATGATGACATTGCTGAACACATTTCAAGTACTTCTGCTGCAGTTAGAAAAGTAGTCTTACTGGCGCTAGCGAGATTAGGGGATGAGCGAGTCGATGAGTTTTTGAAAGATCAGGACCTTTCAATAGTACAGGAATCTATTCGCGCTATTGATCGCATGTTGAATGATCAATTGACACAATCAGTGGGAACTACTCTTGGTAAATACAATAAAGCAGAGATTAATCTCTCGCAGACAGATATGGAAAGATTATTGCAATGGAGTTTCCGCAATGGCAGTTTAGTAGCTGCTAAAAATACATCTGATCTGGTTATTAACAATAAAGCTCCAGAAAGCTTAAGAATCATTGCGCTGTACGATTTGCTGCGCTGGCATGAAAAGTTACCAATGGATCCAGTTATTGGGCAAGTTCGATTCATTAATCCAAATAGAGCAGATGTTAAAAATATTATAAAAAATACAATCAAAGCTTCTTTAGAGGATAAATCCAGTGAAGAATTGGCGTCGCTTATAGTGGGGCTATCGATCGAATATGGTTTAGCGAAGAATACAAATGCCTTAGCAGCTAAAATTCTTGATAAAAATGAATCAGTTGAAGTTAGATTGGATATTTTAAGGAAGCTTGTTTCAAGTAAAGATGCCTCTGTCAATGAAATCCTTAATCACTTAGTTAAAGATCAAAATAAGGCTTTGAAAAAAGAAGCACTTTTGACCTTAAATAAACTCGATAAAATGCAATATAATCAAGCAATCAAGAGTTTGATTGCCAGTGGTTCTGATCTTCAGGTTTTATACACTGTTCTTCAGGAAACTAATGATGTCGCCAACTCAAAGGCAGTTCAAGATGGTTTAGTTTCGTTAAATAGAGGTCAGCACGAAGGTGAGAGCTTACTTGAGTTACTTGAAGCTGCAGAAAGTTTTAATTCAGCAGGTATTAAAAATTTACTCACAAAATATAGAAAGTCGCAAACGTCAGGGGATGATCTCTTTGTATATCGTTCCACTATGTATGGAGGAGATGCCGCAAAAGGCCGCAAACTTGTTTATGAACAAGGTGTAGGGCAGTGTATTATTTGCCACAAAGTTGAAGGTAAAGGAGGTGTTGTCGCTCCTGATCTTACAGATCTGGCTAATCTCAAGCGTTCTACAAGTAAATACTTAGTAGAGTCTTTAGTTCACCCTAGTAAGTATGTTGTTCCGGGATACGGAAATGTAACAGTGTCTTTGAAAGATGGAAACGCAGTTATTGCTTCCTTAATTTCTAAAAATGATCAACAAGTTGTTGTGAAGATGGTAACAGGTGAAAGAGCAATTTACCCGATGTCAAAAGTGAATTCAGTTACAGACCCTTTATCTTCCATGCCACCGATGGGTGCAGTACTAAATAAACGTGATATTCGTGACATTGTTGCTTATCTTAAGATCCTTAAGAAGGCAGAACATTAAAATTACCGATAATCTTTGGATTAAGAAGGCGGCTTATGTCGCCTTTTTTTATAGAAATTTTTCATTTCAGCTATCTGAATGCCGTTATTTTTATATAGTGTCAAATCTTATGATACAAGCATAAAAATTTACTAAATTTCTGGATTTCATTTTGAGAATATTTTTCTTATTTATAACTATTTTTTTTATATACTTTCAAGCCTATGCTGATGACGTCGCTTTAAAAGATGGGTCCTTGGTAAAAGGCGAAATTTTAAAAATACATAATAATCTCCTGTACATTAAAACTAAATTTGCTGGAACTATACAAATTAAAGTTCCAGAAATTTCTCAAGTGAAGACAGATTTACCAGTGTATTTAAAAAATAAAAATGGTGAGATTGTTGAAAAGGTCTATAACTCAGCTGAAGACGGTATGTGGATGACCTTGTGGACGGGAGAGTATGATCCCGACGTTTTTATCAATAAATGGGAAAGAAAAGTAACTGTCGATATGCATCAAAAAAATGGTAACTCAGATGAGGAGAAGTTTGCTGGTGGGCTAGAAGTCAAATATATCCGAGAATATGATGTTTCTAAAGTTTATGGTAAATTTAGAGATACGACTAGAGGTGAACGTAAAACGGCGGATGAAAGAGAGTTTGGGGTCGATTACGAATTATTACTTGGAGAAGAAAAAAAACATTCCTGGTATGCTAGAACAGATTGGCTTAAAGATAAAATAGATGACCTAAAGCTCAGGAGTACTTATGCGAGCGGTTATGGTTACTACTTTGTTAAAGATCCAGATTTAGTATTAAGAGCACGAACAGGTATACAGTACAGAGAAGAGAATTTTTACAATGACCCAACGGAAGACAGTACAGGTTTGGATTTTGGTTTGGACTATGAGCAGGAATTTTTTGATAAATTGAGCTGGTATACAGAGATAGAGTACTCACCTGCATTTGAAAGTTTTGAAGACTATATACTAACCCATGAGTCTGGACTTAGTATTCCTTTCGGTGAAGATATTTCTTTAATATGGCGCACCGGTGTTGAACATAATTACACAACCATGCCTGCAGAGGGTTTTGAAAAGTTAGATACTTTATACTTCATGAAGCTCATATTTGAGTTCTAGGAATGTGACGGTTTTGTGATAAACAGAATTTAGTCCTTTATTTTACCAAGGCCTTCATAGTAAATTGGTGTAAGTGATACGTCAATTATGAGGGCATATGGAAAGCTTGCAAGAATTTTATGCGAAGATGGAGTTACTGGGTATTCATCAATCGCTCACCAGTTATTCAGGGCCTCCAAATTATTATTTTCACAATAAGCTATCAAAAATTCAGCGTAAAGATACAGTTCAATTGGGCGAGCTAATTGGCGAAGGGGGGCAGAAAAAGGTTTACCAGGCATGTCTTGAGGATGGTTCTAAAATAGCAATTGCCACTCCTTTAGACTCTTCATGTAAAATAAAAGCAGAGAAGCTCTGCAAAGAAGCCTACATTGCTAAACGTTTGACTCATCCTCATATATTAAAGTTTTATGACTACGGAATAGATTCTGACTATGGAGCCTACATCGCAATGCCTCTTATCGAAGGAAAGCGATTATCCGATTACACTTCAGAAGAGTTAGATATTCATCTCTATACTAAGTTTTTAATTCAAATTTGCAGGGCCCTGTCTTTTGCTCATAGTAGGGATGTTTTTCATGGCGATTTAAAAGCGGAGAACATTCTAGTTGAAGATGACTTTAAATGCTACTTGATTGATTGGGGTGCAGCTTATGCGTTGCCTTCAATGTTAGAAACTGACTCTTTCGAGTTTGATTATAATACAGAATCAAGAGACGGATATTTATTATCGACTTATGGCTGTATACCACCAGAACTTAGCTCTAGGGAAAAATGCTCAGAAAAGACTGATATATATCAATTGGGGATGATGATTCGTGCAGCTATGAAAAATTATTCAGACTCACGGATTAAAAGCCATTTGTTAAATATTTGCAATAAAGCATGTCACCCAAGATCGGAAAAGCGTTTTGATTCAGTTAGAGAAATCCTTGTCCTTTTTGAAAGAATAATTAGTCGAGATAAGGCAAGTAGTAAATCTAAAGTAGTAGAGTTCCTTAGTACTTTGGTTGTATTAACTCTTTGTTGTTCGGGACTTACTAAGCAGGCTATTTCTCCATTGGATTATGGCCCTCAGTCAATAAATAATCAGTCAATAGCAAAATAGGGAGTAGCCATGAATACAACTTATGCCACTAGAAAAAGTTTATTGTATAAGGTCAAAGACCAACAAGATCTCAAGAGCTGGGATGAGTTCACAAACTTATACAGAAGATATATCTACATGGTCGCAAGAAACATGAATTTGACGCACCATGATGCTGAAGATATTACGCAGAGGGCCCTGATTAAGCTATGGGAAAAGTTGCCTGATTTTGAGTATGATCGCTGTCGCGGCACATTTCGCTCCTGGTTATGTACGATAATACGTCACATGGTCATTAACTTTGTAAAACGCAAAGCGCGAATGTTAACGACTTTAGATGATGAAGAGAAATCACTGACTCAGAATTATTTAAACAAGGTCACAGTTCCAGAGTTAAAGATGCTTGAAGAACGCGAATGGAATACCTTTTTACTGAATAGTGCATGGGAGAGTATTAAAGGTCAATTGACGGACAAGGTGCGTGAAGCCTATTTACTATTACATAAAGGCCAATCTTTAGAGTCTGTTTCAGAGCAACTTGGGATTAAATTAAATACAGTTTATGTATATCGGCTAAGGGTGCAGCAAAAGCTGGCGAAAGAAATCACCAGTCTCGTAAATAAACTTTCTTAAATTAAATCTCTTTCATCAAAGTGAGTAGTGCCAATTTTGATGAATATAAAAGATAAAGTCATGCAGTAGCATAAAAATGCGATCACTTGATAAAAAGCTTCAAAGCTTCTGAATAAGTATGCAAAGTTTGGCAGTAAATAGTAGAAAAGCAAAATGAGGTTGGCGAACTCATTTGGAAATACTTTTATCATGATCGGTACACTACCCATTGTGAATGATATGCTGATAAAGAGAAAGCTTACAATCATTGCGGGAACGTCATCAAGATAGGTGGAGACAGTGACTGCTACAGCACTAATTGGTGCCAATGAGATAATGTACAGGTAATTCAGAGCAAAGTTCTGAAAGTTAAAAAGGTCCGGGAGATTAAAGTACTGGAAGCCTCCCAGCAGAGTTAGCCAGACTGCGTAAAGTGCAGCAGTTAGTCCCCATGTCCCTAAAAAGCGCCCGAGAACATATTTTTTGCGGCTGATGGGTTTACTAAGAAGAATAGTGATCATGCGAGTGTTTATGTCTCTGGGGATTTCTGTAGAACCAACAAATATAGCGATGATATTTGACAGCATTATCAGTATTAATGCTCCCATATCTAAATTACTTTTTTCTCCACTGGAGAATTCAGAGAAGAAGCTTAAGTCCAGAGTTTGCGTCCCACTTGTGATGTAACTTAGAACAGCTCCGAAACCTATTAAAAAGAAAAAAGCCGGTTCAAAGATTTTGAGGAATGTAAAGCGTGCAATTGTCAGCATTTATTTACCGCCCCTATTTTCGCGTTCATTTCTCTTTTTAAGTTGTGCCAGGCAGCGAGCTTTAAGAGCTTCTATTTTATCTTCGACTTCGAGAGAGGCTTTGATTTGAAAAGCCAGTGACTCAAAGCTTTCATAAACATAAAAGAGGTCGGCGTTTACAAAATTTTTCTTGAGCAAGATATTCATGTATTTTTCTTGAGAAGGTAGGCTGAAGCCTCTGACTTTTGACCATGCATCTGTATAGATCTTCATTTGATCGCCGTGCCTGAAAAGGTCTGCATATTTAACGAGATAGTCAAAATTGTATTTTTCATGACTTTCTTCGAGAATAAAAATTAGAGCATTTTTTGTGGCTATATCTTTGGGGAATTGCTCATGCAGTTTTAAGAAAATCTCGGCTTGTTCTTCACCTTCATATTCATAGGCAAGCTTATAGTAGGCATCGATTATTTTTTTCTTATCATCATTTTCGAGAGCTTCTTCAAGTTCTTTTTGAGCCTCTTCAACTCTTTGCTGGGATTTCATAGAGTCAGTTAAAAAGCCAGGCAGTTTATTTGCCCAGCTTTCCATTTGCTCTTTACTGTTGCCCTCTCCGTGTATGTAGTATACACGGAGTATGAGTTCCGCAGAGAAATAAACGGCGAATATGAAAATCCATGAAACGCCGCTTAAAATTTTACGGGGAGTGTTTGCCATTACTTCTTCTTTTTGTTAACCGATGCTCTCAAATTAGTACCACAGTGTTCACAGAATTTCCCGCCACTGTGGACTTTTCCACACTGACGGTTTGGACAAACCCCGTATACCTTTACAGGATTTCGACATTCTGTACAGAATTTGTGCCCTGCAGCATATTCATTGTAACACTTTCCACAGACATGAATTCCTTTAAACAGTGAGTTGAGCATCTTTTGCGATGTTTTTTTGCCTTCTAAGTCATTTGGGTGTTGCCTTTTAACCTGCTGAATAATAGACAGAATATCAGCTTTGGTGTTCTCTTCTAGGCTCATCATCATGTCGCCATCGCCTTCCATACCGTATTCTGAACCAGCCATTTTGTTGGTTACGTATTTACTCCATTCTGTCAATTCAGCGATGATCAGAGGTCGTTTATCATTGCCTTCAAACTCGAATTGAGCACGGGTTTTGATGTAAGTCTTCTCAAGAACAGGCATGACACCTGGTTTTTTGAGGGCTAATCTGTAGAAGCCAATAGCTTCACGCAGTTTTTCCTTTTTATTCACTTTCTTATTAAAGAAAGTCTCTTGGTGACGGATGTTACCTGCCATGGAGAACAAGCGCCAGTCATTTTTGTTTTGATGGGTTTCTTGGCCTTTCTTCAGAAGGTCAATTGCCAAATCTGGAGTCTTGGCAGAAAGCATAAGAGCGGAAAGCTCGTAAACTTTGTAAAAACCAGGGTCCAGTTCCAAAATGCCCTTGGCTTCTTCATAGAGGTCTTTGGAGTTCTTTTCTGTTGTCAGGTCTATGCTGCCCATGTGTTGAATGAATAACATCCACTTAACATCGGCCCAGAATTTGTGGAAAGATGCAATAGGCTTACCTGAAATTTTTGCTCTGTCCGGACTGATTTTGGCCTGGTCAGTGTGCATACTTTTTATAGTTTTTACGTTAAGAACTACAGCTAATATGAGGATTAGGGCTTTAACGATGTCTGATTTTTTCATGATGCCGCCTCCTATTGTAGATCTCGTTTGTTGAAAATAAAGCTCGTTATACAGATCATGGTAATGGCTGATAAGAGCGCCGAAACGACACCTTTAATAAGGTACGATGGAGGGATTTCATAGCTGTAGTAAGCTTCGGCTCCCATATTAAATATAGAGAGGTCATAGAAAGTCATACCGTTAAGTGCACCGAACATGTAACCAACCCATATAAAGACTGTTGAGATGGTTGCGGCAACTGCTTCATTCAAAAAAGAGGAGAAGAAAAGAACTACAGAGGCCATAGGTATGACGGAGATGACAACCAAGAAAAGGGCTTTAACAAGTTCTTTAGGTGGAGTGCCATGTGAAACGCTATAGATCATCACAAAACCAATTGAGATAAGCGTTGTGATAAAAATAGCCACCCAGGAAATACCAATAAGTTTACCAAGAAGGTAATGAGTTCTACCAAGAGGTTTCGCAAGTAGGACTGACGCTATACCACTTTGAAGCTCTTTTGGAATGTCAAAAGCAAGTGAAATAACTGTCAGCATGGCTGCTATAGTAACCAGCATCATACCTGTATCGATCATGAGAGCTCTGGACTCTCCAATCATCAGTATGTCATACATGTTAGTTATGGCAATCAGAGTGACCGCACATATTGCCAGGAAGTAAACTACTTTTACACTAAGCAGTCGTTTCCAGAGTGAACTTGCTATCGCAAATGTTTCATCCATTGTATTACACCTCTTTTTGTACTGTCTTGAAGAAGAAGCTCTCCAAGCTTTTATGTCCCCTCTCAATCTGAACGGTATCTTTGTCTTCCAGACTAAGCTCGTTATTGATGCGCTCCCAGGCATCGTGATTTAAAGTCAAGACCCAATTGCCATCAGCATCTTTTTTGGATTCCGTAGCATCCATAATCAGCTTCTGGGCAGTTTCTTGATCGGATTTATCGACTGTGATAATCATTCCTTCATCGGCTGTCAGTTCATCTGTTTTACCGAACGCTAACAGATTTCCTTTCTTTAGTATGCCAACATAGTCACAAATTTTTTCAACATCAGAGAGAATGTGACTACAGAAGAATATGCTGCTACCACGTTCTTTTTGTTTATTAACGATGTTTATAAGATCTTTTCGGCCATGTGGATCCAAGCCGACTAAAGGTTCATCAAGTACAAGAAGGCGGGGGCGGTTGAGGATTGCCTGAGCAATTCCGATTCTCTGAGTCATACCTCGAGAGAAGCCTCCTAACTTGGCCTTTTTGTATTCCTTCATTTCGACGATGTCCAAAACTTCGTCGACTCTAGCCTTTATTTCATGTCTTGGCAGCTTTAGGAGCTTTGCAGACAGTGTTAAAAATTCATTCGCACTCAGGTGCCCGCCAAATGAAGGAGAATCCGGTAAAAAACCAATTTCTTCTTTTATGTTGAGGTTGCCTACAGGCGTGTCGAGAACCCATGCTCTTCCGGAGCTGGGGCGGATTAAGTCCATTAAACAGCGAATCGTAGTTGTTTTGCCTGCACCATTTGGGCCTAGGAAACCAAATACTGAGCCAGTAGGGACTTCAATATTTAGCTTATTTAAAGCAAATACTTCGTTTCTGTTAAAGAAAGTTCCTTTGTAAGATTTTGTTAGGTCTTCTGTTCGAACGGCAAATTTCATACGTCGCAGGGTTGAGATTTAAGTTAAGTTAAGCTTACAAAAAAGCGTGCGAAAATTCTATATGAAAAAATAAATTTTCATTCTTACTACTCAATAAACTATAATAAATGCCTTAATGGAAATTTTTTTAATGAATTTTGAACTTAAAAACATCATTATATCTAATTGAAGGTTAAAGCAGTGATGATTGTTGGTGGAAGCATTAAGAGCCATTGCCTGGAATGAAGCTTTTTAGTTTGGAATAATTTAAGCTAGTGCGTGAGGAGAGGCGATGAAAATTTATTTTGGAGAAAAAGTGAATTTTGTAATAGATGAAAAATACAATGGCAAAACTCTGAACTTGCAGTGTGAGCATTAGTAAAGAAGAGTTCAAGCATATTGCTTGATATATGAAAAATGGTTTGTTGAGGATGTGATTTTTATTTTTCTTTAGAGCTTTTTTCGGGGCCCTCTTCTATAAAATCACCTTTGTGTTTAGTGAAGAACTCTGTTAAAGAAGTAGTCTCTTTTTCTTGTTTCTTGAAGGCGTTTAAAAAACTAAGAGCAGTTTGCAGTTGTTTATCTTTTTCATCAAAAACGTTTATTTCATCTTGGTTTGGAAATAAATCTTTAAGCAAACTGTTGAGTTCTTTTTGTTCTTCTTCACTGATTTCAATGGTGATGTCTGGCTCTATACCGACGTTATGTATAGTCTTGCCACTTTTAGTGTAATACTTTGCTATAGTGAAACGCAGAGCACTGCCATCTCGTAAATCAATGATTGTTTGAACACTGCCTTTACCATATGTTTTAGTGCCAATGAGGACAGCTTTACCGTAATCTTTGAGGCAGGCAGAAAGGATTTCACTAGCGCTGGCAGAACCTTCGTTTATTAGAACCACTATGGGGATGTCGAAGTATTTGTCACCACCACGAGCCAGGTAGTCTTGACGGTTTGAGGTGTCACGGCCCTGGGTGTAGAGAACAAGCTCATCTTCAGGGACGAAAAGGCTACACATATTTATAGCAGTATCGAGAACACCACCTGGGTTTCCTCTTAAGTCGATGATTAAGGCTTGAGTTTTTTCTTCGATAAATTTTTTGACGGTAGCTTTAAAGTCACGGTCAGTGTCGCGTGTAAATTGGTCAATATACATGTAACCGTATTCTGTATTCGGAATTTTACGGATTCTGGTAATACTGGGAATCGTTACGATGTCTCTTACAATTGGGACCTGGAGTTCTGAATCGGCACTTGCTCTGAAGACTGTTAGGACTACTTCAGAACCGCGTTCTCCTTTAATCAGGGAGCGAGCTTCATCCATGCCCTTATCTTTTAATGAGGTGCCATCGACTGCAATGATAACATCTTTAGGTTCCAGTTTTGATTTTGAAGCAGGACCATCTGGAATTATTCTCTTTACAGTCAGTTTTTTTTCAATATAACTCATAGTGACACCAATTCCGGCAAATTTGCCGGCACTGTCTTCTTTCACTTCTTTGTTTTCGATAGGAGAGTGAAAACGAGAATGTTTATCGAGCTCATCAACCATCCCACGAATAGCAGCATAGACCAGCTTTTTGTATTCAACTTGGTCTTGATCAACGTAATTGTCTCTGAGGAGTTTTACAGCATCGGTGAAAACCCTAACTGAGTCAACCTGATCATTTTTAGATTCTGCTCTGCTTTCGCTGAATACTGAGTAACCGACAAAAAGATTGATACAAAGAACGATAGTAAGAATGTAAAGAGGGAATTGTTTCGATTTCGTCATAGTCCTGCCGTATTTAAGTCATACAAGATAGTTCGTGCTACGATTCATTGCAAAGGCCAAATAAAACATAAGTCTGTGATGAAAAATTATTAATTTATTACTCGATTAGATGCGGTAACAATTAATTATAGATAGTCTGCTGATTGACACCTCACATATATGCATTTAGGTTCACAACCTGATAAAAATTTTTATACTAATTCAAATTAAGTGAGTTCCATGCGAATTACAGTAAATGGTGCCAAAGGCAAGATGGGACAGACCGTAGTCAATCACGTGCAGACTACAGATGGACTGACCCTTGTGGATCAAGTTGATCTAGGCGACTCACTGTCATCTTCACTATCTGAAAATCCTGCTGACATTGTTGTTGATTTCACACGCCCTGAGATCCGTATGGAGAATGTCAAAAATACTCTTTTCGGAGGTGCGGCTGCAGTCGTCGGTACAACTGGTTTTACTCCTGAAGATCTTAAACAGATTGAAGAGTGGGTAAAGGAAACTGGTAAAGGTTGTTTAATCGCTCCCAATTTCATCATCGGTAACATTCTCATGCAACAGTTTGCGAAAAAAGCAGCTGCATATTATGAGAATGTCGAAATTATCGAGTATCACCACGAAAATAAAGTGGACTATCCATCCGGTACTGCAGTTAAAACTGCAGAGCTGATGTCTGAAGTAAAAAAAGGCTACAATTCAAATACCAATGACAAAGTAGCTAATGTCGAAGGTGCGCGTGGTGGCGACTTCAACGGTATAAAACTTCACTCTGTACGTATGCCAGGCTTCATTGCCTCACAGGAGGTCCTTTTCGGTAATGTCGGGGAATACCTGACTATCCGCCACGACAACATTGATCGTATGGCATACATGCCCGGTGTTGTGGCAGCTGCAAAACACATTAAAGATCGCGCTGAGCTGATTTACGGCTTAGAGCACATTTTATAATTTTAAACCTTAATCTTAACTGAGAAAAAACATGTCATAAATCATCTACACTCATACAGATGAAGCTCCAGCATTGCCAACGTACTCTTTCCTGCCAATCGTTGAAACTTTCACTAAAAGTGCCGGAATAGAAGTCGAAACCAGAGATATCTCTCTAGCTGGTAGAATTATCGCCAACCTTTCTGAATACCTTCCAGAAGACAAGAAAATGGCTGATGCTCTTACTGAACTTGGTGAACTTGCTAAAACTCCAGAAGCTAACATCATTAAGCTTCCAAATATCTCAGCTTCTATCCCTCAGCTTAAAGCTGCTATCGCTGAGCTTCAGGGCCAGGGTTTTCCACTACCTGACTTCCCGGAAGATCCACAGACTGACGAAGAAAAAGCAATCAAAGCTAAATACGCTAAGGTTCTTGGTAGTGCAGTAAACCCTGTTCTTCGTGAAGGTAACTCTGACCGTAGAGCTCCTAAAGCTGTAAAGAACTTCGCTAAGAATAACCCACACTCAATGGGAGCCTGGTCTGCGGATTCAAAATCTCACGTTGCCAGCATGAGCGGTAACGACTTCTACGGTTCTGAAAAATCAGTAACTGTTGATTCTGCTACAGACGTTAAAATTGAGTTCGTTGGTGAAGACGGTTCATCTACAGTTCTTAAAGCTTCTACTCCTCTTGAAGCTGGTGAAATCATCGATGCATCTGTAATGAGCGTAAGTGCTCTTAAATCTTTTATCGCTGAACAGATTGCTGATGCTAAAGAGCAAGGTATTCTTTTCTCACTTCACATGAAAGCTACTATGATGAAAGTTTCTGACCCGAAGATCTTCGGTGCTGTAGTTGAAGTTTTCTACAAAGACGTTTTCGAAAAGTATGCTGATACTTTTGCTGAGCTTGGTGTTGATGCTAACAATGGTCTAGGTGATGTTTACGCTAAGATCGCTTCTCTACCAGCAGATCAAAAAGCAGAAATCGAAGCAGCTATCGAAGCTGTTTACGCTGATGCTCCTGACCTCGCTATGGTTAACTCAGATAAAGGTATTACTAACCTTCACGTTCCTTCTGACGTAATCATCGACGCATCTATGCCGGCAATGATCCGTACTTCTGGTCAAATGTGGAATAAAGAAGGTAAACAGCAAGATACAAAAGCTGTTATTCCTGACAGATCTTACGCTGGTGTTTACCAGGCAACTATCGACTTCTGTAAGAAGCACGGTGCTTTCGACCCAACTACTATGGGCACTGTGCCTAACGTTGGTCTCATGGCTAAGAAAGCTGAAGAGTATGGTTCACATGACAAGACTTTCCAGCTTGAGGCTAAAGGTTCTGTTCGTGTTGTTGATGCTGATGGTACAGTTCTTATCGAGCAGGCTGTTGACACTGGTGACATTTTCAGAATGTGTCAGGTTAAAGATGCTCCGGTACAAGACTGGGTGAAGCTTGCTGTTAGTCGTGCACGTGCAACTGGTGTTCCAGCTGTATTCTGGCTTGACGAAAACAGAGCTCACGATGCTCAGTTAATTAAGAAAGTTAATACATACCTAGCAGATCACGACACAACTGGTCTTGAGCTACTAATCAAAGCTCCAGTTGCAGCAACTGAGTTCTCTCTAGAGCGTATCAAAGATGGTCAGGATACTATTTCTGTCACAGGTAACGTTCTACGTGACTACCTAACAGACTTATTTCCGATTCTTGAACTTGGTACAAGTGCAAAAATGCTTTCTATCGTTCCACTAATGAACGGTGGTGGTCTATTCGAAACTGGTGCTGGCGGTTCTGCTCCTAAGCACGTTCAGCAGTTCGAACAAGAAAATCACTTGCGTTGGGACTCTCTAGGTGAATTCCTGGCTCTTGCAGTTTCTCTAGAGCACCTTGGTAACAACTTTGATAACAGCAAAGCCCTTGTTCTTTCTGAAACTTTAGATGCAGCGACTTCTAAGTTCCTTCTTGAGAACAAGTCACCTTCTCGTAAGGTTAATGAGCTTGATAATCGCGGTAGTCACTTCTACTTGGCTATGTACTGGGCACAGGAAGTTGCTGCTCAGACTAAAGATGCGGATCTAGCCGGCCAGTTTGCTAAGCTTGCTGAAGAGCTGAGCGCTAACGAGGCAAAAATCGTTGAAGAGCTAAACAGTGCTCAGGGTGTTGCTATGGACATCGCTGGTTACTACAGCCCGAACTTTGATCTGGCTTCTAAAGCTATGCGTCCAAGTGCGACTCTAAATGCTGCACTTGTTGCTGTATAACAGTTTTAAGTAACTGATTTTAAAAAGCCCCGTTCTTAATTGAGCGGGGCTTTTATTTTGAAGGAAGTCGTCGAGCTCTCATTCTTCTCAATGACTTTCTTTCGCCAATAGTGTTTCTGTCTACAAATATTTCTTGTTTATAATCACCTTTGTAGTCTTTTTGTAGATTTCGCCAGTTGTATTCTTGGCGGCCTAAGTCGTCTTTCAGGTCTGGGCCGATGATATAAAAGAACGCTTTTTCATAGTTGTATTTTACTTCCTCTCCAGAGTACATATCTCTTGGAACAGAGGGAATGTATTCTGGGACTAATTCGTTTAGGTTAGAAGGGAGACTGCCGTTATATTTGTTATACAGTATGGCAGCAGCCCTTAATTTGACAAAGTCTTCTTTCCAGCCAAGGGCTAACATTTTGCACCTGATTGCGTCAAGTGCAGGCATGATCATGGCAAGTAACATATCCTCTCGATGCTTCATTAAATAAAAATAATCATTTTTATTTTTATTGAGGTTATCTACGATGGTTGGTTTTTTGATTTTGATTTGTGGAGTACTTAGGCTCTTAATAAAAAAATCAAAATAAGGTATGGCTCTATTATATAAAATATTGGGTCTCATTATCCTATGAATCGGATCTGCGGCAAGGGGAGAGCTTAAGCTTCCTTTCAAAAATTGTAATTCTGCAGTATAGCTTTGTCTGGCTGTTTCTTGCCATGAACGGTCTCGGTCAATTTGGAGGATAATCTTCTTTAATACATCAATAGGTAAATTTTGCTGATTTAGTATATGTTGAACAGCTCCGAGGTAAATCCCTCTGCAAGCTATCAAAATTAAACCTTCAATTGATGAATTAATGGTGTTTACTCTATTATAAAAACTTGAAAGTAAATTGATTTTCTGGATTACTTTTGCCCATTCCTCATTCTTTCCGTATTCTTTCATTAAAGCACATTCATAGCGAAAAAATGCTCTGATTTCGCTAAGTCCGCGAATATCAAAGTTTGCTGGATCAGGAAATGGTGAGTTATAAGCTTTAGTTGATAAAATTTCTTTTCGAAACTTTTTAATACTTTCAGGTATATTATCTTCAGTATCTTTTAGAGTTTGACTGATTAATTGTTCGTTCATTTCATCATAATTAGAATTAATAGTCTGTAGATCATCAAGGGCATTTAAAAAATCGAGGTACAGGTTCTGAGAGTCTTCAATGTGATTATAGGTATGCTGAAGATGTGTGGGAGGAGTATCTAGTTGAGTATCTTTGAGAATAAAAATTACTGTAATTATTGTCATTAATCCCAAAGTAGCAAGTGCAGAAAGCCAAGGATGATTTGATATTTTAGTTTTGATGCTCATGAAGTATTTCTTATCTTGGTAATCTTTTTTAGTTTGAAAGAATGTCCCAGGGAAGTTTGTCGAGGTCAGGAAAGAAGTTTGGATGATCAGACTTTGAATTTGCAAGTATAACCCAGCTGGTTTTATGATTTGTTCTGACCATGATAGAACCACTTCCAGCTAAGCTGCCTACATGAGACCAATGATTTGATGAATTAACATTCCAACCAAGAGCATAACGAGAGTTTGCTTTGGAGGGGGTGCTCATCACTTTAACAGACTTACTGGATAGAAGATCTCTGGGGTATTTGAAGCCATCAACACAAAACATAAATTGAATGAGACTTATTGGTGTGGAAATCCAACCTCCATGCGAATCCATTCTCTTTAAAGGCCAAGAGTAAGCATCAAACTTTTTATCCTGAGAGTAATAAACGGATTCTTTTGTGCCATCAGCTTTTTCTCTTGTACCTATTTTTAAATCGGTGATTTTTTTCTCTTTGAGAAGTTTTAAAACATACTCAGAGTATTTTAAACCAGTTTTTACTTCAATGATTTTTCCTAATAGACAATACCCAAAGTTTGAATAGTGGTAATACTTTCCTGGTGTTTTGCTAAGTTGGAACTTTTTAAGAGCCCATTCTATAAACGCGTCCTTTCCCAGTTTATGCTGCCAGTACATTGGGTCATTCTTTTCGTTACTCCATTCAGAGCCTGCAGTATGTTCAAGTAAATTTTTTACTGTAAGTTTCAAGGTGTGAGGGTTCTTTATGGAGTAGCTTAAAAGTCCGTTCGGGCCAAATACTTTGTCTTCTAAAGAGAATTTCTTTTCTTCTGTAAGTTTCATTATTGCAAATGAAGTAATTGGTTTTGAAAGGCTGGCAATTCTAAATTTATGCTCAGGGGTAACTTTGATTTGCTTTTCAATATTTGCGTAGCCATAGCCTTTGGCAAGGATTATTTTCCCTTTGTTTGACATCGCTATTGAAAGCCCGGGTATATTGTATTTCTGCATGAATTTTGTTATTTCAGAATCGAAAATCTTTCTGTCTTTAGTACTGAATCGACATATTTCTTTAGAATGAGTTAATCCACACAGAAATATTGAAAGAAAAAGCGTGATTTTTGGTAGCATTATTAGTCTCCCTTTACTAAAAGATTAGCCAACTCTGGCAATACCTCAGCACTTTTCCCTCGGATGAAACCACCGCCGTATGATCGATCAGCCGCCATAGATGCATTGCCTTCTTCGATATCAATCGTAATGATCGGCTTGTAGGAATTAAGGTAGTAATCAACTATTGTTGCCGGAAGTGAGGTCATAAGTGTCGTCCCGGCAATAATAAGTAAGTCTGATTTATTGGCTGCCAGTATAGCTGAATCGTATTTGTAATGGACTTCATTGTAGTATTCGTCAAACCAAAGGACATGTGGTCTACTCATAGCACCACATTTGGGGCATTTGAGAATATCTCTTACACTTTCAAAATCTTCGCTTTCATAGATTTTATCGCAATCTTCGGGAAGAGGAAAGAGTGAATCTGTACATTCCACACTGCAACGCATATGATTTATACTTCCATGAATTTGAAAGCACTTATTCATTGATGAACCAGCGCGTAAGTGAAGACCGTCGACATTCTGGGTGATTAATGAGTACCTATCTGCCAGTTGTGTTTCTAAATTTGCAATTGCGTAATGTCCGTCATTTGGTAGCGCTTTACGACAGATGAGAAAGCGCATAAGGTACCATCTCCAGCACTCTTCCGGATTTTTTTTGAACATCATGTTTGTAGCCATTTCCTGAGGGGTATAGACATCGCTGCCGACAGTCCAATAACCATCTTTTCCTCTAAAAGTTCTGATGCCACTTTCTGCAGAAATTCCTGCGCCGGTCAGGAAGCAGACTTTACCGTTTAAGTCGGTCAATTTATTTAAGCAATCGTGAATTTTTTCAGAAAACATTTATTCCCCCTAAGTACTTCATTTATACAACAATACTTCATTTGTACTTTGTCAAAAATATTTGGCAGGCTTTCTGCGTTTATCACTGCAGATTTTACAAATATTGGATATATCAGGAGTCTAGGAGTCGGTTTTATGGATGAAGATGATGAAATTCTCGACCTTTTTTTAGAAGAGTCATTAGAACACTTGGAAGGTGTGGAAAGTGATCTACTGGATATAGAAAAAGCCGGCGAAGATATAGATGTGGATCAGGTAAATAAAGTTTTCAGAGCGATGCATACGATTAAAGGTGGATCTAGTTTCTTTGGTTTAACAAAAGTTAAGGACTTGACCCATATTGCCGAAAACATTCTCGATAGAATGAGAAAGAGTCAACTTGTGCCAACTCCTAAAATTATTCAATGTTTATTAGAAGTGATTGATCATCTTGTTGCCATGATCAACAACCCTCATGAAATGGATTCTTATGATATATCAGCATCGCTGGCAAAACTTGAAAGTGTTCAAGGAGGTGGGGGTAAAGAGACTACTCAAGAAGGCGATGTCAAGTTTAAAACGAATGATGGAACCCTGGTTTTTACAGCTCAGAATAAAGATCTGATGGATTGTGAAAATCACTTGAAAGGTGGACCAAATTTATACCTTCTGACTTATGATCTTTTGAAAGATGTTGAAGCGAAAGGTAAAACCCCCCAGGATGTGATTAACGAGTTAGTTCAGCTTTGTTATATAGTTGATAGTAAAGTTGATTTTGAACATGTTCCGGACTTAGAGAACTTCGATAAAGTTGCTCTGCCTTTCTACGTACTCGTATCTACAGTTCTTGAGGCAGATATGGTCTTTGAGTTTTTTGATCTTGAGCATGGTAGTATTTGTATCTATGACCAAGATGGCAAAATAGTCGGATCGATGGTTGAGGAAGATACTAAGACCGATATTCCAGAAGGTGAATTACTTTCAGGAAATGAGCTTGGTGATCTTGATGCAGCATTGGCTGAAGCTTCTAAGACTATTGAGAATTCAACGCCTAAAGCAGAACAGGAAATGAATCCTGCCGATAAGATTATCAGTTCTGTTTCTGAAGATGCGATTGTCAAAGCTCCAGGTTCCGCTCCTAAAGCCCCACCAGCTCCGCTGGAAGCTAAAAAGTCTGGAGACAAGAAAGCTGACTTTAAGCAAAGAAAGTCAGGCTCCAGTGAAAATTTAAGAGTGAGCATTTCGCTTCTTGAAAACCTTATGTCACTTGCGGGTGAATTAGTCTTGGCGAGAAATCAGTTACTGCAGGCTTCCGAACAAGAAGAAGTTGTGATGATGAAGCAGGCATCTCAGCAAATTAATATGGTGACGTCCCAACTTCAGGAAGCCATCATGAAAACCCGTATGCAGCCTGTAGGTTCAGTATTTAATAAGTTCCACAGAATTGTCCGCGACCTTTGTGGTGAATTGGGCAAAGAAGTGACTTTGGTGACTGAAGGTGAAAATGTCGAAATGGATAAGACGATTATTGAATCCATTGGCGATCCACTGACGCATATAATAAGAAACTCTATGGATCATGGTCTGGAAACTGCCGCAGAAAGGGTTGCAACAGGTAAAGAAGGCACAGGTACATTATCGATCAAAGCATACCACGAAGCAGGTAAAGTTATTATTCAAATTGATGATGATGGTCGTGGAGTCAACGTCAAAAAGGTATCTGAAAAGGCATTTGAAGCCGGGTTGGTGACTGAGCAGCAACTGGAAAAAATGTCTGAGAAAGAAATCGTCAATCTTATATTTATGCCGGGTTTTTCAACTGCAGACGAAGTGACAGAAATTTCTGGTCGTGGTGTCGGCATGGACGTTGTTTTGACGAACTTAAAGGAATTAGGCGGAATTGTTGATTTAACATCTCGTTCGGGCCTTGGAACAAGTATTAAGATCAGCTTACCTCTGACTCTGGCGATTATGCCGAGCTTACTTGTATCCAGCGATGAGCGAACTTATGCAGTCCCACAGGTCAACTTATTACAAATTGTTAGAGTACCAGTGAACGAAGTCTGCGAAAAGATTCAGCATGTCGGCGATTCTTTAGTTTTAAGATTCATGGATGAATTAATCAAAGTTGTTCGGGGTAGAGATTTCCTTATGGATGACCCAGAACCATTGAATTTTGCTGCACCTAATTACGGTTTTACCAAGCCATTGCACATCTTAATTGTAGCTGCGGGTGAACTTAAATACGGCATAGTTGTAGATCAAACTTTGGATTCACCTGAAATTGTAGTGAAACCTTTCGGTCGTCACTTATAACCTTTAAAGGTATATGCTGGAGCAACAATCCTTGGTAATGGTGACATTGCGCCAATTTTTGATATTGTTGGTATAGCCAGTGAGATGAATATCAATCAGTTGGATCAGAATCAAGATGTTGAAGAATCACAATCTAAAGACGATACAGCTGGAGAACTGCAGAAACTACTCATTGTTAAGAGCGGAGAAAACGAGCGTCTGGCAGTTCCTTTAAATAACATCATCCGAATTGAGCGAGTTCCAGTTGATAATGTCCGCAGTGTTGGTTCCCAAATGACCTACGAGTTTATGGGTAAAAGCATCGCGCTCTTTAGAGTTGATGAAGTTGCCGATATTTCTAAAGCCACGATTGAAGGACAGTGCTTTGTAGTAATTTTTGAAGCGCTTAACAGGCACTTGGGTTTATTGGTTAAAGAAGTTATTGACTCAGTCGAGGTAGTTGTTGAGTTTGATGAAACAACTCATAAACAGCCTGGTATTTTTGGCTCAGCTTATATTAATGATCACTTAACACTTTTAGTAGATTTATTTGGTATAGTAGAAGTTAAAAAGCCTCAATGGGTTCATAAGGCTGGAATTAATGTAAGTAAGAAAGAAGAGAAACATACCATTCTTGTGGTCGATGACTCTAAATTCTTTGTAAAGCAAATAAGTGGCTTTTTGGAAGAGTCTGGATATCAAACGCTAAAAGCCATGGATGGTGTAGAGGCCTTGGAAGTATTAAGAGGCGGAGATCAAATAAGCCTGGTTCTGACCGACATCGAAATGCCTGTCATGGATGGCTGGCAGCTGGTTCAGGAAATTCGCAGGGATCAAGCTCTGAAAGAGTTACCGGTTATTGCCGTGACCTCTGTTGCTGGTGACTATGCCCGTGAGAAAGGTATGAATCTGGGTATAAATGAATACTTGATTAAGCTGGATAAAGAAGAGATCTTGCAGAATTTAAAACGTCATCTTTATGATAGGGCATCAGTGTAGGAGGAGTTATGTCTAAAGTATCGAGAAATTTCGTCATATTTAAGGTAAATGACCTTTATTGTGCTCTTGATTGTCTTGATGTTCGGGAGATCATTAGAGACACAAAACATGTCAAAACCATATGCCGATCAGATCAGTATATTTCCGGAGTTATTAACCTTCGGGGTGAGATAGTTTCCGTTATGAGTTTGCAGAAGTTCTTTGAACTGAAAAAGCAGACAAAAGAACAGGCGATCATCGTTGTCACATTTGACAAAGAGCACATAGGTTTCAAAATTTCGGAAATTCTTGATGTCATAGAGCATGACCAAAACAAAGTAGAAGCCTGTCCCACAGTTCCTAATGGTTTAAAGGATGAGTATATAAATGGAGTTTTTGAATGGCATGGTGAATTGGTCACAATTCTTAGTGTTAAGGGCATTGTATCATTAGAGGAAGTTGGAGTGGGTGCATAAAATGAATATAGAGAAAAATGACAGTACAGTCACTGTGACTGTAACTGAAGATATAACTTCTGTAACGGTTCCAGAGATTCGTGATCAAATTTTGAAAACTATGGATGCTGAAGTTATTCAGATACACATGGATTTGAATCAGGTGGAAATGGTTGACTCAACAGGAATTAGCCTTTTGATCTCCATACAAATCTCTCTTAAGAAAAATTCAGGGGAGTTGAGTTTGCTCAATACTTCAGGGGATATAGTACACATGTTTAAATTGATGCGCCTTGATAAGTTTTTTAAGGTAATACCAAGGTGACAGGGCAGGTGAGTGAACTTTCTTAAAGTACAGATTTGTGATGATTCACTGGTTTACCGGGCATTATTGAAACAGCTGCTTAAAAAAATACCCAGCGTACAAATTACTGCAACTGCTAATGATGGTAAGAGTCTGCTTAGATCAATTCATGAAGATTGTCCAGATGTTGTATTACTGGATGTCGAAATGCCGGTTATGGATGGCATTACAGTAATGAGAGAATTGCATAATACTCCTTATAGACCATCAGTGATTATGTGTAGTGCTTTTACGACAGAAGGTGCTGATGTTACGATAGAAGCTCTTGAATTGGGGGCTTATGATTTTATCACAAAGCCAGAGGGGAAAGATCGGAAAGAGAGTGAGCAAAAATTACTTGCACAACTTGAACCTCAGTTTAGTTCACTTTTAAAGAAGAAAATTAATAAAGAAGCCACCCAGGAAGTTTTTATAAGAGCCAGTGCGCCTTCTTTGCCTAAAACAAATACAAAGACTGATCTGGTTTGTATAGGAATTTCGACAGGCGGCCCTAATGCTCTTATGAAGGTGATTCCAGAGTTGCCAACCAATTTGCCGGTTCCGGTTGCGATTGTTCAGCACATGCCGCCATTGTTTTTGACATCACTGGCTGCTTCATTAAATAAAAAGTGTAGTATCGCTGTTAAAGTCGCTGAAGATAATGAAGAGCTGAAAGCGGGGTGTGTGTATTTTGCTCCAGGCCAAACTCAAATGGGGATTTTTCAGCATGGCGGTGCATTGTTTGTAAGGTTTGATGGTGGAGCTCCAGCTGAAAATCATTGTAAACCGGCTGCAGATTACTTGTTTCGATCAGCTGCTGAAGTACTGAAAGACAAGGTTTTGGGAATCGTTATGACTGGTATGGGGGCAGATGGTGCGAGAGGCTTGAAGTTACTTCATGATGCAGGAGCCATGACAATGGCGCAAGACCAAAGTTCATCAACCATTTATGGCATGCCTAAGGAAGCTGTAAGGTTCGGTGGAGCTAAGATGACTGTAGCTTTGATGGATATCGCCCAAAAAATTACCAGCGCAGTCTAAATTCTGATTTATACAGCCCTAATTCTTATCAGCTTTTCTTTACAATCGTCCAGTGAGGATATGGGGTTTCGATATTGTTTTATTTGAAGAGCTTTAAAATTTTTTTGTTAAAAAGCTTGGAGACATCAATTGCTTGAAAATAATTTTCGGCCCAGTAATCGGCTTTAAGTAAAACCCCAGATTTGCCTAATTTGGAAACGAAGGCTTTAACGATTGGCTTCTCATCATTTTTTTCTTGTTCTGACCGGCCATCAATTACTTCTTCTCTGGAGTTGAGGAAATCCACCATGAATTTCAAGGCTAGGTCTATGTCAGCTTCACAAGCAACAGAAACGTTGTAGTGCTATAAAATACGTTGATCAGATATGTCGACATTTGTGCCGGCGTTAGCACTAATTATAGAGTTGGGAATTATTAATCGTTTGTTGATGTCCTGAATTACAGTGTGACGAAGAGTGATATCCTCAACAGTTCCTTTTAGCAGAGCATCAAACTCTAAAAAGTCGCCGATACGAAAAGGTTTAAATACAACAATGAAAACACCACAAACGATATTTGAAATAGCTTCTTTACCGGCAAAACCTACGGCGGCGGCAAGAATTTCAGCAGATGTAAATATAGTTGTGCCCAGCTCACTTAAGCCTGGATTTCTCTTAAAAAAAGGGGCGAAAGCAGTCAGGTAGATCGCAAAGCGGTTGCCATTTCTGAGAAAGTAATAGTTGGTGGGCTCTATGTTTAGAATTCTTTTAGGACTATTAATAAAGGCATTAAATATCTTGTGAAATGTGAAGGATAGAAGCCATGATATTGCGATAATAACTGGGATGTGGAACTAATCTTTCAACTGATCCAAAGTAAGTCACTTTTAAATGCATTGAAAACAAAATACACTTTAATTTCAAGTAAAGCGACTTTTTAAGGCTTAAAAGAGTCCAAATCTTAAAAATTAGCAAATAAATACTAAAAAATAAGATTTGGCTATTTGAGACAATTAATGCATGACATATATTTCATGTATAAGTTAACGTGAATTTATTTTCTAATTAAGGACAGTTTATGAATATTTTGGGCGCTGCTGCTGGTTTTGAACATGGAGATATGATTATCTTCTTCTTGTCGCTCGCGATTTTAATCGGTGGTGCCAGAATACTTGGTGAACTGGCAGAGAAGTTTAAACAACCTTCAATTTTGGGTGAGCTGTTAACAGGTATCATTCTTGGACCAAGTGTTTTGGGGATTTTTGCTCCCGGCTTACAATCGACTCTCTTTCCTTCCAGTGGGCCAGTATATATAGGTCTGCAATTTATGTCTTCTTTGGCTATCGCTCTATTTCTGCTATTAGCAGGCATGGAAATTGACTTGAGAAGTGTTTTTAGACAGGGCAAGAAAGCACTTTCTGTAAGCTTTGGGGGAATGCTTATACCCTTTGGATTAGGCTTAGCGGTTGCTATCGGTGCACCACATCTTATAGGTCAAAACGAAGTTGAGAATAAGACTGCATTTGCTCTGTTCTTTGCCACGGCCTTATCGATCTCTGCTTTACCGGTCATTGCTCGAATACTTATGGATTTAAAACTAATTAAGTCTCACCTCGGTGTAACTGTTCTTACAGCGGCCATTGTGAATGACTTATTGGGTTGGTTAATTTTTGCAATGGTATTAGGCATGATCGGCGCATCGGGTGCTACACACGGAATTGCGTTCACTTTAACTGCAACAGTTCTTTTCGCAGGCTTTATGTTTACTGTAGGAACGAAGATTATTGAGAAGATATATCCTTGGATTCAGGCAAACCTTTCGTGGCCGGCAGGAACTCTCAACTTCATTATTGTCGGTGGTTTACTTTGTGCAGCTTTTACTGAATGGGTTGGGATTCACGCGATTTTTGGTACATTCATCTTTGGTGTTGCTGTTGGTCAGTGCCGCCATATTCGTGAGAAAACACTGCATACTCTTGAATCTTTTATTTCATTCATCATAACACCAATATTCTTTGCAACGATTGGCCTACAGGTGAACTTTTTCACCAGCTTCGATTTTGGCGTTGTCATGATGGTTTTGGCTATTGGTACTATCGGGAAAGTCGGTGGTAGCTGGGTTGGTGGTAAGATGGTTGGTATGAACAACTCTGAAAGTCTGGCCATTGGCTGGGCGATGAATGCCCGGGGTGTTATGGAAATTATTCTTGGTTTGATTGCTTTCCAAGCTGGATTGATCAGTGAGAGTCTGTTTGTTGCACTTGTCGTTCTAGCACTTTTAACATCAATGACCAGTGGTGCTCTTGTTCAAAAGATCTTAAAGAGAAGAGTACCGATCAATTTAGTTTCATTGCTTAGGAAAGATCACATGAAAATGGAACTTGAGCATACTGATAAATTTCAAGTTATCCATGAACTCTCAGCTATTGCTGCAAAGAAGCTCGGTCGTGATGATTCTGAGATTTCAGATTTGATCATCAAGCGTGAGAAGCTGGACAGTACAGGGCTGGAGAACGGCGTGGCCATACCACACTGTCATCTTCCTGATTTGAAAGAGCCACGAATATTTTTAGGTGTCAGCAAGACAGGAGTTGATTTCAACTCTTACGATCAATCATTGGCAAAAGCAATTTTTATGATTATTACACCTGCAGATGATCCAAAGTGTCAGTTGGAGATTATTGCTCAGTTGGCAACATTCTTCAATGAACCGGATAAAACTCAAAAGCTTATTAATGGCAGTACGGCAGAAGAACTCATTGCTTATGTCAAAAGTGAACAAGCACACTAGGCGTTAAACTAATGAACGGAATTTTTGAAATTATTTTGATCCCACTCATGGGGGCGGTAATCATAGCAGCTCTGAGTTCGAAATTTAAAGTTTCGAAGAGATGGCTTTATGCTGTATTCCCATTAACGGCTTTTGTGCTGGCGTTTTCAAAGGCGTCAGAAATAGCTGAAGTTGGGGTCATACATCATCTGTAAGTTGGTATGAGAGCCCGGGGATCTTTGTAAACCTAGCTTTGAATTCCTTTAGTTTAATCATGGTTTTATTAATCATCTTTACATTATTTTACTATTATTCATTTCTTTAATCCTGGGTTTAGTGTGACTAGATAACTGAATTACTAATAGGTAAATCCCCGGGTTTCCCTGGTGGACTCCCCAAGTTTTACTTTTGCGGGATTCTGTTAAAGTCCTTTACGTGAACCAATTTAGAGGTCGGAAGAAAAACTTTTCCGGAGAAAGCTTCTGGGCTCGAGACTACTTTGTAACAACTGTTGGTCATGATGAAGAACTGTTAGAAAGTACATAATAAACCAAGAGAAAAACGATAAAAAGAAAGATGATGACAATCAAGAAGACTTATTTCCAGATGGTTAACTTAAGATAAATTATAAACCGCTTTGAGCGGTTCACCTTTCAAGCCTTCGGCTCTGCCGGAGGTACATGACTGATGTAGGTCAAAATTTTTTTTGTAGATTATGATTGGGTTAACGACCGACAAGGTTTGTTGAATGGCTAAACAAAAGGTCATCGTCTTGAACGACAATAATAGTCATAAGGTGAGTAAGATTCTGTGTGCTTTTGATTTTTCTGATAACTTAGTAGCCGCACTTCAGTCGGCAGTAAGATTTGCTAATTTTTTCGGCGCAAAGTTAAAGGTTATTCACTTCTTGTCGACAGCTCATATAGCGATAAGTGCTTCGAAGCAATTTTGTGATAAGGTTAAGAAAGTTATCTACAATGAGCTGTATATTATAGGAGCTTACAGGCCAATCGATTATGAAATGGATATGTGTTCTGCTTTCCTGTAGTTGAGATCTTGAAATACGCCGAGTTAAACGAAGTAGATCTTGTTTCAATTGCTTCTAGAGGACACTTGAGTTTCACTCGCTTTTTTCTGGGAAGTACTGTGGCAAAAATTAACCGTAAATCACTATGTACTATTGTCGTATCACCAAAAGAAATTTTATAGAAGTCTATGAGTCCGAGGAAGATCGTCGGACTCATTTTTTATTAAAAAGCTATTCAGTTCTTGTCGTTAATCAGGTTGATTAGATCTTTAACCTGCTTGTGAGATTCGACTGGATGCTTGAGAGCTTTATCTGCTTTAAGTTTATAAATGTTTCGGCGACCGTCTTTTGTCTTATCTATAAAATCACCTTCTGCGAGCTCAGCTAAAATTCTTTGTACAGCTCGCTCAGTAATCCCAACGGCAGCGCTTAAATCTCTAATTCTCATGTAAGGATCCTTGGCCAAGCACAGAAGCACATGAGAATGATTTGTTAAAAAAGTCCAGTTGGAGCCTTTTTCATCTGGCATATTGATGTATCCTCAAAATCTCTTTCTTGCTACATAATAGTCACAAAATGAATGTTATGCAATTCATGACAAGTAATTCATGAATGAATACACCTTATTTAAGGTCTATTTTGCCTTGAGAAATAGCGAGTATTATGGCTATTAGTTTTTATAAAGCGTTTAGCTTCAAATTTGTTTGTTGAGGCTTTTATGAGCAACCATTAGCTTGGCATTAAATTAAATTTACTTTTGATGTAGTGATTGTATCTTAAAAACAAACGGAAAAACATGTCTAAGAATGCCAGAAGGGGCGATCAGAAAACCCCAGTTTATATTCGAAATCAAGCCGTCAAAGCAGTAATTGATAAAGGTCAAAAGCCGGTAGTCGTAGCCGATGTTTTTGGTGTAGCACTAAATACTGTCTACAGATGGGTTAGAATGTACAAATCTTCTGGCTGTTCGGTCTTAAAGGATAAGAAACGTGGTTGCCATAAAGGTAGTTGATCCAGTTTAAGTCCAGAACAATGTAAAAAAATCAAGAAGCTGATAACAGATAAAAACCCCGAGCAATTAAAGATGCCTTTTGTTCTTTGGACTCGCAAAGCTGTTAAGGAATTGATTCAAGATCAGTTTTCTATTGATATGCCTATTAGTACAGTCGGGCAATATTTAAGTCGTTGGGGTTTTACTCCTCAAAAGCCAATAAAAAAGTCTTATGAACAGCAACCTAAAGAAGTTCAAAAGTGGCTTGATAATGAATACCCAACTATTAAACAGGATGCAGTCAAGGAAGGTGCAGAGTTTCATTGGGGTGATGAAACAGGATGTAGCAATAAAATATCTCATGGACGTAGCTATGCTCCAAAAGGTCAGACTCCGACATTAGTTCTTTCAACGAAAGAGAAACTTAGAATTAATATGATCTCCAGTATATCAAATCAGGGACAAGTTTTTTTTAATATTCACAAAGGTAAAATTAACTCAGTTGAGTTCATTGAATTCATGAATAAACTAATAAGGTGTACTGCAAAAAAAGTTTACTTTATTGTTGATAATCTACCTCAACATCGTTCAAAATTAGTAAAGTGCTGGCTAGATGAGAATAAAGACGCAATTAAGCTATTTTATTTGCCAGCATATTCTCCAGAACTGAATCCTGACGAATATCTCAACTGTGATTTAAAAGATCCTTAAACACCAAAAGAATGCCAAGGAATAATTCGCAGCTCAAGGATAATACGACGCAATATATGATTGAACGATCTCAGAATTCTGAAAAAGTAAAATTATATTTTCGTCATCCAAAGGTCAGATATGCAAGTTGATTTTGAATTCTAATTCATTGCCGGATTAATAGTTGGTAGTGACTTGTGGAACATGGAATCTTTGAGTTGTATATTTTTACTTTAAATCAGGGCAGTGTGAGTGGAGCTATCATTTTCGAATGAGTTTATGCTTAAATATTTTCTCGAAAAATCCAAAATCTCTGCTACAATTTGAGTATAAATTTATTAAAAAGGAAAGATTGAATGTCTAAATTTGAAAATGTCACAATCGTTAAAGCAGCGAATGTTTATTTTGAAGGTAAAGTAACCAGTAGAACTGTTGAATTCCCAGATGGAACTAAAAAGACACTTGGTATCATGATGCCAGGTGAATATGAGTTCGGTACTGAGGCAGCAGAAGTTATGGAAATACTTGCTGGTGATCTCGATGTTTTGCTTCCAGAAAATGACCAGTGGCAGGCGATTAAAGGCGGTGAATCTTTTGATGTACCTGCCAACGCAAGCTTTAAATTGGTGGTCAAAGATATCACTGACTACTGTTGTTCATACGCATAATAACAAAAAAATAAGAGAGGAGTGAGTCTTATGAAAGTTGTGTTTTTAATGGTTTTGGGCCTATTACTTTTTGCCAGTTGCTCAAGCGCACCACAGTGGGAGAATATGTCCGAGAAAGACATCTCAACCTGGAAAGAGTTGAATGTAAATATTGAGTCAGCAAACTACTTAATTCAAAATAAAATTTCTCCTGAAGTTTACTCTGTATGGAAGGGTAATGGTGTCACTAAGCCAGAGGTTGTTGTTGCCTGGAGTCAGCAGAAGTTCTCAGCAAAAGAAGCTGCTGAATGGGTAAAAGCCGGCTTTTCACTAGAAGATTCAAAAGAGTATCGCTCTAAAGGTCTTCAGCCAGTACAATAAGACCTGCCTTTAAAGATTTTAGGCCGTCTGCTTTTTGAGTAGGTGGCCTTTATTTTGTCTGATCATATAGAGTCTTGATATCGCTGGAGCTTAGTGGCGTATTATAGATCCGAATGTCTCTAAGCTTTCCTTTAAGGAATCTACAATTATTCCAGTTACCGATAATAAGGGAATTGTGGCTGGAAAGAATTGTGTGATTAAAAGAAGAGATTGCGAGCTTACCATTTATAAAAATACTTTGTTTGCCTTCATGGTAGCGAAATACTAAATGGGTCCATTCATTATAATTTATTTTCTCATCAGCAATTGTGTCATTCGACAAATGTGCGAGATATGGGTACATCCTTCTTATGAGTATAACCAGATTTGAGCTTATTCCTCCTGCATCCTGTTTGTTTGAGAATATGACTTGATCATAGTGCTTCTGCTCTTCCATATTGAGCCAGAGAGCAGCGGTGTAGGAGATGTTCATTCCCAGCTTATCGACTGGATAATGCACGAGATAATCATTTTGGCCATCTAACTTTAAGACAGGACCGTATGTTGAGTCGAGGGTAAATTGGGGCGAGCCAAATGGTGCAGCTTCTTCCTTATTTACTTTATCTTTAAATGAACCTTTAAGGGGAAGATGTGCAGCCAGTTTTTTGTCAATGTTTTGATCCTGAAAGGTACTTGGTAGAGCGTCTGGATCACTGTAGTAGAGTCGCTCAATTGGAATATCTTGAAATGGTTCCTTACCATTTCTCATAGTAAGTCTCATAGAGTAGCCTGGTGTATCATTTTCAATGATACCGATAGTTTGAACCTCAAGAAAGTGCAAGCCTTGTTCCAAATTGGCACTTAAGACAGCCTCAGTAAGATTTGGTGCAGTTGTGATGATTTGATTTGCAAGACTAAGTTTAGAAGGGGCAGAACCGGTGAGTTTAAAAGAGTAGTCTCCAGTTTGGGGAATGTTTAGTAAAGCTTTAAAAGATATATGAAAGTCACTGGTGTGGATATGACTGTGCATGTCGTGTTGGTGGCGTGTAAAGCCTTCATGCTCGCCTCTTTTGATCTTAAAGAGATTGGTTAAACCTTGGTCTAGTTCTCTGGCAGCTTTGAAGTTCCCCGGTATGTTATCTGCCACTAATTCATGGTAAGAATAGCGAATCCCATTTAGTAGTGCCGGTGAGAAGCTGTTAATTTCCTGTTGGTTCAGTTTAGTAATATTGAAGTCTTTCGAGTTAACTTTATCGCCGCTTTTTAAGTTTTGTTTTTTCCCATCGGCTAAGCGTGTGAATTGTCCGTTGCCTTGATGGAGCTTGATTGTAGAACTTTCAGAAACAAGAACTTTAATTTTCCCCTGAGTTATTCTAAGCTCGCTATCTGCTGTTGTGAATATGAAGGGTTTGGGGCCTTTTTTAACTGTTGCACTTAGACTGCCTTTAATGAGTGTAAGACTTTCCTGTGAATGATGGTTGATACTTAAGATACTTCCAGGAGCAAGGTAGATTGAACCTCTGTTTGGAATGTTAAGCCATAGTTCTCCTTTATCTCTGACGCGAAGGTGATCTTTAACTCTTAATTGGAGGTTATTGGTATGTTTGACTTCCTGTTGCTGTCGGATCAGTGAAAGCCCATAGCTTCTAGGTGAAATAGTGAGTAGTTCTGGGGCTGCCATAGTGGCTTTTGAGAAAGCGATGTAGAAGATTGGGATAACAATAACGAGTATGATAATGAGCCAATATGGAAATCTCATGACTTTAGAATGTTGATAGTTTTCTAATGCGGTAAGATTCTGGCCGATTATAGTATTCCTTAAAGCAACATGCTCATCAATAAGTTGAAGATAGTAGTTAAGGTTCTCGTCGTTCTTAGAGCATATCGTTTCGAGCTTTAAGATTTCTTCATAATTGATATCAGAATTTAGAGATTTGTCCAGGAGTCGGTCGATTTCTTCAAAATCATTCATGACTAAAGGTCTCTAAGTTTGTTATTTATGCAACTTCTGAGAGTAGAACGCAGACGAAAGAGCTGTGTGCGGATTTGTTGAGAAGTTCTTTTTAGTTGTTCTGCGATAACACCGCTAGTCATTTTGTTTTTATAGCGAAGTTCCAGGATTTTTTGCTGTTTGCCATCCAGATTACTGACGCAATGGTTGAGAGCATCTTCTTTTTCTTCGATATGCTTTAAGGTCATTTGAGAGAATTCAGCTTCAGCTTTTTCTTCAAGTGCCTTTACCATAAGATTCTGTGTTCTCAGAAATCGTCTTTTTGAGTGAAGAACTTTGTTGCGGGCGATACCAAAGACCCAGGTTTGAAATGATGACTGCTTTTGATCAAAGCTGCTATACTTATCCCAGCTTATGACCGCAACTTCTTGGAGAATGTCATCTGCATCACAGAAGTTTGGCAGAAGAGAACAGATATACCTATATAGAGCAGGCTGAACTGTTGCAAAGTTGCGGATGAATTCGCCATGATTTTTTTCTTTCATCAATGAACCTTAGTTTTATGGGGCTTTCCCGTAGATACTCTATATGTTACATGAAAGATCAATTTAATTTAAGATATCAGCAAAAAAAGGAAGGAAATCCATGCCATTTATAAATTTGAAAATTGCCGGTTCTCTGACTAAAGAGCAAAAAGAACAGATCGCTAAAGAGTTTTAAGAGACAATCATGCAGGTTACAGGTAAGAGCCGCGAGTGCGGCTTATTTAGTATTTGATAAGGTAGAGCGAGAAAACTGGGCTATTGGTGAACAATTATTATGTAATCCGCCATAGATAAAAAATAAGACTGGATAGTTGGTGGCAGGCTATTGACGCTCTGAGCCCTCAGGGTAAATTCTAAGTCTTTATTAAATGTGTATGGGCAAACTTTTCCCGGGTATATAAATAGTATGACTAGAACTCTTCGAGTTAAAATTCGCTGTCCTCATTGTCGAGCGAAAATTGACATCACGGCGATTGAACCTGATTCTTTTGTGGATTGCCCAGTATGTTATGAGCCTTTTTTGACTCCTTTGGAGGAAGATTATGAGGAGTTGTCAGTATACCCTTATTCAGATCAGAGTTTTCAGCGAGATAAGACACACCACTTCAGTACTCGCAGAAACATTGTTACCAAAGGGACTCTGCGAAAAATGCAACGCCCGGTAAAGAAAACTCGATTTTGGGTTTTTGGCGTTATTCTGGGGTTGATTCTTCTAGTATTCTTATTTGCAGTTAGTCGACAAAGTTTAATTAAGCCTGAAGTAGCGATCGCTAACGTAGAAGTGGAGAAGAAACCACGCACGAAAGGAGTTCATAACTTCAACAAGACTATTCGGTCTAAATCTTTTTTTATTTTACGCCCAGATGACTTAAACTTTCAGCCGGTTATGAAAGAGGTGAAACAGTATATCAATCAGAAAGGCGGTATAATGCGTCTTTTTGAAAAGAAACGCTTCAGCATTTTGCTTTCGATGAGAGAGAATCTTCAAAACAGCCTTATGGAATACCCCTTTGTAGGGAAAATAAAACTTCGTTCAGGATATGTAGAAGGCGAGATAGTGGGCTTTTCAGATAAAGGTATTTTTCTGAAGAAGTCGGTTACTTCTTTCGTTGAATGGAAGAAAATTGATCCAAGAGCTTATGCAGAAATTTTAACTCATTCTGCTTTGAAAAAGTCGACAACTATTTCCTTTACACCTTCTGATGAAGGTATAAATAGGCTTAATCAGACAGGTTTAAGTTATTTTCATGCAGCAGTCCTTTTGGATTGGTACGGCTACAAGAAAAGTGCTTTGGCTTACAAACAAAAAGCTTTACAGTTGTCTCCCTTGTTAGCTTCAGATATGAGAGAAGTTCTTCCATGAGGTTAGTATCTTGTAACTTAAGTTAAAATACATTTATTTTGAACGGGATTACCTCTATTATCCAGATTCCAATTTTTCCTTGCGTTCTTACATGACGATCTAAATTTACGATATTGTAATTATTGCATATAATTTTACGATATTTACTCAAGAATGTTTTTTCTAGCATTGATATGTAAAGAAAGTGGATGTATTTATCCCTCCATCACATGAACACACTATAGAGAATTTAATGAGTGCTGAAGCTAAAATATTAGTAGATAAACAGGTGCTGTTGAGCCACCTTTTACAGGAGCAGCAGGAACTTACCGCTGTGGAGGAGTTCTCGCAGAAGCACGAGAACAAAGAATTACCTGTTCAGCAGAAATACTACGAAAGTTTAATACCTCTTACCCAACCAAAAGAAGGACAACAATTTGCATTTAAAGTAAATCTTGATGCATGTACAGGTTGTAAGGCCTGTGTAACTGCTTGTCATAATCTTAATGGTCTTGACGAGGATGAAACCTGGCGAAATGTCGGTCTTTTGCGTGGAGGTAATCGCGAAGTATCAAATCAACAACACGTTACATCTGCATGTCACCACTGTCTGGATCCAGCTTGTTCAAATGGCTGTCCGGTCAATGCATATGACAAAGATCCAGTAACTGGTATTGTTAAACACTTAGACGACCAGTGTATTGGTTGTCAGTACTGTATTTTAAAATGTCCTTATGAAGTCCCTAAGTACAATAAGAGACTTGGTATCGTTCGTAAGTGCGATATGTGTACTCACCGTCTTGAAGTTGGTGAGGCTCCGGCTTGTGTACAGTCCTGCCCAACTCGAGCTATAAGTATACAGATTGTCGACAAAGAAGATGTTCTGGAGAATTCACAGGACAGTGTGGTTATTTCTGGAGCTCCTTCTTCAGAGTACACACAGCCGACAACGACTTTTGAAAGTGAAAAGCCAATGCAAAAGAATATGCTTTGCAGTGACTACTACTCACTTACACCACAGCACTCGCATCCACCTCTGGTTGGTATGCTGGTAATGACGCAGCTCTCAATCGGAGCATTTTGCGTTGATGTTTTATTTAATTTATTACAGAAAAATCCATTAATTAGCGAGATGCAGCCTTTCCACTCGATCGTGGCATTATTGCTTGGTTTCCTTGCTTTAAGTGTATCGATTTTACACATTGGCCGTCCACAGTATGCTTATCGTGCTTTGCTTGGCTTGAAGAAATCCTGGTTGAGTCGTGAGATTCTTGGCTTTAACATTTTTGCAGGTTTAGCAACTGTTTATGCTGCTTTATTCTGGTTAGGGCCCATAGAAAGTCTTATGGGAATAACTTTACCTGGTTTTGTCAAAGATGAACAGTTGCGCGAGGGTTTAGGAATCGCTGTTGCCCTGAGTGGTATACTGGGGATTTTCTGTTCTATTATGATTTATGATGACTGTAAGAAAGAGTTATGGAGAGGTTCTATAACTGGTCTGAAATTCTATGGCTCAGCTCTTTGCCTTGGACTTTCAACTATTCTTTTGGCATCTTCAGCAGGTGTAGCTATCATGAAGCCGGAGCATGCCGCTGATGTTAATGAGGTTTATACCGCCAAACTGGCCATTCTGATGGTCGTTGCTTTTGCTGGTAAACTTATGTGGGAGGCGATGATTTTCAGACACCTGAAAGCCCCAACATATTCTATGTTTAAGCGTTCGGCGCTCCTAATGGTGAACCACTTGTCGGCAGCGACAAAGATGCGTTACTGTTTTGGATTAATTGGCGGCGTTATCTTGCCGGTATTAATTTACTTCGTTGCAACAGGCGAGAAGTCAACAGAATCATCCATTATTCTTTATATGGCTATAGCTTCATTTATCTTTGCTTTGGCCGGTGAACTTTGTGAAAGATTTTTATTCTTCGCTGCAGTCGTCAGCAAAAGAATGCCGGGAGGTGCATAATGTTAGAAACAGGTCTAAAAGGTAAGATAAGTAATATGATTCGTCAGTGGGAAGGCCCATTGACAAGAGAGCTTTTACTTCAGCCTGGTAGTTTTGGTTTGGGTAAAGTGCCGGAAAGAATGAAACCCGATGCGACCACTACAGTAGTTTGCGGCTTTTGCTCTACTGGTTGTGGTTTAAATCTTCACTTAAAAGATGGCGAAGCGATTAATTTGACTCCAGACACTGAGTATCCAGTGAATTTAGGTATGGCTTGTCCAAAAGGTTGGGAAGCTATTGCTCCATTAAAAGCTAAAGATCGTGCGCAAATTCCTTTGATAAAAAAGTCTCATGGTCGACTTGTGCCAGCAACCTGGCATGAAGCAATGACGACTTTTACAGAGAAATTTAAAGGCATTCAGGAAAAGTATGGCGATGAATCAGTTGCTTTCCTGGGAACCGGTCAGATCACCATGGAAGAGTTGGCTTTCCTTGGTTCTTTGACAAAGTTTGGTATGAATATGCTTCACGGTGACGGAAATACTCGTCAGTGTATGGCAACTGCGGTGGTTTCTTATAAGCAGGCGTTTGGTTTCGATGCACCGGCTTACAGCTATAATGACTTTGAAGAGTCAGATACTATTATTTTTGTAGGGGCAAACCCCTGTATAGCTCACCCAATTATGTGGGAAAGAGTACATCTGAATCAAAACGATCCTGAAATCATCGTTATTGACCCTCGTAAAACAGAAACAGCGGTTGCTGCGAATCAACACTACCCAATCACTCCTAAATCTGACTTGGCATTTTTCTATGGCATTGCCAATCAGCTGGTAGAAAAAGGCTGTGTTAATCAAGAGTACGTTGATAAATACACAAATGGTTTTGAAGGTTACCTCGAGCACATCAAGAAATTTACTCCTGAAGTAGTTGAAAAAGAGTCGGGCATTTCAATTGAAGAGCAGGCGAAGCTTGTAGATACAATTGCCAAAGGTGAGAAAGTATCTTTCTGGTGGACTATGGGAGTTAATCAGAGTCATGAAGGTGTAAGAGTCGCGCAATCAATCATTAATATAGCCCTGATGACAGGAAATATCGGTCGTCCGGGTGCTGGAGCCAACTCAATTACTGGACAGTGTAATGCTATGGGATCACGACTTTTTAGTAATACAACGAACCTTCTTGGCGGTCACGATTTCACGAATCCTGAGCACAGAGAGAAAATTGCTAAAGTTCTGGATATACCAGTAGAAACAATTCCAGATAAACTTGGTTGGGCTTACGATCAGATTGTTGAAGGTATTTCTCAAGGTAAGATCAAAGGTCTATGGGTTATTGCTACGAACTCAGCACACTCATGGATTAACCAAAAAGGTTTCAGGGATGTTCTACAAAATCTTGAATACCTTGTTGTTCAAGATATGTACAGTACGACTGAAACTGCAGAGTTAGCCGATATGGTTTTACCAGCAGCAGCATGGGCTGAAAAAGACGGTATTTTTGTAAATTCAGAACGCCGACTTGGGCTAGTTAAAAAAGTGAGAAAAGCTCCAGGTGAAGCTCTGTCTGATTTTAATATTTTTAGACTTATTTCGAGCTATTGGGGTTGTGCAGAGCTATTTTCAAAATGGACTTCTCCAGAAGCTGTATTCCATTTGCTTAAGCAGTGTAGTAAAGGACAGCCTTGTGATTTTTCCGGCATCAAGGATTATCGAATGATCGATGATAATGGCGGTATACAGTGGCCTTTACCACAAGGTACTGAGAATTTTGAACGTGAGCGTCGCCTTTTTGAAGATAATAAATTTTATCATGCAGACGGTAAAGCAAAGTTTCTCTATGAAGATCCAAGAAAACCTTTAGAAGTTCCTTGTCAAGAATATGACCATTGGTTGATGACTGGTCGTGGCACTTCTTCACAGTGGCATACTCAGACAAGGACTAAGAAGTCGCCTGTTTTGAGAAAGCTTTATCCAAATGATGTATATGTTGAAATAAATGCCAGTGAGGCTCGTAAAAAAGGCATAGAGGCTTCGGAGTGGATCTGGGTAATTTCCCGACGCGGTAAAATTAAAGCCCGGGCTTGCCCGTGTTACCATGTAAAGGAAGGTCAGGTGTTTATGCCGATGCATTACAATGAGACAAATATGTTGACATTCCCTTCTTTTGATAAGTATTCAAGACAGCCGTCTTATAAGGCATGTGCTGTTAAGATCAAGAAAGAAGAGTACTGGGAATAGCAGCTAATAAAGAATCAATAAAAAGCGCATTGAGTTTTGCTCAATGCGCTTTTTTAATTTATAAGGAAGTCGTTTAAATCTCTATCTTATACTCTTCGAGTTTCTTATAGAGTGTTGTGCGGTGTACTCCAAGAAGTCGTGCCGCCTCATTTTTGTTACCTTCAGCTTTGTCTATGGCAACTTTAATAGCCTTTTCTTCAGCTTGAGTCAAAGTCATGACTTCATTTGCTGCAGACTCTTGACCTTTCAGGACAAGATTGGCTCCATATTTAGGTAACATGAGAAGGTTGGTGTCGATAACATCTTCTTTTGTTAGAATACAGCCACGCTCAACAACGTTACTGAGCTCACGAACGTTACCGGGCCATGAAAAGTTTTTCAGAGCTTTCATCGCTTCTGGAGTAAAGCCTGAGATTTTCTTGGCAAATTTTCTGGAGTACATCTTAATGAAGTGATTACAAAGAACTTCTATATCGCCTTTTCTGCGTCGTAGAGGTGCTAATTCAATAGGAATAACACTTAGACGGTAATAGAGGTCCAGTCTGAAGCTGCCTTCATTTATAGCATTAAAGATGTCGGCATTTGTCGCGGCTATAATTTGGATATCGACTTTGATATTTTTAGTACAACCGATTCGTCTGAAGGATCTTTCTTCTATGGCTTTGAGGAGTTTACTCTGTAGTTTTATGTCCATGTCGCCACTCTCATCGAGAAACAGAGTCCCGCCGTTAGCGAGTTCAATCAATCCTACTTTGTCCTCTTTAGCGTCAGTAAATGCACCGCGTTTGTGACCAAAAAGTTCAGATTCTATTAGGTTGGCGGGTAGAGCGGAGCAGTTGATCTCAACCAGAGGTTTATCGGAGCGGCTGCCCATTTTATGGATAGCTCTTGAGAGCATACCTTTACCAGAACCACTTTCTCCAGTTATAAGTAAGCTTGAGAAGTCACTGGTGGCGACCATAGAGGCAATTTCCATAGTCTTGGCCATCTCATCTGAACCAAAAATTATTTCATCTGCTTGAGTCGGGTTTGTGACAATTTTTGCTTTTGCCGGAGCTGCAGTGGCTGCCGGAACAGCAGTTCCTCTTGGACAGGCTTTGGCAACACTTTTCAGAAGTAGTTCTTTGTCGACCGGTTTCACGAGAAAGTCGCTGGCACCATTTTTAAGGCAGTCAACTGCGGTATTAACCTCTCCATAAGCAGTCATGACGATGATCCTTAAATCGGCATATTTGTCCCAGGCTTTAAGGAGCTTTTCTCCATGTGTATCTGGAAGAACCATGTCGAGAAGAGCGATGTTGAAGTTGCCGCTTTTTATAAGCTTCTCGGCCTGTTTACCGGTTTCTGCAACTTCCGTGTCGTAACCGCTTTCGGTAAGCATATCACGTACGGCATGGCTGACTAAAACGTTATCTTCAACTACAAGAACTTTAGGGTTAGGCATCAGATATTTCCTCTCGGGGCAGTTCTACTATGGCGGTAACTTTATCTTTACTTTTTGTTGAAAGTGAAAAGTTTCCACTCATGGATTGGCAAATTCTATTGACTATTGCCATGCCCAGTCCATCATGTCTGCCTTTTTCGGTGTAAAAAGGCATTGGTGGATCTAGCGGAATGCTTTCCGGTAAATCGTCTCCACTGTTGGTTACAGTGAATTTGACGCTTTCTTCTAGTTCCCATCTTAGTGTCACTTGACCATCAATTCCGGCAGCTTCGCCGGCATTTGTCAGAAGCTCCCAAAGAGCAAGTATGATTATGTTGCCGTTTTTAAACATCGCGGCACATTCTTTACCTTCAAAAACGAGGTTGCAAAGTGGATACTTTGCAGCAAATTTTCTTCTTAAATCGCAGATTAAATTAAAGAGCATTATGCCTTCACTTTCAGGAAGATCGCTGAAAATCAGATCCATTCTTTCGGTGAAGTGTTCGAGACCTTCCAATTCGTTTAACATAAGGCTGCATCTGTCAGCCATTTCGGAACTGACTTCTTCTAAAACTTCCTGAATACGGTGTAAGGTCATTTTCAAACCAGCGCTGTGGTTGCGCAGTTTGTGACGCATTATCCTATTCATTTGGAAAGCATCCTTAGGGCTTAGTGCGGTAGGTGCCGCCGGTGCTGTGTTACTCACTGTCCCTCCCTTTTTTCAGGTTGATGGCTTAAAGCTGCTTCATTTAACTCAACAACGTGAGTGATAATTTCACTTCTTAGCAGTTGTCGTTCTTCTTCGAGTTCTTTTATGCGAGTTTCATACATACTTTCTTTACTCGGATCTTTGTCTGTTAGATGCAGGTACCCAATAATAAGCTTTATAAATAGTGAGCGCCATAGCATCGCCACCCCAGTCATCGCTAAATAAGCTAGCAGGGGTTTGTAAATTGTATCTATTTCAACGCCGGAAAAGTTCGGAAATTGGTACGCAAATACCGCGCCACCTATAAAGGTTAGGCAGGCAATATGAACTGGTGCGACGCATATGATGAGAACATTATAGATGATTGGGCCGATGAGTGCCATAGTAGGCGATAGAGATGACGTAAGCATTGTCATGGGGAGCATATATGTGTAAATAAATATAGATGTAATGTTGAAGGTGCTGCGTAAAAAGTTTTCTCGCATGAGTGCGATATTCACTAACAGTGTACTGACAGTAAGAGCATTGGCGACGACAAAGTACATCCATTTTTCTTCGCTGGCACTTTCTGAATCAACCAGTGTGAAAAAGCTATAGACAAGGCCAAAGTTAACCAGAACCTGTACGGCAGAACAAAGTGAAGTCCAGTGTGGTAAATCTCTTTTTAAATCAATCATTTACTGGCACCATTGTTGCGGTCTTTCCGAACCAAATCCGGAGTTTTATAGATGTGCGGTATTAGCGGCATAGTTAAATTTTCTAATCAATCCATTTCTCATTTTGATTCTCAAAGACTTAAAGAAAGTTTAGAGTCGATGAAATCTCGTGGACCTAATGCGCAAGCTCTATGCCAGGGGGAGAATTGGGCTCTTGGCCTTACTCGTTTGTCAATTATTGATTTAGACGGCGGAAATCAGCCCATGAAGGATACTGCAACAGGTGTCACTCTCAGCTACAATGGGGAAATTTACAATTATTTGGAGTTAAAGGAAGACTTGCTCCGTGAAGGTTGCACATTCGTTTCGGAGAGCGATACCGAAGTCTTACTAAAGTCCTACATTCATTGGGGAAAAGCTGCTTTAAATAAGTTAAACGGCTGTTTTGCTTTTGCGGTTTATGATCCGCGTGACGAAAGCCTTTTTGTCGCGAGAGATCGACTGGGGGTCAAACCATTTTATTATAATTGCGAAGGCTCGCAGCTAAACTTTGCATCTTCTGTTGCTGCTTTGATCAAGATTATTGGTAAAAGATCTTTAGAGCCGTCTGCCATATCCCACTATTTTACCAGTTGCCGTATTACTTTTGGCGAGAAGACATTTTTAAAAGGCGTGAACACCCTTTTGCCAGCTACCTGCATGAAGGTGGATTTGAATACGGGGAGTGTTCAAAAAGAAAAGTACTGGAGTCGACCAACTCTGGCGCCGCAAGACAAGCAAGATGTTCCTCAGCAGGAGCTTTTGTACAGGACGAGTGAGTTAATTAAAAGTGCCGTAGAAGACCGTTTGGTTAGTGATGTCCCTGTGGGGTGCTTTTTAAGTGGAGGCTTGGATTCGGCAATTGTGGCTCGACTAGCCACTGGTGGAGTGAGGAAGTATCCGTTTTTTTGTGCTGGTTCTACAGTAGAGAAATACAATGAATTTAAATATGCCAAGGAAGTCGCTGATAGCCTTGGTTGTCCAGTTCAGGATATTCGCATTACCCCAGATACGTTTTTTACTGATTGGCAGAACTTGATCGACATAAAGGGCTTACCTCTTTCGACACCAAATGAAACAAGTATTTATCGCTTGTCAAAAGCCTTGAAAGAAACTTGCAGTGTGACTTTGACAGGTGAGGGGGCTGATGAAGTCTTTGGCGGTTACCTCATGCCTCTCTTTGGAATTTATGATTATTTGAAAGCTCCGCATTCAGAAGAGGCATCCTTAGGGCATGCTTTGGAGTATAAGCTGATGCAGCGCTTTGGAAGGTCTTTTATTTATAATGAAGCTGACCATTTCTTTTTAACGCACAGTTGGATGCCGGCCGATAGAAAAGCCCGCTTTTTTAGTGAGGGATTTTGGCAAGGGTTAGATGAGGACGATGAGGTATTTTCCTTTTATGAGGATTTTCTAGACAAGCATTTACAGTGTTCACCATTTGATCGTCGCTTACACTTGCACGCAGAAGTTAATCTGGAAGGTCTGCTAAACAGGGTGGACTCAAGTACTATGGCAGCCTCAGTGGAGGCCAGAGTTCCTTTTACAGATTATAGAGTCGTAGAGTTTGCGTTCAAGCAAGTAGATTCTTGGAAGATGGCTTTTCGAAATAGTGCAGCTGAGTCACAGGCGAGAGATCTGTTAGTCGATGAAATCAATCAGAGAGATCTAATCGAAACTAAGAGGTTAATCCGTCAGGCTTTTGCCAAGGATGTACCTCAGGTAGTCATTGACCGTCCAAAAATGAGTTTTCCTACGCCATTTCAAGAATGGCTTAGTGGTGGATTTGTAAGTGAGCTCGAGGACCGGTGCTTGAAGATCTCCAGAGAAATGGAGATTTTTAATGAGGCAGAAGTAAAAGCAATGTTTTCCCGCGGAGATCGGAATTTATGGCTTTTGGCAAATGTCTGCCTCTGGTACGAAGCTGTTTGTCGTTAGTCCTGAGCTTTACTTTTTAGTTTATAGACGTGGTCGATTATCTTTTCCTGTACTTCGGTAAGGTGCTTGTTAATTGCCGCCGTAACTTTTTTATAAGCGGGGCGTAGTGTTGTCAACTGATCAACAAAACCAATGGCTTTGTTGACTTGGTCCAAAGCACGTTTACCGGACGCTAGATGGCTGGCAGGAGGATCATAGGTTCCATCACCAAGACTTCCTATAAGGTGGGCGAGTGCTCTGCCAAGATGGAAGAGGATGGTAACCCCATGTTTACGGTGTTCAGGAAGCAAGAATGTCGCGTAAATATTGCACCACCCTATAGAAACTTGTCTCAGGAGCATGAAAGAAGGCATATTTTCGTAGTAGAAACCAGCTTCAAATATTTCGTCATCATCTTCTTCTATCTCTGCTAATTCTTCTGGATCAAAGTCAACATAGTAGTCTCCGTCATCCATGAGAATAGGTGCTTTCCCATCAATTTTTTGGAGGATTATGTCGTCACTACCGGGAAGTTCTCCGTACTTTTCTAAAAGCTTGAAGTACTTAGAAGCAAAGTCATCACTTTGGCGCATGGCCATTTCCCAATCAAATTCGGTCCAGTTTTTGTGGTCTGACCATTCAGGCATATTGTCTTCAGGCATTTTTCCCCCTGATTTCCCAAAAGGTAAAGGCTGTGTTGCCGTAATCTTTACGTCGAAACTGAGTCCATTTTGTATCTTCAGGTAAAACAGTTGTAGATGTGTGCTCTAGACATAAAATGCAGCCTTCTCCAGCCCAGTCTGCAATCTTATCATTTTGTAGGAATTCAATCGCCGTCTCACAACTGTTATCATAAGGGGGATCGCATAGTATAAGATCTGGTTGAACTTGTGCAAGTCTGCTTATTGCCGCTTTGTAATCACTCTGAATGATTTTACAAAAGTCGTGGTCGCCAGTGGCTTTTTCGACTTTTTTCAGGTTTTTCTCGATCACTTTGCATGTGACGCGGTCTTTCTCTATGAAGTAAATTTCTTCGGCACCGCGGCTGAAAGCTTCCAGTCCGAGGGAGCCTGAACCTGCAAAGAAATCAACGACAACGCAGTCATCAATTTCGCCTATGATATTAAATAATGATTCTTTGATTCTGTCTGTTGTTGGACGTACAGCTTCATTTGGCCCGGCTTCAAGCTTTATGCCTCGGGCATCTCCAGCGATAATTCTCATTAGATTCTTACTTTAGGATTGATATTATTGAGCTCATTGCAGCGTGGACAGCGGCTAACTTGTTCGGAGCGGCTGACGATGTATGTGAGCGAGCAGCTTTTGCAACGGCATAACTTTTCTTCGGAGATGATTAAATCCTGGTTAGATGTGCTCCACGCATGGTAGATCCAGAACCCTGCTGTGATAACAAGGAACAGAATTACGTAAATTTCAAAATAGTTTTCCAGGGAAATAGGTATCATAACAGCTTTATAATGAGCTCATTTTTAAGGCAAATATGCTGCGATTTATCTGAAAGGCAAGGGCTGTTTGCTCTGACTGACTTAGCCAGTACGCATATTCAGGTTCAGTAAAGAACTTATCGAGTTAAGCAGGTCAGAAGTTTTCAGCGGTGCTTGCAGTTGACTTGGATCTTCTTTTGCAAAGCGTTTGTTTATACCATCGTGAATAATGATGACCGGCAGATTTTTAGACTTGCATTGTTCATAGGTTGTTGTGTCACTGGTTATGATTAAATCAAAGTTTTCGATATTTGTCTGCCCTAGTTTATCTATAATGGCAGTAGAGACAAAACCTTTATTTCTGTTGATGATATCGAGGTAGTTTGAGCAAAAATGTGTTGATCCAGCGATAAGAATATTTTTACCTTCAAGGCAGATGTCTTCTTCTGAACTTAGTAAGCTTTCATCATACTTCATGGGAATTTCTACCCAGAACTTAGTACCTTCACCTTCTTTGCTGAACATGCCGACATGTCCAGACATGGCTTCAGCAATATCTTTGCAAATCGACAGTCCTAGACCGGTACCGCCATATTCTTGTGAAATACTTGGGTCAGCCTGAATGAATTTTTGAAAGAGTTTCTTTTGGGCTTCGGTAGATAGTCCTATGCCTGTATCTTCAACTTCAAAGTGATAAACTGTGCCTTTTTCGGTTCCTTGGTTGGCTCGTAAATGGAAAGTGATACAACCGGTTTCGGTAAATTTTAAAGCATTTGAAGCATAGTTGGTGATAATTTGACTAAGACGGGCTTCATCGCCAATAACATTTAGGCCGGTTCCCGGCTCAATGTTTATAAATAGCTCAAGTTCTTTTTGGCAGGCTTTCGGGTAGATGATTTCAGAGACAGCAACCAGCATATCTTCTAAATTGAAGGGTTCACTTATGAGGTCGAGGTGACCAGCTTCAATTTTTGAAAAGTCGAGTAAGCCATTGATGATGTGGGTTAAAGCCGTACCTGAACGATCCATAAGCTTTAAGTAGCCCTCTTGTTCATCTGACAAAGCTGTTGTTTTCATGAGCTGAAGAACACCAAGTATACCATTCAGTGGCGTGCGTATTTCGTGGCTCATATTAACCAGGAAGTCTGACTTGTTTTGAACGTTGATTTTCTCATGGTAAAGAGCTTCTTTTAATAAGCGGGCAACTTCTATGGAGCGTAGGGAACTCTTAATGCGAGCATTGATTATACCCCATTGATAAGGCTTGGTTATATAATCTGAGGCCCCCATATTAAGGCCATTGATGATGTCGTCGTTAGATGTTCTGCCAGATACAATGATAACCGGTATAGTCGCCGTTTTGGAATTCCCCTTAAGTACCTTTAGAACTTCCAGACCACTTTTGTCTGGCAGAGTTATGTCCAGCAGTATTAAATCCGGCAGGCAGCATAGAACCATTTCTTCTGCATCTGCCGCGCAGCCGGCCTGAAGAACCTGAAAACCACAGCTTACGAGTCGATGAACGAGCATTTCACGACTGGTTACATCATCTTCAACTAAAAGAATTGTGCTCATTTTACCCGATAAATTTTTTGGGGAATAACATACGCATGTTGTATGCCTGTTGGTGAAGCATTGGAACAATAAATATTTTATGTTGTTAAAAATAATACAGAAAATGAGAGTACAGTGTTTTACTATGAATTTGCAAGATTACCTGCAGTTTTAGGCGAGGAGATCGTCGCTTTTTTCAGAGTGAATGGTAGGGTCAAATTATATGAAAATTTTATCAGCGTGAGATTGATGATCAAAAATTGTTCAAAGTTATTTAAGTCTTCAGTGTCGTCGGTGCTGTTATTTGCAACAGCAGGGTGCACCGGTTTTTTAAAAAGCACTACGGAAGAGCCTTCAGGAAGAAAGTATTTAGAGTCTGTGCAAAAGACTGTTGAAGAGGCTATCGAGCAGGTTAGCCCCGGAATTGTTTATTTAAAGTTAGCCCTTAAGAAACCGGGCAGAACTAATACAGTGACCTTGAATGGTGTCGTTCTAGACGACAAAGGCCATGTGGCCACACTGTACTTTAAAGAAGATGATGTATCGGATGTCAAAGCCTGGGTCGGAGAGCAGGAGTATACGGCAAAAATTGTTAAGGCGGATCGTATCAACCTTCTGACGATTATAAAGATTGAAATCGATGAAGATACACAGCCTGTGACATTTGGCGATACTTCAACACTAGTCAGTGGTCAGTTTCTTGTTGGGGTAAATGCGACTTCGAAAAATTTGGCTTTTGAGCCGGTTGCCAGTTTTGGATCTCTGAAAGCAGTTATCGAAGGAACCAGCGATTCTGTTTTGGTCAGTGGAATGAACTTGACCCATAATGCTGACATTCCGGTACTCGGCATGCCAATTTTTAATCTAGATGGTGAAGTTGTTGCTATGTCCCAGGGGCGTTCCATTGCTTTGATAGATGGAGTTGCGAAAGCTGCCAAGATGTTCTTAGCCAGAAAAGATGGCGATTTACCGGATGAAGATCCTTGGATCGGGATTAACTATGAGTCAATCAGTGAAGAGATGTCCCAAGTCCTGGGCTTTCCTCGTGAAGCGATTCATATAACAAGAGTTTATGAAGGTTCTCCAGCCAAGGATGGAGGTTTACAGCCAGGAGATGTTGTGACGGCTATCGATGGGAAAGAAATTTCACGTCGTGGTGTTAGAGCCTTATCGCAAGTAAGAAAGTACCTTGAACCTGAAGTCGGCCGGGAAACAGTTTTGAAGATTATTCGAGATGAAAATGAGAAAGAATTAAAGCTGACTTTTGGTTCGAAGCCTAAAGTGACTTCGATCAGCATCGAAGAGTTTGGTCTGACTGTAAATGACATAAGTTCGATGGATTACTACGGCTATAACCTGAAAGTGAAAGAAGGTGTTCTGGTAACGGGAATCGAAGGTGGTAGCCCAGCAGCTACGAGTACTTACTTTGGCAGACCATTGATTGCTCGTGGAGATGTAATCACTGAGGTTCACGGTTTTAAAATCAGTAGTATTAAAGATTTGCGCTCCGCTCTTGAAAAGCTGCGCGAACAAAAAGAGTCGGCAGTTTATATAAGGCTTCAACGGGGGAACAGACCGACTTCTGTTAGCTTGGATACAGCGATTGGCCAAAAAACAAAAGACAGCGAGGTGAAGTAAGATGCGTCTTTTATATCTAATTTTATTATTTCTTTGTTCTGCTGCCTTTGCTCAAAATGGTGGTGAACAGCTTTTTCGGAAAGTTGATAAGTCAGTCGTTGCTATTCAGCATGAGAGAGCGGGTGGTAGTGGTTTTGTTGTCGACAAGTCGGGTTTGATTTTGACTAATGGACATGTGGTTTCGATGATGGATATTGAAAATCCTCGTGATACAGCCAGAAGAATCACAGTTATTCTGCACAATGACAAGAAATACCAAGCGAGAGTTATTGGTTTTTCTTTGGATCCGGATATCGCTCTTTTAAAAATTACGCCGGATGAGCCTTTGCAGGCAGTTGAAATAGGTGATGCAGATAAGGTCGTGACAGGTCAGACTTGTTATGCTTTTGGCGCTCCACTTGGCCAGAAGAGAACTTTGACTGGTGGTATTATTTCGAATACAGCTCGTACAAGTTTGGGAACCTTTACGAAGGTCTTTCAGATGGATGCCATCATCAACCCGGGAAATAGTGGCGGCCCTTTATTTAATGCAGCTGGTGAGGTTATAGGCGTTAACACTTATGGCGGTAAAGCGGGTATGGGCTTTTCTATTCCTATCAAGTATGCCATGGTTTTAAAGAAGCATTTTGAAAAATTTGGCAGGTTCAAAAGAACGGATGTGCCCTTCTTTGTTTCCAAAGCTATGCCGGAAGAGTTTGCTAAGGTTTTGGGGACGCCTCAGGGTGTTTATGTTGATTATGTAATTCCAAACTCCTACTCGGAAAAGATCGGATTTAAAAATGGTGACGTCATCACAGAGATGGATGGTAAAGTTTCCAGCGGTAAGACAGAAGAGGATTATTATGAATGGAACTGGGATTTGCAGACTAAGGTGGTCGGAGAGAAAATCCTTTTCAAGATTCTTCGTAAAAAAGGCGATGCCTGGAATGAAATGCAGATTGAGGGGGTTTTAAAAGAAGATGAACCGGCACCACAGTATGGTCGTCAAATTGGTGAGCTTAAGGAAATAGCTTATCCAGAATTGGGGCTTGGTGTACAGAGAATTACCATGGGGTCTTACTTTATTTACAATCTCCCAACAGAAGAAGGTATGCGTGTTTCTTCCGTTAAGCCAAATGGAGTCATCGCTCAGGCAGGAATACGGGCGAATGATGTTATCACTAAGGTAAACGATCAAAAAGTTATGGATGAAGATGTCTTCCAGAAGCTTGTTGATGATGTCTTGATTGGTATGAATAAATACCTGACACTGACGATTCGTCGTGGTAATGACACTTACTTGAAAGTCGTGAGATTGTCCTATTATCTCAAAGATAGGAAGATTTTGTTGCTGTCTCAAAATCAGGACGAATACTACGAGATCTTTTTACGTCGTCTACAATTACAAGGAGCCAAAGTAAGCATTGGTGAGAATCTGAAAGACTATGGCGATGGTGACTGGGATGGAATTTTAATAAATGGCAATAACCCCAAATCTACAGCGCCTGTTAAACAATTACTTAGAGAAGTTGTAGAAGACAAAAAAGTTATCGGCCTTTTAGGAAAGTCTCCAGTCATGTTGTTATCTGGGCCGGAATCTTTAAAAGATAAAAAAATGACTATGGATAAAGATGAATCGCCAGCAGTCATTAAAGCCGGTTTTAATTACACTGGTAAAGACGTTGAGTCAGATGGCCATATAGTGACGACTACTGGCTTTGATCGCAAAACAGCCAGAGAGTTTTTAGAAGCGTTCTCCGGAACAGTGTCTCGTTTAACTGAGCCTCGTGACTAGAATTTCTTTTTAAGTACTTGAAACATTGCATTCTAAAGATATTTCTTTGCGTTAACTAAACGCAGGAATACTTAGAATGCATATATCTGACTACGATTATCACTTACCAGAAGAATTGGTTGCTCGTCACCCTGCAGCTAAGAGAGATGAGTCTCGCATGCTGCAGTTGGATCGTCTTACGGGTGCATTGACGCCACAAGTTTTCAGTGATATTGCTGATATTATTCAACCGGGAGATGCCCTGGTATTGAATAATACAAAGGTCATTCCTGCACGTATTTTTGGTAAAAGAATTCCCTCAGAAGGAAAAGTCGAAGCTCTGCTTATAGAAGAACGCGGACCTGGTCTTTGGCAAGCAATGCTAAAGCCGGGAAAACGGATGAAGCCTGGTGGTGAAGTTCAAATAAATGGTGTCGATCATAAGTTTACAGTACAGACTAGGCTGGATAACGGGACTTTCGAGATTTTGTTTGATACAGAGCATGTTTTACCTCTTTTAGAAGAATGTGGTAAGTTACCATTGCCTCCTTACATGAATCGCGAAATGGAATTGGATGATACAGACCGTTATCAAACAGTTTTTGCGAAAGAGCAAGGTGCGGTTGCCGCTCCTACTGCTGGTTTGCACTTTACGGAAGAATTACTTGGTGGATTAAAAGAGAAGGGAGTTAACATCGCTTATCTTACTCTGCATGTAGGACCTGGGACATTTCTACCGGTTTCAGTTGATGACATAACTGAGCACAAGATGCACTCGGAAACTTATGAGTTGCCGCAGGAGACAGTTGATACTTTAAAGCAGACTAAAACCAGTGGTGGTCGAATTTTTGTTATTGGTACAACTTGTGTCAGAGTATTGGAGAGTTGCTGGGACGAGAAGGAATTTCTAATTGCCGGAAAAGGGCGTACAGATATTTTTCTTTATCCTCCTTACAAACCTAAGGTTGCAGATGCGCTGTTGACTAATTTTCATTTGCCGAAGTCGACTCTTCTTATGTTGGTGTCCTGTTTTGCCGGGCGCGAGAATATTTTTAAAGCTTATGAGTATGCTATCGAGGAAAAGTTTCGCTTCTATAGCTATGGCGACTGTATGCTGTTGCTATGAGTGAAGTAACGAACTTTCAGCAAAAGGTTTACGACGCGCTAAAGCTTATACCCTGTGGGAGAGTGACAACTTATAAGGATTTGGCTGTTTATTTAGAGTGTCGTTCGGCTCAGGCGGTTGGTCAGGCATTAAAGAAGAATCCTTTTGCACCTGAAGTTCCTTGCCATAGAATAATTATGACCGATTTGACGCTTGGGGGTTATATCGGAGAGGTGGATGGAGAAAGGATCTCTCAAAAAAGATTACTTCTAGAAAAAGAAAATGTGCTCTTTTCTGAGGAAGGGACGTTAATTAGTGTCTGACCGGATTTTTATAATATCTTGATTGCCAATAACTCTCACTCATTTTTGATTTTGAATTTATCG
>JAKVBD010000100.1 GCA_022446985.1 Lentisphaerales bacterium
GCTATTTGTTAGAGTTGGGATCACTCAAGTTTTTTGATGGATTAATATCAGGAATAGAAATTAATACTACAGGTAAGGTTGATGGTAAAATCATTTTCTTTGAAGATGAAGTAACCAAAATCGACATATTAGGAAAATATGAGAAAAACCTTGAAGCATTGTAAAATGAGTGTCATAGGGCAGGATGACGGTCTCTGAAGCTTCAATTTTGTTATGTAATTAGTGGTGCCAGGTACTGAACAAAGGCAATATTAGTGAATAAATTGCCGCTATTTTGCAGAAAAACGATTGTAATTGGGCCTATTTTTAAGCCCGAAAGAGTTAGAATTCTTTCGGGCTTGTTTTTTGTCTGAAATAATAGTGAAATTACTAAAAGATGGCCGAATTTGGGCAGGAGTTAGCCTATTGGAGGTTTCAGGAAAAAGGAATCAGGTAGGAAGGTAAATAAGTTACCCGGTATGCAGCAATATCTCCCATCTTCGATACTTTTCACGGATGAACTCTTCCGATCCAATAATCTTGCTTGACTTCCAATCCTTTTTACTAAAAGTGATGACCTGCAGATCAAATTCTTGAAGTGCAGCATTTTCTTGTTCAATGAGTCGAGCTATTTCTTTTTTAGCAGCTTCACTTTCAGCGAGATCCCAGTTTTCATGTAGAATCGAGATTTTCATTTTTGAGTGCATGTATTGCCGGAACTCTTCCAGCTTGACATCATCGCCTGCCAACTTGAGAATGTGCTTCATGAAATCGGGTCTGTAAGGATGCCTTTCAGTTTGTGACCAGCGACCAAAAGTGGAATGCTTGTAGTCAGCAGGATCGTGACAAATCTTGGCTCGAACCGGATTCATTTCGATATACTGCAGACAACTCCAGAGATATACATCCGACTGAATAAGTTGACATTGAAAACGATCCTGCCAAAGAGCGCCTTTTCTCTTATAAGGTCTGGTTTTATTGAACCAGAGAGAAAAATTCATTTGAACTTCGCGCATAAATTCACTGAAATTATTTGAATGCTTAATTAGATCTCGGATTCGCCAATCAGTTTCATCCAATTCCTTCTTTGAATTATGAAATTTTTTGTAAGCTTTAACAGCCTGTTTTGGAGTAAGTTTCTCTGGATGAGAATAAATCAACATGTGATAATGGTTCCCCATAACAACCAGACTGATTAAATCGATGTTGTACTTCAGAAGGTGTCTTTCTAGGATTCTTTGAAACGCTTCTTTCTCAGTATCGTTAAGTGGTAGCTGTCCATATTCCATAGCTACGGTGTGATTATAAACATGGAGATAAACCCCTTCATTGCAAGGTTTGTAAAATTCCCTTTGAATTCTCATAAAATTTTGCCCTTATTTATGATATTCATTTTATGAAAAAAGCTTTATTGAGTTCAAGATCTTGATTAAGTAGGCGTGCTGTACCAGTATTAAATAAAGGCGTAGATATATCGTTACCAAGCTGACTGATAAAACTCAGTTTCTCTATGCAAAGGTTTACTGTGACCGAGCTAACGCTGAGTTGAGAATCAAAGATAGCAAATCCGGATTAAATTCAGACAGAACAAGCTGTCATGGAAAAGAGGCTAATCAATTTCGACTTTAATTCAATGCTGTAGCATATCAAATCATGCATGCCTTTAGAGCAAATTTTCTAAAAGGAACACAATGGGCAAAGTGTACTTTCAAGACGACTCAACTTAGAATTTTAAAGACTTCAGCAAGACTCGAAGTTAAAAAGCCTTTTATCAGACTTCATATGCCAAAAGGTTTCACTGCAAAGCAGGTATTTAACAGGTTTGCAAAGATTAGTCAAAGCTTAAATAAAACCTTAGAAAGAAAGGCTCCCCTTGCCTGAAACAATGGAGGGAAAGGGGGAACTCTATCTATAATCAATGATTTTATGTAAAAGAGTGACCTCCAACGCCAGGGACAGAGAATGTCAGCCATTTGTTCTGAAAATTACTAAACAAATGAACTGCCAAGAGATCTTTATGAATTATTCAGGCCAAATAGCATCTCGATGAGCTCTTTGAGGCTGTTAGAATCCTAATAAACGTAAACAAAGAAATTTACTACGTGCTCTACTACTAAAAAGAAGGCGCTATACCTTTTGATACAGTCCCAAATCAAAGCGTCGTCCTATATGAGTGGATCTTTATTCAGTATGGTATGAATTCTTTATTCAGATTAAGCATAAAGTTGCAAAAGCCGATATACGGAAAGTGTAATTTATGTAAATATAATACCATTATTGTAAATTATAAAAAAATAAATTTGCATCGAGAATTTTCATGTAATAGTTTATTAGTATCAACAAACTGTTAGTTGTTTAGTTGCTGTGGGAGAGGATTAAAAATGAATAGTGTTAAGGCGGCTATTCATTTTTAGAATAAACTAAGACAAACGGAAAAAATCATGATTAATAATGAGATTTTGGGTTTGGGCTGGAACAGATTTAAAGAAAACTTGTATCCTTTTTTCAGGGATAATGGTGGGTTCGTTTTTTTATGGTGCCTAACTGCTGTATTGGATGCATATTCAACAACATTATTTATGCAGGTCGGAGGTCCTGGACTAGAACTTCACCCGCTAACTAAAGCATGTGCTTATAAGACTGACGTTTTTGTTGGGCCTTATATTGCTGGCAGTCTGAAGTTATTTATAGCTTTTCCGATACTGGTTTGCTGGAAGGAAATATCAAGATTTGTACTTGCTTTGGGATGTGTCTTACAGACTTTTGCTTTTAAAAATAATGTTGAAGCGTTTGAGTTTTTGGCAACTTATATCTCACCAATGTTTTGGTATGCACCATAAAAGGTAGTTTGCTAAAATAACTTGATAGAGTGCAAGATTTCCGGTTTAATCTTAGTTGGGTTTAATTCCCCCGATGCTCTTGCATAGCAGTAACCCAATTAACTATTTAAACCGATATCTCGTGTGCTTGCACCGAGGAGGTCATGTAAAGTTGGAAACCTGTGTGCCTTGATTATACCTCGCAAGTGATTATAGAGAAATGCTCAAAAAGTTAACCCCAAGATTACCTTTAGTGTCTACCATAAATGAAGACGTGAGGGGCGTGAGGTAGCAGGTACTGTATAAAGGTGATATTAGTGAATGAGTTGCCGCTATTTTGCTGAAAAACGATTGAAATTGAGTCTGTTTTAAAGCCCGAAAGTGTGCAAATACTTTCGGGCTTGTTTTTTGTTCGAAATATAGACGGAAATGATAAAAATTAGCCGGATTTGGGCAGGCAGTAGCTTATTGGAGGTTTCAGGGAAAAGGAATCAGGTAGGCAGGTAAAGAGGTTACCCGGTATGCTGCAGCATCTCCCATCGTCGGTATCGCTCTTTTATGAATTCTTCCGAGCCAATGACCTTTTGAGTCTTCCAATCTTTTTTGCTAAAAGTGATTACCTGCAGATCAAATTCTTGAAGTGAAGTATTTTCCTGATCGATGAGTTGAGCGATTTCTTTTTTAGCAGCTTCACTTTCAGCGAGATCCCACTTTTCATGAAGAATAGATATTTTCATCTTTGAGTGCATATACTGCCGGAACTCTTCCAGTTTCACACCATCCCCAGCCAATTTCAAAATATGCTTTATGAAATCAGGTCTATACGGATGCAGTTCAGTCTTTGACCAACGACCAAAAGTTGAATGTTTGTAGTCTGCTGGATCACCACAAATCTTTGCACGAACCGGATTCATCTCTATGTATTGTAAGCAACTCCACAAATAGACATCTGACTGAATCAGCTGACATTGGAAACGATCTTGCCATAGTGCCCCTTTTTTTGTAAGGTCTGATTTTATTGAACCAGAGAGAAAAATTAATTTGAACTTCACGCATAAATTCACTCAAATTATTTGAATGCTTAATTAGATCTCGGATTCGCCAATCAGTTTCATCCAGCTCTTTCTTAGAATTATGAAACTTCTTGTAAACTTTGACGGCCTCTTTTGACTTCAATTTATCCGGATGACAATAAATCAGCATATGAAAGTGATTACCCATAATCACCAGGCTTATTAGATCGATGTTGTATTTCAAAAGGTGTCTTTCAAGGATTCTTTGGAACGCTTCTTTCTCAGTATCGTTTAGTGGTAGTTGTCCATATTTCATAGCCACGGTGTGATTATAAACATGGAGATAATGCCCTTCATTGCGAGGCTTATAAAATTGCCTTTGAATTCTCATAAACTTTTGCCCTTATTTATGATATTAATTCTATGAAAAATACTTTGTTTAGTTCAAGATCTTGATGAAGAGCAGCAAGGCTAAATATAAAAGGCTTCATGCAGCTGAGTTTGGGTGAGGCTTAATCTGTCAAAAAGCTCCTATAAATTTGTATCTCCTTGTAATAAGGCGGAACTCTATTCGTCATAGTAAGAAAAGGCGAGTTCTATGTATAAGGAATTGGCGATTAAGAGCCCATGCTCTGAGAGCTGGCAGAATATGCGTGGTAGTGAAAAGACCAGGCATTGCGAAAAGTGTCGCTTCAATGTTTATGATTTTCCCCAAATGACTGAGGCTGAAATCTCGAAAGTCTTAGAGCAGGGAAAGGTCTGTGGACGTTTATTTGTAAGGCCGGATGGGACCTGTGTGACAAAGGATTGTCAAAAAAAACTTAAGAGAAAGAAGTATTTAAAGGTAATCGCCTGGGCAGCCTTAGTGCCTTTGGCAGTTTTACCTTTTATAAATTTTAAGGATTTGGAACATTCCCCTTTAGTGCAGCGTTTGCGCGATGTGTCCCTGATTGGTTCAGTTATCAATAAGGTTTATCCTCAAAAATTTGTTATTATGGGTGAGATTTGTCCTCCACCAAAAGGTCATAATACTACTTCGAGTGAGTAATATTTGAAAGGTCTTGCCTTTAATCGGTGTATGACTGGGACATGATTTCTATACGCAAATAGATTTACCTGCAATAAACCACAAAGAACTTATGAAAGTAAGTGTCAGTAGAGATCATTTAATAATTCCTCGATTATTTATTCTACAGTCCTGCTTCTTTTAATAATTTTGAAGCTTCTTTCAGGCTGATGGCTTCTATTCTGCCATCTTCATAAGTGACACAAACAGTCCATTTAATAGCTCTATGTGTAGGTTTAGTAATGAAGACAGGAATATCGTTCTTTCCAAAGTATGTTTCTTTTGGGGACCGTAAAAAGAGGATTGGTGCATCAGATTTATTAAATTCTTCCCATGTCTCAGGGCACTGCCAATCTTCAGGAAGTTCTTTATCTGTTTTTGTTAAATAGTCGAGCTTCATTTTTTCAGCAGAGAATCCGAGCTTTTGAGGATTATCAGGGTAAAGATCTTTGCCGACTTCACCATAGTAGTAAATTTCCATTACGAGAAGCTCTATGGCTTTTTTTAAGATTCGCTTTTCCTGAGCCTGATAAACAGGTCCACCACACTGTATCACTAAAGGAAAATAGAAATTAAATGAGCTTTTCTATGAGGGTGAACTCCGGGAACATAATTTCTATACGCAGCAGACTTATCTGGAATGAGCCATAAGGAAGCAATGAGCAATAATGTGACTAAAAGCCTCTTAAGCATTTTTCGATTATTCATTCCATACGCCTGCTTTTTTCCAAAGTTTGATGGCTTCTTCGTAGCTTACTTTTCCAACATGGCCATCCTCGTAAACGGCATTAAAAAAGTTTGGGTATGCTTGATAACCGTTTCTGACGATGAATAAAGGAACATCTGCAGAAGCAGAATACTTTTGGTTGATATTTCCTACAAAAACATAGGGAGTGTTGGATTGATTAAAGTCATGCCAGTTGTCAGGGATTTGCCAATTATTGGGTAAGCGAATGTATTTATTTTGAAGGTGACTAGGATAAAAAAGGTTAAGGTCCATACCTATTTTTTGGGGATCTTTTATTTGGTTAATTTTAAGGCTTTTGAAATCCACATCAAAATCATCTCCAACACAAGCTTTGTAATAAGCCAAGCCTAAATATTTAAGATTTTGCTTTTCTGCTATTAATGGGGAATGGTATTTCCCATAGCAAAATATGAGTTCATATAAATTAAAAGGTTTCTTGGGAATATGTGGATAATAAACTCTTGGATCTAAAGATTTCTTGTCTTTATAAAGTGCATAGCTCAACAAATAACCAAAGGTGAATACCGATATGTGTAAGGCTGCTCTTTTTATATACTTGTGGTTTTCTTTACTCATTCCAAACGCCTGCTTTTATCCAAAGTTTGATGGCTTCTTCTTTTGAAATGCATTTAACATGTCCATCTTCAAAAACGGTCATGCGGCAATGTAAATGAGGCTGATATCCGGGTTTAATAATGAATAAGGGCTTTAAGGGATCGCCAGTGTAGTTTTCTTTAAAAGATCGGACAAAAGCAAAAGGCGATTTTGACTGGTTGAAGTCATGCCAGTTATTGGGGATTTGCCAATTTTCAGGAAGGGCCTTTTCTGTACCGTTTAGATGTCTTAAGCGGAGTATTATAATGTCGATTTCAAAATCATTTGGATTAACCGGAAATTGAGTTTTCACTCCGTCCGTATAATACATAGCCGTATATTGACCTAATGATTTTAGATTAGATTTTATTCTTTGAATCGGATGGCCACATCTACGAGCATGAGGAAATATATACCTCAAAATAGGGTAATTATAAGGTGTCTTAAAGTGTGGGTGTTTCTCAGGATAAGGGTCTTCCGGTCTTATGATTAAGACTAGAGTAATAAAGATGACTATACCTGCTAAAACTTTCATTATTTAAAAAACTTTTCCTCAAACCCGGTTTGAGGAAAAGCACCCTTGTTTCTGCCTGTAAGAGATTATCATATACTTTCATATGCTTTCATAATAAAAATATAAGAAGGCCTAAACAAGAGTAAGTCGGCAAAATGATATAAATTTTATATTTTGCTGTAAGATTTGGCTGTCAGGATTGTATTTTGTATACTACTAGTCTATTGAGGACGGGGTAAGGCTCTGAATCAGCGAGTAGGGAGCTGTTTAGAATTTATGCCTACAGAATGCGGGTTGTCTCACAGAAACAACCCGCATTTTTATTGATCTTTGCAAAACCAAGTCCTGTGGATGTGGTCATACGTCATAGGCGTTGCCGTTTTCTTAGATTGAAAAGTTCCTCTAAATGACACTTATAATCCGTGTAATCTGTGAAATCTGCGGTTAAAAAATGCTCGTTATTACTCTTAATGTTTACCTCACACAGAGACGCGGGGGCGCAGAGAATTGTTTTCTTCATGGAATAGTTCAAAGCCACCTACTATGGGCGTGGATCTTTACTTTTTTAAAGAGTAAGTGTGCCGTTACTTGGGCCGAACTGGTCGACTTCCATTCCAAAGTTTTGCAGCATGCTGACATAGAGGTTATTGAGCTGAGTCCGTTGTGGCATTTTCTTATGAGTTTGGTGATTGAATCCTCCACCTGCAAGTAATACTGGCAATTGGCGATTGGAGTGAGAACTACCGTTACCCATACATCCACCAAAAAAGATTGCAGTTTTATCCAGCAAATTTGAATCAGCCTCTTTGATACTCTGCAGTTTTTGCATGAAGCGAGAAAGCTCTTTCATGTGATGCTTCTCGACTATATGCAGCTGTTTCAGCCTCTCTTCATCTTTGCCGTGATGTGAAAGAAGGTGATATCCGACATCAACTCCAGGAAGTTGTATAGCTCCACCGGCTCCAGTAATTTGTAAGCTGGCAATTCGGGAAGAATCTGTTTTGAGAGCCAGTAGAATTAAATCGTAATAGAGAGGGTAAAGCTTTTCCGGTTCTGCATAAAATCGCCCGGAGAAGTCTCCCGGCTCCTGAACTTTTGGTTTTGGCTTATTGATCCATGCCTTTTGGGCCTGGAGGTTTTTCTCGGTTTCACGCACCGAACTTAAATATTCATCCAGTTTATTTTTATCTTCTTTATCAAGACCTTGAGCCACAGATTTTGATTGGCCAAGAACTGCATCTATTATGCTGTTATTTTCATGTAAAAATGTTTGCCGGCGTTGCTTTTGTTTTTCAGAGTCATCGACGAAAAGCATTTTGAAAATTTGATTGAGATCTGAAATCATCGGCACAGAATTGCCGTTCCTTGTCCACGACATGCGGTTGTTTGCGCCAGCAACACCAAAATGAAGCGATGGGAAACGGGTTTTTATACCAACGTGCTCTGCAGCTTTCATATCTACCGTCAAATTGCCTTCACGGAACTTTGCCGCATCACTGAGAAGAACTCCTGAAAGCAGTGCGTGTTGAGCTCTGTGACCACCAGCCATACCTATGTGCTCGACATTTGATAACACAGTGAATTGACCGCGCATTTTTTCCAGAGGAGTCAGAGAGCCGTGAAGTTTACAGTCTTTGCCGGTTTGCTTAGGGAAAAAGGCTGATGCTTCCATACCCAGTGCAACATCTATGAACACCATTCTCTTTGGCAAGCCATTACCGCCTTTTACAGATTGTCCCAAGAGTGATGGCATGAAAGGTAAAGTCATGCATACACCCGAGGCTTTTAGGAATGAACGTCTATCTAAATTTTTCTGCATGTTAAATCTCACTTATTCTTAAATACTTCACTATTGACGATAAGCCTGAGAAGGTCGGTAAAGCCATTTTGAGAATCGAGTTCTTTGACGATGCGATCGATTTCAGCACGCTCAAGGTAAGACATTTTGCGACCAGTTGCATAGGCCATAAGGTTTTCAGTCAAACCTTTAGCAAAAAGGTGCTTTCTTTCAAGAAGATAGGTTTTAAGGTCAACGGCATCGCTAATTTGTGAGCCATTGGGTGCAGTTGCAACGGAGTCTACTTTAACCTTTCTACGTTTATCGTAGTGAGAACGCAGTTGACCAGTTGGATCAAACTTTTCCAAGCTCAAACCAAGATAATCAAATTTGCGGTGACAGTCGTTACAGCTCTCTTTTTCACGGTGAGCGATTAATCTTTCCTTGATGGTTTTGCTGCCGCGAATGTCCGGTTCCAGAGGTTCGACATCTGCCGGTGGCGGGGGTGGGTGGCTGCCCATCAATTTTTCCATGACCCAGACACCACGAACGATTGGCGATGTATCGACACCGTTCGACGTAGCGGTAAGTACACTGGCCTGACCGATTAAGCCACCGCGTTGTGAATTTTTGCCAACGGCTACTTTGCGGAATTTGTCGCCTTTAACACCTTTGATTTTATAATACTCAGCCAGCGGTTGGTTGATCATGACAAAATTACTGTCCAGGCAGTTATAAATACTCATGTTTTGGTCGACGAGTAATTTCAAGAACTGTTGAGTTTCTTCTACCATGTGTTGGCCGATATTATGGCGGTAGTAATTTCGAAAAGCTTTTTCATCTGGTGGCATTTCAACAGCTTTCTCAAGTTGTAGCCACTGGTATGAAAAGTTTTGAATAAAGTTTTCGAGTTTTGGGTCTTTTAGGAGTCTGTTGACCTGAGCCTGATAGATTTCAGGGTCGTTCAGTTTTTTCTTAGAAGCGAGGTTTAGTAGTTGACGGTCAGGGCTATTGCCATTTAGAAAATAAGACAGTCTGGCAGCCAGAGCAAAGTTATTTAACTTGCCTTTATTTTGATTGTGGTAGAGAAAGCCGGGTGAGCACAATACAGCTTTTAAGCCTTTGCCAATGGCAGTATAGCCTTCTGTTTCGATACTTTTCTTAACGAGGTTGAAAATAGGCGTAAGTTCTGTTTTTGAAACCGGGCGGCGCCAGGCTTTGGATGCAAAGCGATGAATGACTCTTTGAGCCGCTTCAAGTGATGGCTTTTCTGGAGGTTGACTACCATAGACTGACTTAACTGCAGGCAGTGGCCATGAGTCGAAGAATGGGCCATTTACTTTAATTGAGTGCATTCTTAAAATGGGGCCATGGTAGTACTTCTTAAAAGTATTTTCTTTGCCGATTTTTGCGTAGGATTTAAATAGATCGATTTCTTTAAAAGTGTCTTGAGAACGCAACCAGAGAGGTTGTCCCCCCGGGCCATTTTCCCAGTAGACCACCAGGCTGTAGCCTTTGCGGAGGAAGGCCTTAAACTTATGATCTTTACGCTCATCATCGATAATTAACGTTGTGATATCATAGTCAGATGCGTTGGGGTTGCGCAAAGGGCCGGCTTCGGGATTGGAGGCTATAACTCGCAGGCGCCATGCTTCTTTGGCTCGCTTACTGTGCCAACCATAATATTCCTTGGCGTGTTGACCGCGTCTTAAAGCTTCGGCATTTATAGTGATAGAGTAATTTCCATCTTCAGGAGAAGTGAATTTCCTAAGATAAACTCTTGAGGCATTGGCTTCCCAACCAAAGAAATCAATAGTTGCTTGTTTGCCGTGCCAGATCTTCAGTGCATCGCGGTTTGGAGCGATATTCCAGCCGGAAAATTCTTGCCATTTCTTTTTAGGTTGTTTGGTAGGATAAGTCTTTTCGACAAAGCGATCGGCAATTTCGAGATATTTTGAAAACAGGTAAGGAGTCGTTTTGAGCTGCTTCGCTTCGGTGTCGAAACCGTGGACAACATTATCATCAGTTAAACCTCGAGTCAGGTCAAAGTTTGGCAGCTCAAGATTGAACAAAGACTTGAGCGAGTTGGTGTACTCCATATGCGATAAGCGGCGCATGACTGTGCCGTTTTTACTGACGGATCTTTCCTCACTGAGTTGTTTAAATTTGCCCTGAATCCACGAAATGACTTTCTTGTTTGTCGCAGATTCTGGAAAAGGTTTTTTAGGAGGCATTTCACCAAGTAAAAGTTGATCTAAGATGTCCTGCCACATAATGGCAGTACGTTCATCTTTAAAGTCTGTTGGCAAATGGTCGTAACGACGGTCTCCTTTTTGCTTCTCTTCGCCATGACAGCGAATACAGTAATCTTGAATGTAAGGTTTGATGTCCTTTCCAAAGCTGACTTCGGAATAAACTGTTGAACCAAAAATACTCGACACAAGTACAAAAAGTATTTTAGTTAATCTCATGAACTCCACGCATTAATTATAAATATATAGATCAGTACTATCTTTTTAATTGTGAAAACTATTACGACCAGGTTGCCGAAAACTTACAATAATTTAATTTTTTATGATAAGGGAAGCAAGCAAATTAAGTAAAACTTTTGGATTGTTGGTATTGTAAAGAGGAGAATAAAAATGACTCAAGAGGGAATATTTCAGACAGGAATAACAAGATTTTAGAATGATTTAATTGGTACGAAACTGTATAGATTTATTCTTACAGATTCATAACTAATGAGTAAATGAAGTAGCTATCAAAATGAAAAGCTGTTTATATTGATATTAACTTCATTTGAAAGTCTTATTCTGAAATAGATTTTGTATATATTCTCCTCCGTGGTCTTTGCGCCCTCTGTGGTTCAATTACTTTTTTAACCACAGAGGTCACTGAGTACACTGAGAATTCAAGATAATGTTCTTATATCGAAAATGATCTTACACAAAAACCTTTCTTGTGAATCTATTCTATTTTTGTCGTTCCTGTCTAAAAACTTGTTTCCCACAGAGCTCTATGAAAGTCTGCTTATCTTTTAGGGACCTTTAAGCCTTCTGGACGTGTTTTAGCATACTCATCTATGACAAACTGTAGTTTATCGAAAGCGGTTTTGTCGGCTTCATTTGAGGCATTCTTAACGACTTCACTTTGGTAATGTCTTGAGTATTTCATGAGTTTTGTTTTATCTTTCTCAATGGTAATCCAATGAGTCTTATTTCGAGCTAAAGTTTTTCCTATCCACCAGATTTAAACGAAAGGTTTCGTTCTGGTTCCTTCACCAGTCAAAGTTGGCATGAAGCTCACACCGTCTGTTTTTACAGACCTTTCGGGAAGTGGGGCTCCAGCGGCTTCCAGCATAGTTGGCATCATGTCTGAAAAATCGATGAGTTCATCTGTGACCAGACCACTCTTAATTTTACCTGGCCAACTGACTACAAGTGGGACACGAGTACCAGTTCCTGTTAATGTGCCCTTACCGGCTTTGACTACCGTACCGTTAAATTTTGTCTTGACCGGCTTATCTGTGCCGTTATCACCAGTGAAGATAAGTAGAGTGTTTTCTCTGATTCCCAGATCAGCTAATTTCTTGTCAATTTTACCAACTATCTTGTCCATGTAGGTAGTCATGTCCGGGAAGAACTTGACATTGCCTTTGTAAGTAGGGCTTCCAGGAGATTTTGGATTCCACTCTTCAGAATCGGGAGTGGCAACAAATGGGCAGTGAGTAAGGATCATTGGGTAGTAAACCATGAATGGCTTGTCTTTGTTTTTCTCCATAAAGTTGCAAATGAAATCGGAGACAATATCTGGCCCGAATTCACCATTATTGTAGTTCATTTCTTTGCCATTTATTTCAAGCTGTGGGTTTTCAAAACGCGAGTCAGCTTTACTGCCAGATTTAGCTTTACCACGGGTATGCTGCCAAAGGCAGGCTTCATCGAAACCAAAGTGTTGTGGAGCATCAGTTTCTTGTCCCAGCTGCCACTTACCAGCGATACAAGTGGTATATCCGGCTTTTTTAAATTGGTGAGCAAAGGTCGTTTCAGTGCGAGGAAGAAGTCCGAACTTTTGATAATTTCGAACGTTATAAAGTCCGGTCATTATTTTTACACGAGATGGCGTACATATGGGGTTGGCAAAGCAGTTTGTAAATCGCGCTCCATTAGCAGCTAACTGGTCGATGTTTGGGGTTTTGTACTGAGAACCATTAGCTCCGAGGCATTCGTAACCCAAGTCGTCAGCCATGATGAGGATGACATTTGGCTTCTTGTCGGCAAATGCGAATGCCGTTAAAAAAAGTAGACAAATAAAAATTTTCATAATAAACAATTCCTTAATGGTTTTAATCTGTATGATCGCAAATCTGTTTTCTTGACAGGCAACATGAAATTAACATGTGCTGCAAAGAAGATTCCTGAACATTTTTATATGAGGAATACCGACTTCTATGAATTCTTCGCCATCTTTTTTGTAGCCCAGTTTAGAGTAAAATCCGGCTGCTTGAACTTGGGCATGAAGCTCAATCCTGGCAGATCCTTTAGCGATCATAAAGTCTTCGATTTTGCAGAGCAGCTTTTTACCAATCTTTTTGCCTTGGTAATCGGGATGAACGACCATTTGTCGCAGTTTGACGATGTCACCGCTACCAGAAATAATGGCACTGGCGATAACTTTGTCGGAATCATTGAGCCAGGCAAAGTGTCGATCATTTTTTTCGTTAGATAAGTCAGCATCTTTCATGTCCAGGCCGAGAGGTTTCCAGAGATGATTATTACGCAATTCTAAGCTTATTTTGTATTGTTCAGAGTGAAATGTTAGAGGTGTAAATGACATAGTTTTTCTGTACTGTTTGTTTATCTCTGTTTATGAAAATTTGTAGTCTATGTCCAGCTTTTCTGGTGAATGACGTTAAAGGGAACGAATTAAAAACGGAGATGTGTATGTTTAGAACTATGTGTATTGTTATGTTCGTATCCTTAACAGCTTTAGCTGGTAAGCCTTCATGGAATACTTTTGCTTTTCATATAGATGGCGTAAAAGCTCAAGAAGATGCCGAGCTCATTCAGAAGACTATTTTAAAAGTTGATCCCAAAATGATCAAAGGGGCGAAAGGTTTAACCACAGAAAGTGGTTATGTCCTCATTGATCACGATCATCACAACACGACTTTTCAAAAGATCGGTCAGGCTATTTTGTCCGTGGCAGATGTAAAGGTTTACACGAAACTTCACATACCGGATTACCAAAAAGTGCAAGGGACGATTATTGGGGACAAGTTAAATCAAGTTCTAGCAGAGCAAGGTAGAGGATTTTCGGTTAAAACAATTGATTCACAGAAAGGCCTGTTTGAAGTCATTATTCAGAAAGGTGATTACAAGGGTAAAGGCTTTAACTTTGGTGGTCTGGCGCATGCGATTTCTGATCCGATTGTCTATGGTGGCTTAGGTTTAAATCTGCGCTATATCGGAGGCGGTCCTGAAGGAAAATTTGGACAGATGGTTAAGGATGTGAATGAAAAAGAAGTTCGCTTTCGTAAGAAAGGTAAAAAAACTAAAAAGTATTCTCCCAAGTTAATGAAGGTTTATCAGGATATTTTTAATTTTCCTCCAGAGAGCCTAAAGAAATTCTACCAGTAATTGACTAGAATTAACCAAATTTGACAATTGCTATACCAGAATTGTTGAAAGGTTATTGGTGTTATGCCGTAAGTTTTGCAAATGAAAAATGTTATGTCTGGAGAATGTATGAAACCTGTATTTGCTTTTTTTCTATTGATTTTTGGCCTTTTGGCTCAAGACCGTCCAAATATCGTTTGGATGACGACAGAAGATAACTCTGCCTTGTGGTACAGGCTTTACAGCCCGGATTTTGGCGCACCTATGCCGAATATCGAGAAGTTAGCGAAGAACGGTTTAGTTTTTAATAACGCTTATTCAAACGCACCAGTTTGTTCTGCGGCAAGATCGACAATTATTTCAGGTGTTTACGGGCCGAGAACAGGGGCTCACTTTCACCGCCCACAGGTTAAAGTTCAACCACCTGAAGGGCTGAAACTTTTCCCGGCTTATCTGCGTGAAGCCGGTTACTACACGACGAACAATAAGAAGCAGGACTACAATTACGAGAAGGAGCATGTCAAAGGCATATGGGATGAAAGTTCTGGTAAGGCAAGCTTCCGCAATCGTAAACCGGGTCAGCCTTTCTTTCATGTTCAAAGTAATCACACCACCCATGAAGGTCAGCTATTTAAAGATTTGCCCAAAGGTGAGAAGCTGATCGTTGATCCCAAAGACGTAAAGCTTTTTCCATACCACCAGGACACGCCTCTTATGCGTCAGAAATATGCAGAGTACATTACTCGAAATCATATTGCCGACCGCGAAATGGGTAAGCTTATTAAGCAGCTGGAAGAAGATGGCTTGATGGATGATACATTTATTTTCCAGTATGGCGATCATGGTGGTGTTTTACCGGGCAGTAAAGGCTATGCACATAATGATGGTTTGAATGTCGCCATGGTGGTTTATGTTCCTAAAAACTGGCAGCACCTTGTACCGGCAAAACGCGGTTCACGCATAGATGGTTTTGTACAGTTTGTTGATCTGTCTGCCACTGTTCTTAATCTTGCTGGAATTGAAATTCCAAAGCAAATTGATGGTAAGCCGTTTCTTGGAAAAGGTGTGACTCTTGAGGAACTTAACAAGCGCGATACGACTATTGGTTATGCAGACCGTTTTGACGAGAAATACGATCAAGTGCGTTTCCTTCGTAAAGCTAAATACACTTACTGGAGAAACTATCAGCCATTTAATTTTGATGGCCTGCACAACTTCTACCGCTATAAGCAGCCGGCATTCAGAGAGTGGCGTGACATGGCGAGAGCTGGTAAGCTGAACAAAGTACAAACTACCTTTTTTGAAGCTCGTCCGGCTGAGCAGTTATTTGATATCGAAAAAGATCCCCATGAAGTGAATAATCTGGCAGATGATCCGGCCTATTCTGAAATTCTTGCTGAAATGCGCCGTATTATGAAAACTAAAGTACGCGAACTGCCAGATGTCAGTTTTCTGCCAGAGACAGCTCTGACTCCATGCAAAGGAAATGTAGTAGAACTCTTAAAGACTCAAAAAGGTCAAATTCAAAAATTGGCAGCTATTGCTGATCTACAGCTTTCGCCATACCCGGAAGCAAAGGCGCAGATCGCTGAAGCACTCAATTCTGAAGATTCTATGGAGCGTTACTGGGGTTTTATCGTTTGCAGCAGTTTTGGTAAAAAAGCAGATTCTTTTTACGGCAAAGCGAAAGATCTCGCTAAAAATGACCCAAGCAGATTGGTACGAACAAGAGCCGCAGAATTCCTCGGTTTAAGTGGTGCTGCCGATCCATTGCCATTAGTGATGGATATCCTTGAAGGTTGCAGTGATCCAATTGAAACCAACCTTATTCTAAACAGTGTTGTGCTTCTTAAAGATACCACTGGTATGAAGATCACTCCGGAGATGGTTAAGAATGCCAAATGGTCTAAGATCGGTGGACTGGTTAAGCATCGCGTTGAGTACTTGATTGAAGGTAAATAATCCCTATAATTGAGATGTTAATAATCTTACCTGAATTCTGGTAAGATTATTAACTGCTTTACTGGTTTTTAAGGTGGTAAATTGATCACTGAATCTTTTCAAACACGGTCTCAAGTTTTGGGCACCTGAGTTGACTCGCTGGCGTAATAGTCATTCTTTTCCATGGGATAAACCCAAAGTACCATAAGCGCCAAAAAGTAAGTGGAGCTTCGGGGTTTGTTTGAAGTAACTCTCTGAAAGTTGTTACAGAGCCCACTTCAATGTTCAGGGCTTCCTTATATACCTGATATACAAATTTTGAACAGAATTGCCTTTTGGAATGCAGTTTAAATCCAAAGTGATATAATCTGCCCATTCTGCTTTCAGCCGCTTTTTGAAGTTTTGAAATGGCTTCTTCATTTAGAGGTTCTTTTAATCTTCTGACTGCAAACATACCATTTTCAGATCTGTCAATGAATTTACTTAGCGGGGTAATTGTACACGTAGGCACAGCACTTTCAGCTATTTGCCATTCTCCATCTTTAAAACTGTGAACAAAACCAACATGAGAAGTCCAGCTTTTTGTTGTTGCTGCAACTTTTCTGTAGAGGACATTGGGAATGCTAATAAAGACTACATCCCCAAGCTTAATTCTTTTGTTTATCGTATTCATATAATATTATTTTATTTGATTAATCATGTGACTCAATTTATCACAGCGAGTTTTATTCTATAAATCAATACTATTAATCTTTAGTATTGACTTAATATATGATTAGGGCTTGCCATTTATCAATGGCTTAATTTCTTTCTGTCACTGTTGAGGTCGACTGAGTCAGCGGGAAATAGTAAGCTGATTGTATCAAAGTATAGGATTCTTCGATGAAGCAGCTCAGTCTTTTTTTATTTTTTACTCTGCAGTTTTTTTGCCTGGCAGATAAGCCGAATATCGTTTTTATCTTAGCCGATGATCTTGGCTGGAAAGATGTCGGTTTTAACGAAACTGAATTTTACGAAACTCCCAATTTAGACCGTATTTGTGCGACTGGAATGAAGTTCAATCGGACTTATTCTGGTGGTCCTAATTGTCTGCCAACAAGAGCTTGCTTGATTTCAGGAATGTATACTCCTAGAACTGAGATTTGGACACCTGGCGGTGCTTCTAAAGGCAACACGAATTTCATGAAATTAAAAGTACCGGCTAGAGGGGCAGATAAGTCCTGGAATACGATCCCTTCAAAACAGGAGTTGTTACCTTCAGTTACTTCTATTGCTGAAGTTCTCAAAACTGCTGGCTACAAAATAGCTAGATATGGCAAGTGGCATGTTGGCAAAGACACACAGGGTTTCGATATAAGCGACCCAAGTGGAAAAGGAGCGCCAATCGGTAAGAAATTTTATGGAAATATCGACGTTCACGAATGGCTGACAGACGCAAGTGTAAAGTTTATTGAAGAAAATAAGGATAAGCCACTCTTTCTTTACTTAGCTCACTGGGATGTTCATACGCCGATAAGAGCCAGAAAAGACCTTGTTAAGAAATACGATGAAAAACTCTCTTCAAAGGAGTGGGGTAGGAAATGGAATACAACTTATGCCGCTATGATTCATGCGGTGGATTTGTCTGTTAAGAGAGTTCACGCCAAACTGGAAGAGTTGGGACTTGCTGAAAATACTTTATTTATCTTTTCTTCTGATAATGGCGGACATGGAGGAGTGACAACCAATGCACCATTGTTAGGAGCCAAAGGAGCTTTCAGCGAGGGCGGAGTCAGAGTGCCAACATTTATGACCTGGCCTAAAGCTGTCAAAGCTGGATCAGAGTGTGATACTCCGGTTACCAGTGTTGATTTCATGCCGACATTTGCCGAAATGGCCAGTGCAACTCTACCCACATCTCAGCCTGTTGATGGCAAATCAATCCTGTCACTACTTAAAGGAGAAGAGTTAGCCAAGCGTTCTATTTTTTGGCATTATCCGCTTTACTTATCCGGTCATGAAATCAGCAAGGTAGTTCCCGTTTTTGGGACTCAGCAAAACTATTGGCGTGCGGTGCCTTCGACCATGGTGGTAAAGGGAGAGTGGAAGTTGGTTCATTATTTCGAGGACAATTCTTACAAACTATACAATGTCGTTAAGGATATCTCTGAAACAGAAGAGGTAAGTTCAAAATTTCCAGAAGTCGTACAAGAGTTGAAAGCTGAATTGCTGGCTTGGCAGCAAGAAACTAAAGCAGTAATTCCTTCAACTGTAAACGAAAGCTTCGATCCAAAAGCTACTTCTGAAAAAGGTAAAAAGAAGAAAAAGAAATAGTGTCAGAATGCCGGCATCCTTGCCGGTAATTTCCCTTTACTATTGTTTCTAGCGTACTGGTTATTGGATCTGAACACGGAATTCTGAATGTCGAAGTCTGGTTTGTAACTATGCGATAGAGTATGGAACTCCGAGCCCCAGCTCGGTTAATTACTAAGTTACTCCTTTGTGATCGCAGTAAAAGTTTATGTTGAAATTATATACAAGCTAGAATTTTGAATTTGTATTTAATGTGTACAGTATGTTAAAGTGCAAAAAAATAAGATTCATTATTTACGGACAACCTATGAAGAGATTTACAATTTACATGATTTTTCTAGCATCAATTATTTGCTTACAATTGAATGCCTCTGCAGAAGTTAAAAGAGGAAATTACCTCAAAGATCAAACTGTTGAAGGCTCTCCAGAAGCCTTTCTTAAGAAGGTTTATGTTGATATAATTTCAAACAAAATGAATTTTGAAGAATTCAAAACAAACTGTTCTTCTGAGTTTATTCAAATTTATGGGAAAGCGGTCAAGAGAGTTTTTAGTAAAATAAAATCTGTAGATATTTCTAAAAGATTCAATTATAAGATTGAGAAAGAAAACTCAAAATACAGAATTGTAGTAGGTGCGGGTGTAGTGCTTCAGCGGAAATAGGACAGTTGATCACTTTCTGTTAGATACAGATTGGGTTAAAAATAACAGCTCATGCACACCTTTCAAACAAGTGTATGCGTTTAATTCTGGCTGCTTTAAGTTTTTCCTTTCTTTGCTTAATAATGATTTGATCTCGTCCTTCTAATTTATCTTTTGGAGTAATGAAGCCA
>JAKVBD010000101.1 GCA_022446985.1 Lentisphaerales bacterium
ATAGGCGGTTCAAAAATAGTTTTGGCCCCTGTTTGAAAGTTTTGGTACCCATTCAATTGGCCCCTCTTAAATTTGTGTAGCTTTTTTGGGACATAAAAAAATCCCCTAAGAAGTTAACTTAGAGGATCATATACCAGAGGTGGGAGTCGAACCCACACGCCCGAAGGCGGGGGATTTTGAATCCCCTGTGTCTGCCATTCCACCACTCTGGCTTGGAGTGCGTGTACAATAGACCAAGTGAGGGCTGGGTCAACTCAAAATAGGCAGCTTTAAGGACTAATTTTTAATAAATGGCTCAAGTTCTTTGTCGATGGCGGATATTCTATCCTGATAGCGAATGGTATTGTCTTCGAGGCTTTTGATGTAGAGTTGAATTTTCTCTTCGTGAAGTTCGAAGATTTTATCAAAAGGTTCCAGTCTTTTATTGCTTATACCGAAAGGATTATGATCTTTAAGCTGTTGGTAAGTTGTCTGCCATTCGATAAGCATTCTTTTCCAAAAGCTCACAAAATCCTTTTTTTTGTAAATGTCTGAGAATTGAGCAAGTTCAGCGAGTAAAAGTTTGGTTTGTTTTTCATTCGTCGCGCAAAGCTGAGCGATATTATCCAACTTTTGTAAGGTCTGATTTATCGGTACTTTGAATTGTGTCTTTATTGTGAGGTATGAAGCCAGAAGTAGAGCAGTAGCCAAAGCAGTGAAGATGATGCCTCTTTTTTTTCTTGTTTTAAAACCGGCAGGTGATAAATCGTGTCCCAGCACCAAGGCAGCAATAAAACCTCCGGCCAGCCCTCCAAAGTGAGCGGCCATATCGATATTCGGGACTGACAAGCCAAAGATGATATTCAGGCCCAAGGTCATGATAATGTTTGATTTTATTTCATGAAACAGTCTTGGCGGGATATGCTTTTTACAGGTAAATAAGTAACCTGCAAGTCCCCCGAAAATTCCAAATAAGGCCCCGGATGCCCCCACACTGACGACATGTGGATTAAAAATCAAACTACATAAACTGCCCAGAAGTCCTGAGAATATATAAAGAAGAAGGTAGTTTAGATGGCCAAATATTTTCTCGATAAATTTACCGAGGACCCAAAAGAAAAACATGTTCATAGCCAGGTGAATTATACCGCCATGAAGAAACATGCAGGTAAAAAGGCGCCAAGGTTCACCGAACATGGTTGAGCTCGAAAAGTTTCCCCCCCAGGCTTCTAGATCTACGCTGGAAGGATTGTAGATGTTCACCCCTTTAAAGCCAAGTAAAAGAAATACAGCAACGTTTATGGCAATAAGTGCCTTGGTAACATAGAGGTCTTTGACTGAAGAATTCAGGCCATTGATAAAATCATTGACTTTTTGTTCTTCGCGCATTCTACGTTGAAATTCTACAACCGGATCAGAAAGCATCTCTATCTGTGAAGAATCCATTTCCTGAGCCGGTTCGTAGGCACAGAGTAGGCAGGTTAAATCACCAGAGTCAGGATCTCTGTGTAGAGTGGCGCCGCAATTATTGCAGCGATTTATATGCTTTTCTACTGACATTTACTCTTCAGGTTTTTCCTTAAACTGAGCAAGGTAGGCAACAATATTTTGCAGCTGTTTCATACTATACGGTTGCAGAGCAGCTCTCATTTTTATGCCATGAGTATCACGAGGATCAACACCGCGCCAGCCTGCTTTATAAGCACGCAACTGACTCATAAGATACCAGTCTTCCATTTTGTAAAGATCCGGACTGCGTGAGAAAAATTTTCCCATTGGGTGATCGTGACATTTATAGCAGGCTTCTTGATAAAGCTCTTTACCTTCAGTGATGTCGCCTTTGACGACTGCTTTGATTTCTGGACGGGGTTGGTTGGCAAACCACTCTGCAGCGAACTCAAGATGTTCGTCAGAAAAAGCTTTTACAGCGCTGTGCATAAGTTGACCATTTTTATCTTTAATATCACCACCACGACTACCTTCTTTAAAGGCTTCGAGCTGTTCTTCAAGATACCAACCTTCGAGTCCTTGGAGAAGTGGGCCGCGCTGCATCTCGACGGTACTGTGACAGGTAAGGCAGTGCTTGATAAGAGTTTGTCGTTCAATTGTCAGTTGATCAACTGGTTTGGTAAATTCAGTGCTACAAGAAGTAATGAGCAATACAACAGTAGAGAGAAGAATAGTTTTCATAGAGTCCATTGTGTTTTTTCCTGTATGAAAGATTGATGAATTACCGGAAGTTTCCAATATGACGGTAAGCTTATTTTAATATTTCTTGGTTTTATCTGTACTTTTTTGAGCAAAGCATTAAGTTGCGGGAATTTTTTAAGGTTAGAAGATATGAATTACAGCAAGGCAAAACACCTCGAAAATGTTCGTTATGAAATTCGCGGGAAAGTTGCAGCCAAGGCTTCACAATTGAAGTTAATGGGCATCAACATTCTGGAATTGAATATCGGCAATCCGGGAGCATTTGGCTTCCAAGTCCCTGATACCATGAATATGGCGATTATAAGGAACCTGGATAAAGCGGCCGCCTACAGTGATTCAAAAGGGATCTTCTCAGCCCGTGAAGCAATTGTTATAGATACTCAGAATCAGGGGGTTAAAGGGGTCGATATAGATCACGTCTTCCTTGGCAATGGTGTCAGTGAATTGATCATGATGTCCATGGAAGGTTTACTTAACCCAGATGATGAAATGCTTATTCCGTCACCAGATTATCCTCTATGGACTGCAGCGGTAACAGTCGCTAATGGCAAGGCACTTCACTACAATTGTGATGCGGCTAATGCTTGGCAGCCAGATATCGAGCACATGGAGTCTTTAATTACTCCTAAAACCCGTGGTATTGTGGTGATTAACCCCAATAATCCTACAGGTACGGTTTATTCAAAAGAAACCTTGCAGAAGATTGTTGATCTGGCGAAGAAGCATAATCTGATCATTTTCAGTGATGAGATTTACAGTAAAGTTCTTTTTGATGGTATCGAGCATACACCTATGGCGACGATCAGCAAGGATGTTCTGGTTGTCACTTTTAATGGTCTTTCTAAGAACTACCGCGCTTGTGGATTTCGAGCCGGTTGGTTGTATGTGACAGGGCCGGTAAAAAGTGCTGCAGGTTACATTGATGGTTTAACGCAGTTAGCAAGTATGCGACTTTGTTCAAATGTTCCTGGACAGTTGGCTATTCAAACGGCTCTTGGTGGTTACCAGAGTATCTTTTCTTTATGTGCTGATGACGGCCGATTGAAAAAGCAACGCGACCTATCTTATAAGAGGTTGACTGCTATCGATGGTATTAGCTGTGTGAAACCCAAAGCATCTTTATATGCTTTCCCGGAAATTGATCTCGATATGTATAAGTTTGCGTCGGACGAAGAGTTCGTTTTAAAATTTCTTGAAGAAAAGCATGTTTTGTTTGTTCAGGGTTCGGGTTTTAATTACGATAGAACAAATGCCTTTAGAGTTGTTTTCCTGCCTCATATTGAGACTATGAGCGATGCTTTTGATCGTCTAGAAGACTTTTTAGGCAAGTACCGCCGTTAATTCTCAATAGCGCTGTAATTTTTGGCTGGGCTTTGTTTACTGCCTTAGTGCTCCATATATCGATACTTGTTAGGATACCTCTAAATTTTATTTACGCCTATAATTGTCTTTATAAGTTCCTCGCTTATGAAATACTAGGAACATTCATGAGCAAGAGTTTTGAATAAACTAGCAAGAAAAACAAAAATCGAGGGAAGAAAAGGTTCAGCATCATATAAGCATTAGCAAACAGTATGGAGAATTATATGAAGTTTGTTGTGTTACATGTGTTTTTGCTGACTGCCGGCCTGCTTGGACAGTCGGTTACTGAATCGGCCCGTGAGATTCCTTTGGTTTATGATGTCGATGTTGTAGTTGTCGGAGGAACGTCCAGAGGTGTTGCTGCAGCTAAAGCAGCTGCTGAAAATGGCGCCTCTGTTTTTCTAGCGGCTCCAAGGCCTTACCTCGGTGAAGACATGTGTGAAGCTTACTGCTTCTGGTTAAATGAGGGTGAAACTCCAATTTCTGAACTTGCGAGAGCTGTTTATGCTCCAGCACTTAATAAATCAAAAAATGTCACCACTCCTATGGCGGTGAAGTATGCTTTGGATGATGCCTTGTTGAAGGCTAAAGTAAACTTTCTCTATGGCAGCTATGTTAGCGAAATTTTAAGTGATTCTAAAGGCGAAGTAGCGGGAATTACCATGGTTAACCGTTCAGGCAGGCAAGTCGTTAGAGCTAAAGTGATTATCGATGCAACAGATAGGGCTACAGCTGCGAGAATGACTAAAGCACAGTTTTCCCCATACCCAAAAGGCTTACAAACTTTCAAACGCATAGTTCTTGGTGGAAAGCCTAATCCAGCTGCAAAGAAGTTAGCCGTGACATACAGTGTCGAAGGAAAAGACTATCCAGTCTATGAATACACTTTTGAGTTGTCTATGAAAGATAACAGTTGGAAGTCATTTGCAAAAGCAGAACAGATAGCCCGCAATAGAAGTTGGCAAAAAGGTCAGGTAGCGACTTCTGAAATGATTTATCAGCTAGCACCAGACGCAGTAAAAGGTGAGGCATCATTTTCAGGAAAGTGGAGTGGTGTAGAAAATCTCGATATCAATTCATTAAAGCCGGCAGGAGTAAAGCATCTTTACATTCTTGGAGCATGTGCAGATGTATCCCGTGAAGTCGCGGGAATGTTATCTCGTCCTGTAACCGGCATGCAGCTTGGTGCACGATTAGGTAAAATCATCGCTCAAGAAGCTAAAGAAAGGCAACTTGAACCTCTTGATAATCTTACTGTTTATGGCCAAAAAAAGAAAGCAACGATTACAGCCGAAGTCGGGGAAATGCTCAATGGTATCCGTACTAAGAAAGGTATCAAAAGCATGCAGTATTTGAAAAGCACTGAAGTTTCTTTACCGGTCATCGCCAAGTACGATACAGTTGTCGTTGGCGGTGGCACTGGCGGAGCTCCTGCGGGAATTGGCGCAGCCAGAGGTGGCGCGAGAACTTTGGTTGTTGAGTACCTGCACGGTCTTGGTGGAGTAGGGACTCTGGGAAGAATTTCAAAATACTGGCATGGTAACAAAGTCGGTTTTACGGCCGAAGTTGACAAAGGGGTGAAAGCTTTTAGTCCAAATGTAAAAAGCAAAAGAGGCTGGAACATTGAAGCCAAAATGGAGTGGTTTCGCAGTGAGCTTGATAAAGCCGGTGGAGACGTCTGGTTTCAGTCCTTAGGTGTTGGGTCAGTTGTCAAAGACAATAAGTTCATCGGTGTGGTTATAGCAACTCCATTTGGTCGTGGTGTAGTTCTGGCGAACACTATTATCGATGCAACAGGAAATGCTGTTATCCCTGCTTGTGCAGGTTTGCCGACTCAGGAAATTACCGGCAAACATGTTTCTGTTCAGGGAACCGGCCTACCATCATACACACCTGGAGAAAGCTATAAAAACTCTGATTGGACTTTCACAGATGATGACGATGTCCTCGATATGTGGCGCATTCATGTTGTTGCCAGAAAGAAATACAAAAAGTTCTTTGATCAGGGTCAGTTAATTGACACGCGTGCCAGGCGTCGAATTATTGGTGATGTTACTGTGTCGCCGATGGATATCATCAATAAACGCATGTTTCCAGACACGATAACAGTCTCAAAAAGCAATTTTGATAATCACGGCTTTTCCACTCATGAGTTATTCATGATTAAACCGGCTGATAAAAAAGGCTTGGTGGGGAATGTACCTTATAGAGCTCTTTTACCGAAAGGATACGATGGCATTTTAGTAACAGGTCTGGGAATGAGCGCTCATGGAGATGCCATGCCGGTCTTGCGCATGCAGCCGGATGTTCAAAATCACGGTTATGCTGCAGGAATGGCATCTGCTATGGCTGCGGAAGAAGCCTTGTCAGTCAGGCAGATAAGGGTCACTTCACTTCAGCAAAAACTTGCAGAGAAGGGGATTATACCTAAATCCTTTGTCAATGCAAGAGATAGCTATCCACTAAGCGATGCAAGGATCAATCAGGCGATTAAAACTCTTGTGGAAGATTATACAGGCATCGCCATTATTTTGGCTCATCCGAAGAAAGCATTACCTCTTTTGAAAAGTCATTGGCGAGAAACGACAGATGAAAAAGCAAAAGTTAAGTTGGCTCATGTGATGGGTATGATGTACGACAAGACGGGCAGTAAGACACTGATTGATGAAATTCAGGGATCCAACTGGGATAAAGGCTGGAACTTTAGAGGTATGGGCCAGTTCGGGGCGACAAGCAGTCCATTGGACAACTTGATTATTGCACTTGGCCGAAATGGAGATTAGGTGGCTTTGCCAGTTATCATTTCTAAGGTAAATAAATTGACTTCTGAAAGTGAGTTTTCACATTGCCGCGCTATAGCCAAAGCTTTAGAAAACTTTAAAGACCCGATTGCAGCTCAACCTTTGGCAGACTTGCTTAAGAAGCCGGGAATTATGGGGCACAGCTTTCGGGAAATTAACAATACTATTTCAAGGACTCCTGCCAGTCCGGTGGATAACAGCACTAGAAATAATTCTTTAAGAGAGCTCATCCTGGCACGTTCCTTGTTCCGCTGTGGTGATTACGAAGGTCTTGGCGAGAAGATTCTCAAAGAGTATGCAAGTGATTATCGCGGTCATTATGCAACACATGCCAAAGCTATTTTAGCTGGAGAATGAGTTTTGTCGAAGCCAATGATACTTACATGGCTGTTAAGTGCAGCCGTGTGCCTATCTTTTGGATTAATGACCAGCTGTACATTTGATACAGGCCAGGAAAGTAAGAAAGATCTAAAAGCTGTTGAAGAATTTTCCGAGAGAGTTCATGAGATTAGTATTATTCATCCCGGTGATCCAGATGCAGAAGTCATGACTCTTGATTTGATGCAGGGGTTGGACTCGGCATCCAATCCAGTTCAGTACAGCCTTTGGGTAAATTCTGTTATTTGCCGCGATAAAACCTGTGACGTTGTTTTAGTGAAATTGATCTGGGATGCCTTCGGTCGTTATAAGCGTTATGAAGTCAAAAAAGGTTTTAAGTTAAGCAAGTTGGATCATGTTCCATTCTCTACAGCAGATCATCAAAAGCTTCAAGGTATATTACTCAACAAAAAGTCAGCCTTAAGTGAAGCTACTAAAGAAGGCTTAGTAGGCCCAAAATCTAAAGGTGTTGATGGTGTAGCAGGGGCCACAGTTCTGACTCTGGGAGAGCATGTGGTACTTGGTGCAGGTTACACTTGTTACGATTTATGGCATTGGGCGAATGGCGAAGTCTGTGAGATCATTCAGGAGAAGACATCAAAACAAACATCAATACAAAGATTACAGAAATACCTCTGCTCAGGTGATGATGTCGCTATTCAGACAGCGCTGCAAGCTTTTACACAGAGAGGTATCTATACTGAAGAAGTAGTTGGGAGTACTATTGCAGCTATGCGTAATTCTCATGTAGATCTTATGCCTTTGGCCATAAAATATCTCCAATCAGCAGATGCTGCAGTGCCATATGAAGCTTCATTTCAAAGCCTTTTAACTCAAGTCAGCGCAGCAAAAGTTCTTCTTCTGATTGAATCCTTTTATGAATACGAGAAACCGCCTCTTGCTCTTGTCGTTGAAGTCAGCAAGCATCTCAATAATTTCAAAAACTATCAGGAGATCCATCGCTTTTTAAGTTATATAGAGAGTCACCAGATCATAACTGAAGAAATCTTAGAGAACGTTTCTAAGCTATTAGAGCATCCAAAATTTTTCTTTTCACGTCGGGCTTATAATTTTCTGGAAGAGCAACAACTGCCAGAAGATTTGAAGAAGAAAGTAAAAAACTATTTAGAGAAATATGCCGATCGCCTTTAAGGAGATGAGGTAGTCCTAGAATTCTTTATAAAAGCTTTTTGTTTTTAAGAGCAGGGAGGAGTTCTCTATCTGAATCAATTTTTTCTTTATCTATTTCGGCAATGATGATTCCGGGTTCTTTTTCAGCATTGGCAATGATTTTACCCCAAGAGTCAATAATCATTGAATGCCCCCAGGTCTGGATCCCATTTAATTTATTGATGCCACACTGACCAGCAGCAAGCATGTAACATTGATTTTCGATAGCTCTTGCTCTGAGTAAGGTTTCCCAGTGAGCACGGCCAGTTTTTTTAGTGAATGCCGCGGTACAAATGATGGCATCTACACCAGTGTATTTCAGGTATAACTCCGGGAAGCGGATATCATAGCATATGGAAAGGCCTATCTTCAAACCATTGATTTCAAATGTAACAGGCCCGGTTCTACCGAATTCATAAGTTTCTGTTTCATCTACGGTGATTTTATCTTTCAGGAAGAGCTGGAACAGGTGAGTCTTCTCATATTTTGAAATCAGTTCACCTTTGTCTGAAAATACTAAGGTCGTATTAAAGATTTTGCCATTTTCCAAGATCTGCAATCCTCCCCAAACGGTACATAGATGGTAGTCATTTATCAGGGTACTAAGTGAAGCTTGCCATTCATTCAATGTCTTGGCATTTTGTCGAGTTACATCTGACTTCGCCCAGCACATGACGCACTCTGGCATAATGGCCATGGAAGCGCCTTCAATTTTGGCTTTTTCTAACTGCTCTTTAACAAAGTCAAAGTTTTCTTGAAAATCGGGAGTCGATGAGGTTTGAATGATGGCAACTTTCATGATTTATCCTTGCAAACTAAGGAATTCCTGATTAGTCGGGTATTTGTCTATGAGACTCAGTAACTGACGTAACGCTTCTTCACTTTTGCAGTCAGAGAGCTGAGATCTTAACGAATTGACATGGTTTACCAAGTTGAAACCCAGTAGTTTATGGTCATTTCTTGTTCCGGATTTACTGATATTTACGGCTGGGTATAATTGCCTGTTTGCCAACTTACTTTCAAGGACAAGTTCCATATTGCCGGTACCTTTAAATTCTCTAAAGATAACATCATCCATTGCAGAACCAGTTTCAACAAGAGTAGTGGCAACAATCGTTAAGGAGCCGCCATTTTCGATTTGGCGGGCCATGCCGAACATCTTCTTAGGTTCTGTCAGGGCATTTGTATCGAGCCCACCACTGAGAGTTCTGCCACCACGTTGCTGGGAATTAAATGCTCTACAAAGTCGAGTCAAAGAATCCATGAAGATGATGACATCTTCACCTTGTTCAACCATGGACTTAACAGCATTGAATGTTTTTCTCGCTAACTCTATGTGATCAGTAGGCGCTTGATCGTTTGATGATGCCATGAGAGTTGCCTTGGGAAAAGTCCGTTTGAAGTGGGTGACTTCTTCTGGACGTTCATCGATAAGCATGATGATGGTTTTTAGATCAGAATATTTACTCATGGTAGCGGTTATCATATTTTCCATAAGAACAGTCTTCCCACTACGTGGAGGAGCTACAAGTAAGGCTCTTTGACCGCGACCTAAAGGCGCTGCTATATCCACCACGCGGTTACTTGGGGAGCCACCGGACATTTCAAGTTGAAGCCATTTTTCAGGAGTTATGGCATCGCCTTTCATAAAGTTTGATTTACGGAGGCGGAAATCCATGGGATTAACGCCATTCAATTTAGTGACTTCCTTGATGGATGGAGCGGGCTTACCAGGGTTTTGAATTGCCGTGCCTTCTACAAATGTACCGTCTTCTATGCCGAATCTATTTATAACTCCTGCTGGGACGAAAGTGTCTGCTTGAGATTTTTGAAAATTATTACTTAGACTTCTCAGAAAACCAAAACCTTTTTGATGCTTTTCGAGATAACCTGAAACCTGAATGGCGTCGCTCATAAATGGTATCCTGTATTTTATAAGAGATATGCTGCTGAAAGTGATTAAAAGAACTGAATATTTTTTAGGTAAGAGCTATATTGCACCAGAAAAATAACAATTGCAACTATGAAGTGAATGTAGATGGATATTATTGCCAAGGCAAAACAAGTTCTGAAAATTGAGAGTGATGGCATAATGGCGATTGCTGATCAACTCGATGAAAGTTTTATAGAGTTTGTCAGTTTATGCTCGGATACTCTTTCCAAGAATGGCAAGTTGGTATTAAGCGGCATAGGCAAGAGTGGTCAAATTGCTCAGAAATTGGCGTCGACTTTATCCAGTACAGGTTCCCGATCCTCTTTTTTACACCCTGTTGAAGCTCTGCATGGTGATCTAGGGATGATCCATAAAGATGATCTTTTTATAGCACTAAGTTACAGTGGAGAGACAGACGAGTTACTGACAACACTCCCTGCTGTTCACCGACTGGGAAATAAAATAGTTGGCATGACGGGGAACAAAGATTCGTCATTGGCGAAAGTTTCTGACTTAGCAATTATTACAAAAATTCAGGAAGAGGCTTGTCCATTTAATCTGGCTCCAACGACGACGACAACTGCGATGTTAGCGCTTGGCGATGCTTTGGCTATGGTTCTTATGGAAATGGCCAATTTCCAGCTTCAAGATTATGGCGCCTTACATCCATCAGGAGCGATTGGTCGCAGCGTTACTATGAAAGTGTCAGATGTTATGCGAACCGGTGAAAGACTTGCTATTGTGTCCCCGGAAACAATTGTCAGCGATGCTGTTGTTGCCATGTGTCAATCAAAAGGCGGTACAGCCGTAGTGGGTGACAAAGACAGTAATTTATTAGGTGTATTTACGACTGGTGATTTAAAGCGTGGCATATCACAAAATGGTGATTTTCTAAATACTCCGGTGGGAGAGGTTATGGTCAAAGAACCATCTACTGTAAATGTTCGCGAGATGGCAGTCGTCATTATGAATATTCTTTCTAAAAAGAGTATAAATGCGATTCCAGTTGTCGATGACGACAATAAGATTCAAGGCATTATTGATATTCAGGACCTTCCAAAATTTAAGGTTCTCTGAGCGTCGATCTTGAAGATGCTTATCAATTGTGTTTTAATATTATTAACAGCCAATTGGTGCGCAAGCGTATATGAGTTTTTTCAAATCTTTAATCGATTTTGTCAAACATGAAGATTATGACGGACGTATAGAAAGATACGAACAGTTGATTTACCCCTGTAAAAAATGTAAGCAGGAGGTGGATATCTCGCAAATGCCTCCCTTAGTCATGAAACACTGTCCGAAGTGCAATGAACTCTTCCTTGTCCCTATGCAGCTTGAAGACTGGTGGGTTTGTCAGCCTCTTGGTGGAGGCGGTATGGGAGCCGTCTACTTAGGGCGTCACCGTGAAAACGCGGATCTTAAAGCTGCGGTAAAGGTTTTACAGGCAAATGAACAGGTTAATCAGACTTTTCTGGATTTATTAATCCAAGAAGCACAGATAGCTGCTCAATTTGGTCGACATGCCAATCTGGCCCAGGTATATACCTATGGGCATGATCAGGAAAGTCAGGAAGCCTATATGATAATGGAGCTCATAGAAGGAATCCGCTTTGATAAAGCTATAGGTACTGGTGCAAGCCTTGATGAAACAATCGGCAATGGCGTGAATTATAATCAACTTGGCGGTTCTTTGATAAATGAAGAGCTCGCCATGTATTATTTACTCGACATATTAACTGGTCTTGAACATATGTTTCAATGTGGTTACCTCTACCGAGACTTAAAACCTGAAAATTTGATTATTAGAGAAAATCACCATGTGGCATTAGTTGACTACGGCCTTTGTATGACGATTAATGATGCCTGGTATATAAAACGTGAAGATATAATGGGCTCTCCACTGTATATGCCTCCAGAAAGGATTAGTTGTTCCGGCGAAGATTTCAGGGCTGACCTTTATGCCTTAGGTATGGTCATCTATCATGCCATAATGGGGGCTCCTTATTTTTCTCAAACTGAATTGATGAAGATCATTGAGCGACAATGGAAAGGTTTGCGGGTTCAAACCAAATTTAAAATGGAACGCAAAAACGAAAAAGTAATCGAAATTATCGATACTTTAATTAATATCGATCGTGATAAACGCTACCAAAGTTATCATGAAATTCGCTATGCAGTACATGAAGCATTGATGCAACTTCACTCAAAAAAGTCAGATTGCAAAGTTACTATGAAAAGGCGTCAAGAGTACATAGATGCGTGCTTGTCACAAACTTAGTAATAATTCTTTAATTTCAGCTTCAGTACTGGACAATTACTTTAGTAACTGCACTTTTACGGCATAGTAAATTTTATGCGGAAAATTCATGAGTAGAATTTCAATTGAGCTTGTACCTCGCGATGCAGAGGTTCTGAATAAAGAATTAAGTATAGTTAAAGAACACTTTTCTCATATCGATACGGTCAATATTCCTGATATCATGCGATTAAAGATTCGTAGTTGGGAAGCCTGTAAAGTAGCGTCAGATTTTGTTTCTCACGCTATTCCCCATATTCGTTCTATTGATTTTTCGCTTGACACGAATCCGGATGAAGTGAATAAGATAATTGAAGAGGGGAATCTGAAAGAGGTTTTAGTTGTTACCGGCGATCCTCCAATGGATTTATCTCGCAAAGTTTACCGTACTTCCAGCACGAGCCTTACTCGTTTTATTAAAAGAAATTTTCCAGCTGTCAAAGTTTATGCTGCTTTGGATCCTTACCGTACTGGTTTGAAAAATGAAATGGACTACGTCAAGAAAAAAATAGACTCAGGCGCAGATGCGTTGTTTACTCAGCCGTTTTTTGATGTGCGTTTTATGGACATTTACAGTGAGCAACTAAATGGTACAGACATCTATTGGGGTATTAGTCCGGTATTAGGTGAAAGAAGTAAGAGTTATTGGGAAAACCGCAACAATGCTTTCTTTCCGAAAGGTTTTGAGCCGACCCTTGAGTGGAATCGCCAGTTTGCTAAAGAAGCACTTGCGTTTGTTAGAGAGCGTAGCGATAATGTTTATTTTATGCCGATTAAAACAGATCTTATTGATTATCTTGATGGTGTTATTTAAAGGTCTTTCCAAGACACGAAAAAGCCCGGCCATAAACCGGGCTTTATAAAAATCTACAGAGATGAAGCTTATTCAGCTTTATTTTCTTTTTTCTTTTTATTTTTCATGAACTCTTTACGAGCTTCTTTTATGGCTGTTTGACCTTCTTCTTTAGTCATATCGCCAGCTTTAACTTTCTTTTTAATTTCTACCATCTTTGCTTTTAGCTCAGCAGGAACTTCTTTTTTGGCTTTTTTCTTCTCTTCTTTTTTTTCTTCAGCTTTAGCTTCGAATACTGGATTAAATGAAGCAACCATAGTTGCTGCACAAATACCTAAAAACAATCTCTTCATTTATTTCTCCTATTTATGTGTGTGTTGACAAAATGTATATTCAAATAAGATACCAAACCTGAGTCATTTTTGAGTTTTTTATATAAAAAACTCAAGGCCACGCCTAGTTCATCAGTATAATACGCTGCATAAAGTAGTGCAGTTACATAAAATGCTTACAAAATCCAATAAATCTGACAGGCCACTCCAGAGGTAATCTGAATTTTAAGTCCGGTGAGGTCTAACTCTAAGACGAATATTAAATGATTATTTTCAAGAGCTTCAGAATTTGACTAGTGCCTACAGATAAAAGTGAGTGGATAAATAAACTTTCTCTTTAAATGAAACCTTTTCTTCTTTATGTTGTTTAAATAACTGCCAGGCAATAAGAGAGTAAGCTTACACATGTTGGGCTTTGTCGACTTGAAAAAAGTCTAATTTTGTTTTTTATTGGTGGTCCGGCAGTATAATCTCGGAATTAACAGCCGCCCAGGTTAGATACATGGGTTTTACCTAAAATGAGTTCCGGGGAATGTCCCGTAAGAGGGGGCGATTAAATGATTTTACTAAATTGACATTGTTGGGGTGTTCTTGACCGGAGTCTGCCTTATGTACAATGCCAAGACTTAAAGATTAGGTTAATGGAGGTTATACTATGGCCCATACTAAAGATGTAGCTGGTTCGGCTGAAGCCCGGGAAAAGCTCGATATACATTTACGCGAAATAATCAAATGGCACTTCTCTGAAGAAACAGGTTGTAACTTTTGGCTAAACTGGAAAAAAGAAGCCGGCTGGGACCCTGTTAAAGAAATCAATACATTCGAAGACATAAATAAATTTTCACACTTCCAGGATGAATGGTTACGTGATGTAACAAACGATGAGTGGGTACCCAAACAATTTAAGGGTAAGCCTTTCAAAATCTTCGAGACTGGTGGCACCACTGGTATACCAAAACAAAGAATTGCCTGGGAAGATCACCTTTACGACTATTCAGAATTTTCAGACACCTTGGAAGATGAGTACTTTCCCAAAGGTGGTAACTGGCTCATGGTCGGTCCAACTGGCCCACGTCGTCTACGACTGGCGATTGAGCACCTGGCGAATGTCCGTGGCGGCTCATGCTACTTTGTCGATATGGACCCTCGCTTTGTCAAAAAGCTTATTGCTGAAGGTCATTACGATATGGCCAATAAATACAAGCAACACGTTGTTGATCAGGCATTGGCTATATTAAAGAACCGTCCAATCTCCAGCTTGTTTACGACTCCTAAATTACTTGAATCTATGGGGGAACGCTACGACATCGCGCGTTACGGAATTAAAGGTTGTTTCTGTGGCGGCACTTCTATGACTCCTCAACTTCTGCGTTTTCTTCAGGAAGAGGTACTCGGACCAAATGGCAAACTGGTTCCAACTTATGGCAATACTCTAATGGGATTAGCCTGTAGTGAAGACAACCTTGTCGAAAGCGGTTATAACGTTGTTTATCATGCTCCTCAGCCAAGAGCTGTTCTACGAATTGTTAATCCTGACAAGACTGAAGATGTCGTTGAGTATGGCGAATGGGGCAGAGTAGAGCTTACTACTCTGACTAAAGAAATTTTTGTGCCGCGTTTCCTCGAGCGTGATGAAGCACTGCGCTGTGAGCCAAGTGAAAGATGGCCATGGGATGGAGTCGGTGGCGTCAGGCCATTTGGCGCATCCAAGACTAAGATCGTCGAAGGGGTCTACTAATGATCCGTATACCGACACTCAGACTTGGTGAAGAATACCAGAGTCTGGATGTCACTGAAGTGAAGGATTGCCGGACAGGTGAAGTTCTTGCTGAAGTGAGCACAGTCAACGGAGGTATTGTCCGTCGTGACTTAACATTCCAGATTCAAAAAGGTCGTGAAGCTCTCAAGAAATTTACAATTGATGAGTTGATGGAAATTTCCCGCAAAGCTGCAGATATTTTTATAAATGGCACAGTGCCTTGTGGTGATACTATGCAATCGGCTCAAGATTACGTAGAGACTCTTTCAAAAACCAGTGGTTTGCCACACAATATGTGTCGTGCAAATATGGCGAAAGTTTTTGAAGTCATGGACGAAATGCCAACTATCCTTAAAGGTTTAACAAGAAGCCTGGATCTTAGTGTTTTGGATAAAGGCTGTATCGTCCAAGATGGCGTGGGCATAAGCTATACATGCGAAGCGGATTCGCTTGGTGTTGTTTTGCCAAGTAACTCACCGGGGGTAAACTCACTGTGGATACCGGCAATTATTTTAAAAGTCCCTGTAGTACTTAAACCAGGGCGTGAAGAGCCATGGACCCCGCTTCGTTTAATCATGTCTTTAATTGAAGCTGGTGTTCCTAAAGAAGCCTTCGGTTACTACCCTTGTGATCACGATGGTGCTGACTCAATTTTGACCTACTGCGGCAAAGGTATTGTCTTTGGTGCAGAAAGTGTTACAGCACGCTATAAGAATAATCTGAATATTGAGAAGCACGGGCCAGGGTACAGTAAAATTATTATTGGTGAAGATAAAGTAGATGATTGGCCAAAGTTGCTTGACCATCTAGTGGCTTCTGTTTCTAAAAATAGTGGTCGAAGCTGTATAAATGCTTCCGCTATTGTTGTCCCACGAAATGGAGAAGCAATTGCCAAAGCAATAGCTGAACGTCTGGCTAAAATTGCCCCCAAAAGCGTTGATGATGATTGTGCGAAACTTTCGGCCTTTGCCAATCCTGCTATGGCAGATTGGATAGACAGTACTATTGAAGCCGATCTAGAGGAGAAAGGTGCTCGAGACTTTTGTCAGGAAGTGCGTGGCACACCAAGAAAGGTAGAGTTTGAAGGTGCTACTTATGTTCAGCCTTCGGTGATTTTCTGTGATTCCTTTGAGCATCCATTAGCTAATCGCGAATTTATGTGCCCGTATGTTGGCATCAGTGAAATATCGCAGGATGAGATGCTCGAAAAAATAGGCCCATCATTGGTTTTGAGTGTTTTTTCAGATGATCAAGAGTTTATCGCTTCCATGTTTGATTTTAGAGATGCGGGTCGTTTAAACTTAAACTTACCGACAACTTATGTTTCATGGGATCAACCACATGAAGGAAATCTGTTTGAGTTTCTATATACAAGAAAGGCTATTCAGGTACAGAGATAGACCTTTGGGTCTTTGTGTAATGAGTAAAGAAACACAGGAAGGTCTATGGATATTTTAACTGAATTTCAAACTGTCACAAATCCACAGATAGTTTATGGAGCCGGTACTCTTAAGGAAGTTCCCAGCTTATTGCAGGGGATGTCAGTTGGCAGAGCACTTATAGTCACCGATAAAGGCATAATGCAAGCTGGTTACCCTAAACGTTTAGAAGAGCAGCTCGAAGTTAACGGTATTAAGTGTGCTGTTTATGATGATTGCCGTGAAAACCCAACAGAGACAGATGCAGAAAACTGCGCTATTGCAGCTCGGGACTTCAAGCCAGATGTCATTATCGGTCTTGGTGGCGGTAGTAGTATGGATACAGCCAAAGCCTGCAATTTCATCTATACGAATGGTGGCCGCATGGAAGATTACCATGGGTATGGTAAAGCCAGTAAAGACATGCTGCCTTTGCTTTGTATTCCAACAACTTCAGGAACAGGTAGTGAATGTCAATCATTTGCACTGATTTCACGAGATCGTGATCACCGTAAGATGGCATGTGGAGATTCTAAGAATGCTGCGAAAATAGCGATTTTAGATCCAGAGTTGACCTTGAGTCAACCTCACACAGTTACGGCTAATACCGGAGTAGATGCCTTAGCGCATTCTATCGAAACCTATGTCAGTCTGAAAGCCACGCCTTACTCGCGGATTTTTGCAGCCGAAGCCTTTAGGCTTTTGGCAATGGCATTCCCGAAAGTATTGCGAGAACCCGAAAATATGGCAGCTCGTGGTGCAATGCAGCTCGGGGCAGCTTATGCAGGTCTGGCTATAGAGAATAGTATGCTTGGAGCCGCACATGGCAGTGCGAATCCTATCACAGCCCGCTTTGACATCACCCATGGTCAGGCAGTCGGAATGTTGCTGCCGGCAGTTATTCGCAGAAATAGTGAAGACGACGCAGTCCATGACGATTATTTGGGTTTAGTGCATTCTGTTGCGGCAGATCCGGATTGTGAATTTGAGAGTCTTGATCAATTAATTGAGAATCACCTTAAATTAGCTGATATGCCACTGCGTTTATCTGCTATAGGAGTTAATGGCGATCATATAGCCGAGCTTGCTGCCGATGCTGAGACGCAGTGGACTTCCAGTTTTAATCCAGTGACTCTTGGGGTACGCGATTTCCAGGAAATGTATTCTGCTCTACTTGATTGATAGATAGAAAGGGCTGATTTCAGCCCTCATCATTCTTAATGGCTTTGGACATTAGCCGCCTTTGTGATATACTCTAGCCTTCAGTTCATTCAGGAGTAACATGTCAGGATTAAAACAAGCACGTAAGCGTCTATTTTGGCGTTTGGAAGCAGGAGTCGCACTAACATTCTTTTTCTTTATAAGATTCTTGCCATTCTCAGGTATGCGTTTCTTTGGAAAGCTATTTGGTTCAATCCTTTTTATGCTCCCTTCACAAAAAAAACTTGTTCTCGCCAACATAAAAACAGCTTTTCCTGATATGCCTAAAAGCGAAGCTATGCGAATTGGCAGAACCTCTCTGCAAGGAATGCTGTTAGTATTCTGCGAAATGATGTGGTTCTATGGAGATGCTGAAAAGATTTCTAAATACATTACCATACCAGAGAATATTAGAGATCGTATTCGCGAGTTGAATCACAATGGCCGTTCGACCTTATTCTTACCTATGCATTGGGGGAATTGGGAGATTTCTACTTTTGCTCTCAAGCAGATTGATGCTACAAGACCTGTAACAGTTATTGCCAAAAAACAAAAAAATCCAATCTTAGATGACCATGTTATGGATGGACGACGAAAAGTAGGCTTTAATTTTGTTCGTGCTAAGGGTGCTGCTAAAGCACTGTTGAAAGCACTGCGAAATAAGGAAAGTGTGGGCTTATTGGTAGATCAAAATACTAAGACTCATAAAGGCGGCACCTTTGGTAATTTCTTTGGATTGCCGGTGACCATTAGTAAAACCGCTGCAACTATGGCTTATAAGTTCAATACAAATGTCTATGTATTTGCATGTAGAAGAACAGAGAATGGTTTTGAAGTCTACATAAAAGAATTACCTAAAGAACCTAAAGAATACAGCAATCAACAAGAGCTAAGCCAGGGAATGCTTGATATAATGGAACAAGTGGTAAGGGATTATCCTGATCAGTGGATATGGCTTTATGAGAGATGGAATTACATCCCTAAGAATATGTCGGACTTAAAACAAAAATATCCATTCTATGCCATAGTGGACCAAGAAGAGTATCATTTAGAAAACACTTAGCAGAGAGTAGCATGCCTTCACATTTTGGAAATTATGAAGTCATCGAAAAGATTGCCCAAGGCTCTATGGGAGAGATTTATAAAGTTAAATCTCAAAGTGGAGAAATCTTTGCAGTAAAGGCTATTCGCAAGCTGGATTTAGCCGGTGATGATTCCGAAAATAAGTTGTGCTTCCAAAGAGAAATTTCTTTATTTCGTCAAATTAAGCATAAGAATGTGGTGCAAGTATATGAATCTCATTTAGATGCTAACCC
>JAKVBD010000102.1 GCA_022446985.1 Lentisphaerales bacterium
TCATAAAAGCTATTGGATTCAACTTAGAGAGGCTCTGTCAATTACTATGCCAAAATCAGGGGAAAGTCGCCGCATAGTATGTCGGAGTGGATCTTGCCTGTATATGAACTTGATCTATCAGGTGTTACTCTAGTTAATTTCTGGACTATTTTGGAATTGCCCAAATTAAAAAAGATCATTGTAGATGAAAAAGTGCTTTCTTATAAAATTTTATCCTAACTTCAGGCGAAAGGTATCGAAGTTCTTCTTGAAAATAGCATATACGCTTAATTACCCCATTTTCTCCATTAAATGTCACTTGAACATATTATTTCGAGTAGGATCTTTTATTGGCGACTCACAGAACAAACAGAGGGATTTCAATGGAATTGAAGCTAAAGAGCCTTGGTCAGGACAACGAAGAAGAGAACAAACCAGCAGAATCTTTAGAAGAAAAGATGAAGCGAGCCGAAAAGGACGCTGCAGCAGCAGAAGCTCAACAAGCAGAGAAAGCAGCTTCTGAACCTGAAGAACAGATCGAGGTTGAAGCAGAGGCAACTGTTGAAGGTCCTGTTGTTGAAAAAGAAATTCTACAGCCCGAACCAGTTGAAGTTCCAGCTCCTGCATTATCAGTTAAGAAAAAGCCCGAACCAGTTGTAGAAACAGCTCCTCCAGTAGTTCCCAAGACCAAATCAAAATTACAGCTTGCTGATAAAAGTATGACTCAAAAGAAAGCTGATTTTACTGAAGAACCATGTGGAAATTGTGGCGCTCAACTCAGAGAGGGCGATGTCATTTGTACTGCTTGTGGAACCAAGGTCGGATCCAGCAAAAAAATCAAAGGAGCCGGTCAAAAGTCCTCTAAAGGTGGCTTAATTTTCTTGATCATCGCAATCATCGCAGCCGCAGTCGGTGCTAAGCTTGGTGGCTTCATTTAAATATAACTATAACTTTTGGTTTTCGGATTTTTCATCGATTTTTGAGCGTCTGTCAATCAAAAGTTCTGGTTAGCCCATTAAAGCGGCCTATGTTGATTCTATAAATTGAAGGGGATATGCATGAAAGTCGCTTTTTTTAATTCCAAGAAATATGATAAGAAGTCATTCACCGAGAGAAATATGCAAGGTCATGAACTGAGCTTTTTTGAGTATCAGCTGCATGAGAAATCAGCTCTTTTGGCTCAGGGGCACGATGCGGTTTGTGTTTTTGTTAACGATCGTCTCAATAAGGAAACTCTGAGTATTCTTGCAGAAGGTGGTACTAAATTGATTGCCATGCGTTGTGCTGGCTACAACAATGTCGATTTACATGCGGCCAAAGATCTTGGCTTGACTGTAGTTAGAGTTCCGACCTATTCCCCAAATGCAGTAGCAGAACATGTTTTGGCTCTTGTTCTGTCACTTTATCGTAAAACACCTCGAGCTTATAATCGTGTTCGTGAAGGTAATTTTTCCTTGGATGGCTTGATTGGCTGTGAGATTCATGGACAAACTGTTGGCGTCATTGGCATCGGTAAAATAGGTGAAATTGTTGCCTGTATTTTCAAAGGCTTTGGTTGTCGGGTTCTTTACTCAGATATCGATGAAAGTGCTTTTTTGAATGCGCAAGGTATGGAGAAGGTCGACAACGAACAGCTCTTCAATGAGTCAGATATTATCACACTTCATTGTCCTTTGCTTGACGCAACTCATCACATCATTGATTCAGAGGCTATCGGCAAAATGAAAGATGATGTAACGATCATAAATACCAGTCGTGGTGGTTTGATTGATACACAGGCAGTTTATGAGGGACTCAAGAGTAAAAAGATTGGTCATTTGGGGATCGATGTATATGAAGAAAAGGGAAATCTCTTTTTTGAAGATATGTCGACTGAGATTATCATGGATGATTTGTTTATGCGACTGACGACCTTTCCAAATGTTTTGATTACCGGCCACCAGGCATTCCTTACTACAAGAGCATTAAAGAATATTGCCGATGTGACTCTGAGTAATATTTCTGAATTCGAAAAGACTGGTGATTGCGAAAATCAAGTTACTCTTTAAGCTTGTTTATCCAATGAGAAGGTTCATGACTTGTTAATTGGACTAAGTCTACTTTCTCTTTGACAAAACGCTGAGGTATACGACCATTCATTGAAACCCAGGAGTCGGCATAGATTTTGATTTCGGGACCCAGTTTTCCGCTAAGAAAGTGGGCGAATTCGAGAATCATGTCTGGTTGATAACACATCTGCATTTCCTGAAGTGAGGTTAAGTAATCCTTGGGAGAAATGAGCCACTTATGGTCATTGATTGGATCGTGGCAGATAAACTCGACAAAGCCTGTTTTCTCCACTTTCATGACTTTCCAGGAGTAGCGGAAGCCGACTTCATGCCAAAGGCTGTTTCCTGGGTAAAGAAAACTGCGAAGAGGTAAAATGACTTGTAGGAAAAGCATACACAGTACGATCTTGTGAGCTGTTGAAAATGAGAGCTTTGGAGTTGAGACAGTAGGTGCCGTCTTTTTAAGGTTCAGAAAGATGAGTGTAGTGAGAATCATAATCCAGGGAAACATTCCTAAAGGAAAAAGAAGGGCAGTCATTAGGTGAAAGGCAACTAACCATGCGTAAGCCCACTTGACGGTTCTTTTGTGAAAGAGCAAAAAGGGAATCAGCAAGTCAAAGATCATGCCGCTCCAACTCATGACCAGAGCGGTTGAATCGAACTCAAATAAACTACCTAAGAGCGGCAATTCAGTTTTCGTTTTTAGCCATATATTTAAAGGCTGGCCATGAATCAGCCAATCTGCATTTAATTTGGCGATACCGGCAAAGAAGTAAACCAGAGCTAACTGAATTTTGATGACCAGTAAATAAATATCGGCCACTTCAGTTTTGGTTTCGCAGCGTTTTAGGAAGGTATCCAAGGAAAAGCATTTATGAGCTGGTACGAATATTAAATAAAAGGCGAGTACAGCAACCAGATAATTGTGGTTGAGATAAAGAGCTTTGTCGAGTAACTCGATGTAAGTGAAGGTCAAAAAGAAAAGTGCCGTAGAGATTCTGTAAAAAAAGCCAGCTGCAATAAAAATAGATAAGAGAATTTTGGCAGCGAACAGTCCGTATAAGACTGACTCACCAGGGATATTGACCCAGTGAAAAGCTGAGTAATGAAAATGGAATTCAGGTTTTAGGTAGAGTTCATCAATCCAGCCTTTCGTCCAAAAGCGTAGAGCTGCCAGAGCTGTTATTGCTCCAAAGGCAATGCGAAAAATGATCAGTGGCCATATGGAAACAGGCTTGAGAAGCTCTTTTAAAGTATTGTTAATCGCCATCATTTGGTAAAACGACGGTTACTCCCAATTGATTGACGACTCCCACTCTGATTGAAATGAGCAGTTTGCGCAGTTCCTGGAATACTCTTTCAAGATCAGCAGGTACTTCCTGATCAAATTTTGGTAGTTTATCGAACTTAGTCAGAGCAGCTTTTATATCGCTAAATTGCTGACTCATTTCTTGAGGAAGTTTTGAGTTTTTACTCTGATGTTTTAGCAGACCAAAAAAGTGATCTGTGAAGATCCTTTCAACGACTTTAACGCTTTCTTTTAGAGCTAAGATAGCTATCTGACTTTCGTGGTGTTCGACAATTGAAAAATCGACCTGATAAAGGTAGCCAAGAGGGTAGGAGAACTTTTTGAAGTAAAATTCTTCGCAGTAGCGCACTTGTTCATTGACCAGTTCTTGAATGGTACTGCCGAATGACAGGTCGTTTTTTTGGATAAAGTCGACTTCGGAATCCTGCCAGATTTTGTAGGATTGCTCTGCCAGACCTTGCAGCTCTTTGGAGACTAGTGAGGCATAACCAGCAAAGTCTTTGAGCTCAAGCTTATCACTGTAAAGCAAGTACTCGAGGCCATTTATACCTTTGACAATAGAGCCGATGGCTTTGAGGTTTTCCGCTTTTAAAAGTTTATCTTTTTGTGAGTGAAAGGTGGCTTCGCCAAAAATAGTGTAGATCTTACTTTTTATAAAAGACCTTTGGTATTTACTGACGTTAAAGATATCGCAGTGCCGCCAAGTGAGAACGACTTGAATCCACTGTTTTCTACAGGTTTTTAGAGTTTCGTCATTCGGATTATTAGCATAAGAATCAATGAGCTGAGTCAGTTTGGTGCATTCTTCTGAGAAGCTTTTAAAACTTGGCAAAATAAGTTCGCCATAAATATCCTTCAACATAGCTTCTCGACTAAAGGGCTTTTCCTGTTTTCCACAGGAGACTATGAGAAAAGTACCTAGTATAAGAAAGCAAAGAATATTTTTCACTAAACTGGACTCTTTAGAGTTTATTTTGGCTTAAGTTTAAAAGTGTCATCGATTGGGCGAATATATCGCCAAGAGCCATGAGCTTATTGACTATGGTGCTTAACTTCCCCTGGCCCAGAACTTCCTCGGTAAGGGCATGATCAAAAGGAATAGGGATTTCCTGCATAAGTGATTCAAGTTCAGTTAGTGCAGTAGTCAATTGTACTCCTTTCTGGGCATCAGCTTTAGTGATTAATTCAATGAATCCATGACCGGAAACAGTTTCACCATTTATTCTTGTGTATTGACCTCTTGCCAGATTTTTGACGCCATTAAAGTTTTGAATGATGTCTCTATGGGTATTATCACTGAAGCAGGAATGTTCATCTTCCTGATCTTTGTTATTTAGGGCGACAAACATGCGCTCTCCGGCTAATTCTCCCTTTGAGAAGTTAAATAAACCATTCAGAATTTCTTTTAAAGATGCATCGTTATCCATTGCCAAAAATTGGGTTCGATAGTTCTGAGGTGAACCTTCTTTCCACTCATTGAGCAGAGTTTCGAGGTGCTCGACGACTAACTCAGCAGCGGCAGTTAAGTACTGGCCTCTTCTGTCAGCATTTGGTGTTGTACTTAAGTAATCTTTATGGGTTCTGTTTCCCGGTGTCTTGAGTGAAGTATCTACTTGGTCCTGACCCCATAGTAAGAACTCCATGGCATGATATCCGGTAGAGATGTTTGTCTCGCCGCCCTTTTCGTTTAAGCTGAGCAAAACTTCTTTAGTAATTTCAGGTATGTCCTGTTTGTTGTTGACTATGCCGGTCTTGGGCTTGTCGATGACATAGTCGATATAGCTTTCATCGAGAGGCCAGGCATTCAGCGCTCCTTCAAGGCCATCTTTTGAATCGATAGGACCATTGGAAAATCTGAAGGCTTCAGTTAAACCATAAGGCTCACGGGCAGCTAACCAGGTTTCTTGGCATTTGACTAAGCCTTTAGAAGTTGGCTTTTGAACAAATTGCTGAATTTCAGATTGTAGTTTTTGGGCTGTAATGAGAGAGTCTTCATAAGTCGCAAAGGCAATTTGGGCGTAGGTTTCTCTAACGCTTTGCTTCAGCGGGGTTAAATCAGGTGTGCTTTGAGTGGATTCTTTTTTACAGGAGACCAGCAGAAGAAGAAACAGGACTAAGTATTTCAAAGTTAGATTCCATTATTATATGTTATCTTTTGAAATTAATGAGTCTGGCTGAGATTTAAAGATGTTTTGGCGATTTCATCTTATTTACTTGAGTGAAGCTTATTTCTTAGTTAGAACTGCCCCCAAACCAGCTCCAAAACCGAGACCATAACAAAGTCCCCAAAGAAGGCCGCCTATAGTTCTATGACCTTCCATGAAGGTGGCAAAGACACCATTACCGTTGGCGCCATAGTAAAACATGCCGCCAAGTGTGTAACCAATAGTGTGAAAAAGGAATAAGAGGGCCCAGTCAGTGAGAAAATTTTTTGTGGTACTTTTTAGATAGAAGTGGTGAATGACAAAGATAAATGCTGCTAAACCAGCGGCTGAGCCAAATAGTTCGCCTTCTACGCCTCTGAGGCCAAACCAGATAATACACCAGAGAACAGACTAGAGTAGGAATCCAGGTAAAAAGATTTTGTAACAGGTAAGGATTTTGTTTTTACCACTAAAGAGTGGATAGAGCAGTGGACCTGAACCAAGGATGAAAATAGCAGAAATACTACTGTAAAGTACCGTGGTTCCGAGTTTGAATGGAGCCATCCAAACACCGAAAGCGAGTATTCCCAGAAGCCCAAACCTCCAGGATCCAGTAATGATGTTGCTGTAGTTTATCAACTCAACCTCTTAAATGCATAGAAGTTAGAAGTAAACTGCAGCTCAGAGTTCACTGTAAGTAAAAGAGCAGTAAAAGTCGCTGATTACTGACAACAATCGCGCTTACAGCTTCTCTGTTTTCTGAAGTTCATGAAGTGAGCAAAAATTAGTAGAGTCACACCAAGTGGAATAGCGTTGAAACCTTGAAGAAGTGGCTTGTCCCCTAGAGAAATTGACTTTGCCGCTTCAGTTTTTTCAGCTGTGCATTCCGTTTCACATGCAGTTAAATCGCAATCAGACTTAGCACCAGCAAGTGGAGCGACAGAAGCTTTCTTTTCAGTTGCGCATTCCGTTTCACATGCAGTTGAAGCGCAGTCAGACTTAGCCCTAGCAAGTGGAGTAACAGCAGTTTTCTTTTCAGTAGAACATACAGTTTCACAAGCAATTGAAGCGCACTCTCCAACCTTAACTTCTGTTGGTACAGGACAACAAGGGTCTTCCTGAATGGTACCAAAGGCAGTTAAGGCGAGACCAGTTACACCTGTAAATAAAATGACTTTAGACTTATACTTCATGAATGAAGCGATGAAAACCGGAAGACCTATAGCAATGGCCAATGCCAGCATAACATTGTGGAAGTGAGGAGACTCAACATAGGCACCTAAGAAAGTTCCAAGCAGGGCAATTAACCATGGCAATGCCAAGCAGTGTATGAGGCAAAGGACTGAGGCAGCCATGCCAATAAAATCTAAATTGAATAATTTTTTCATAATAGTTATAGTCTCTTCTTTAAGAATACTAATAATTAATTATCATTAAAAAGCAATATTTTTTGAGATTTAATCTGAGAAAGTGTTATCAAAAGAGAGCAATTATAACTTTTGGAAAATTGATACCAAAAAACGATTAGAATCTTAAGCAAACAGGTTCAGGAACTTCTAAAGGCTTACCATGAATTTTAAGCTCACCAGTAACTGGATTTATGCTGAAAACCTGTAGTTGGTTGCTACTGAGATTACCAGAAATAAGAAACTTGCCATCTGGAGAAATGACAAAGCTCCATGGGCTTGGGCCTCCACATGGCTCAATTTCGACTGATTTAAGCAGGCCGCTTTCCTGAACTTTGAATACAGCGATGCTGTTGTGCCCTCGATTTGATGTATAAAGAAATTTACCTGAAGGGTGCAGCAAAATTTCAGCCGCGCTGGTTTTTATGTCTGAGTTTTCCGGCAAAGCACTAATGACCTGCTTCTCTTCAAACTTGCCATTTCCGTCAAACTCTAAAACAACAACGTCACTGCCTCCCTGGTTAACAACATAAATGTATTGACCATTTTCACTGACTGTTAGGTGCCTTGGGCCTCTTAGAGATTCAGAGGTGTATTTGCCTTTTTGAACCAGCTCGCCTGTTTCATGGTTAAAGCTCAAAGCATAGACTGTTTGATTGGCTATAGAAGAAACTAACACCCATTTTGAATCGGGTGTAAAATAAGCTGCATGCGCTCTGGCTTTTCCATTGTCATTCTTAGGAATTTCAAATCTGGAAACTTGCTGACCGAGACTGCCGTCTTTATTTAAACTAAAACTACAGACATAACCATGACCATAATCTCCAGTCACCAGAAACTTTCCATTGCCACTTAAGTTTAAATCACAGATAACACTGCCTTCGACATTTATAGAATTAAGAAGCTTGAGTGATGTATCAGGCTGGATTCTGTAAGCTGACACTTTTTTCTGTTGGCCTTTGCTAAGTGGTTTTCCAGATGTGTAGAGAGTTTTTTTATCGTGACTTAAAGCAATTAACGAAAAAGCATCGAATTTCGCTATCAGCCGATTATTTTTGACTTCGCCGCTTTTACGATTAAAGTCTACTGCGTATATCCCTTCTGCTTTTTTCTGAATTCTGGTGCCTATAAATAATATATCCGTCATTTCTGCAACGGCTGTTAGTGAAATGACGAGTAAAAAACCAGTCAAAATGAATCGCATGTTTCCCTCCAGAGATAATTGTTTTTTAATAACTACGAAGCAGTCTTGGTACTTTTGGACTCATAAAACTGGCAAACAGAGAAATTTTTACATGACAAATGCGCAGCATTCACATTATGGGCGATAATATTCTTACACAGGGCAGACTTCTTCTTGCTGCCGATGACTCTGTATACGGGTAAAGTACTAAGAAAATCGAGGGGGCTGCAAGTCATTTTGATCATTCAGCCAAACTGAATTCAAGTAAATACCTCTGGGGTCACTGCCGTGTAGCGAAAGGAATTCTGGGTATGGTTAAAGGCCGTTGGGCTTTTCGACCTCTTTTACAGGTTATTATGTTCCCAACAGGCAGTTCAAAACAAGAACGGGGCAGTCGAAGATCCAATTGAGCATAAAACATATCCTGCAAATTTGAGAAAACTTTAAAAATCAACAAATACTATTGAATTGTGATTTCTGGTTTGGTGTAAAAGCTCTGGTCGATGGAGTTCGTGCTGTTACAAAAAATTCAATCCGCGTTTTGAGTCGTTTAAGTATCAATTCTTCACTATATGAATTGCCGGAAGGTAAAATAAGGTCGTGGGCGTCGCCCAAAATATGGCAGTAGAATTGAAAGTGTCAGTGCTTTGGTCAGGGTTCTAAAGGCAAGCGCACAATCAGCGAACATTTTTATGTATTCAAAAAATAGAGATATCCTTTATTCTGAAACTATCGTAATGAGCAAAGCTCTGAGGCGTAAGATCAAAGTTAACATAGCTTATAAAAGAAACGGCTTTGTCTTTCCTATTTTTACGAGCGACTTAGAATTAAGTGCCGAAAAAGCAATTGAGTATTATGCCGCGCGATAGAGAATTGAGGCCGGCTTTAAAGGGCTGAAGCACGAACTCGGTGCCTTGGATAATCAATCTCGTAAGAAAAATGCCGTTGAAAATCATTTCAATTTCATATGCACTGCAATGACTTTGGTATGGATATACGCAATGAAACAAAAATCTGCACCAGAGCGTAGAATTCAAACTTCAAGGTACTACTCATTTGCTGACATACGTGTTCAAATCGAAAAAGAATTGATGGCTGAGGCAACGAATTTTAATAAGCTTTGCTAGAATTCAATCAAACAGGACTGAAAATTCATCTTCAGTAAGATTCTAGCAAGGACGGCCTGTTACTGAAAGAGATTTTTTGGGAAAGTTTAATTTTAACAAGCAGTAGATTTAAAATTCAATACTTGCTCCTACATAAAGAGTTATAAGGAAGTGCGGCCGATAAATGTAATCAGGGTCTCGCTCAAAGCCTCTTTCAAGATCATCTTGATACTCATCAAAAAGGTTACTGATTCCCGCTCTTAATTTGTCATCCAGATTATTAAGCTCTATCGATTTGCTTATACCGACATCAACAACAAAAAAGTCCGGCGAGTCTTCTGTAGAGTGAGCACTTGTATCAACTGAATTAAGGCGATCAACTTCCATAGCGCCAGTCCATTTAACCTCTATATTAGTATCAAGCAGATTATGATTTGAGTGGGTGAATTGAGCCAAAACGGAAAAATCAGGCGTCTTATTATATTTATCAGTACCGCGATCAGGGTCTTCTTGATCGTAACGGGCTCTATTGTATGCCAGTTCGCCATTGATTCCCCAGCGTTCGTTGAACTTACAGGATATGTCTCACTCCAGCCCAAGAATAGTTGAGCCATCTGAGTTGACCCGGGCGATCTTTTCACGACCATTTTCTATTCTTATAATACCTTCGTCAAGATCATAGGAATCTTCCAGCTGCGTTTAGTAAAACTGTAACGATGTAGCCAGACGACCGCTCATTGATTTTGGGGTAAATGTCGTACCCAAAGCATAGCTAATTGATCTCTTTTTTTTCTAAATTTGATGAGTTCACTACATCTCGAGGAATACCATCGATATTTTAATGTGAATATCTTCGTCAAAGACATGTGGTGCTAAAAAACCTGTGGAAATGTTTCCTCTTAAAGTTATTTCATCAGTTGCTTTACAGCGTGCTGCTATACGTAGTGAAGCGTCCCAGTCATCGAGAGTATTGGCTTTATCCAGATGCAGACCGGTTACTATTTCCAGTTTCTCATTAAGCTTCCATTCATCCTGTAAAAAGAAGCCCTGGTTATCGAACTGATCATCGTGAAGAGTCGCGAGAAAATCTCCGGCTCTATTGAGTTGTTCATCATTTTAGTCTTCTTCTTCGTATTGAACTCCAAAAACAAGATTATAAGAACCAAAATCACTCACGTGGTAAGTAAATTGAGCATCCAGAAAGTATGAAGTTGTCTCAGTTAATCCAAAGCTGTTGTATGCTCCTCCGCCTGCTCCACCAGAAGTAAAACCGTAAAAGCTGAAGCTTTTTCCTGATTTGAAGATGGTGGGTCACCAGGGCTGGCACCATTAATTGTTCTGCCGCTGTAATCAATAACATCACTGCCAGGATTAATTATGACTCCGCTTGTTCCACCATAGTAACTTTATCTTTCAAAATTGACGACTGATGCAGAGAGACTCATAAGGAAATCGTCTGTTGTGTCATGTTCCAAACGAGCAGTCGCCCAGTGATAATCGGTATCTAAAGACTCTGCGACTTGAGAAAAATCTTCAGGGTAATTATGTCTGTCTCCACCTCTGCGTTCTTCTGTAATTTACAGGTAGTTCAACTTTATACGTGTTGAGTCATCCGGTGTCCACCACAAATAAGTTACGAGAGTAAGATTGTCGCGTTTAACCAGATCAGTAAAACCATCATCATTAGCATCATACTCATTTTGATCGAAAAATTGCCCATAAATCGATGGCTTTAGAGACTCGTTTTCGCTTATCAAAAACTGAGCAAATTCAGTTTGAAAGAGCGGCTCACCATCGATACTTCGATAACTGAGGTCCAAGAAGGCTACGGTCTTCCAAAGTCTCTACAGCTATAATGTTGATCTCTCCAGCAACAACTCCGGGACCTTAAAGTGCTGAAGCTTCTCCCTTAATGATTTCAATCCGGTCGATAAAAACAGTGGGTATTTGATCAATGCCACAAACTGCCGCAACACCAGTAAATAATGGCAGACCATCAACCAGAATTTGATTATACTTGCCGAGAAGCCCCCAGAAGTTTAATTTCCGCTGTTCCACAATTCTGACAATTGGCATTGGAACGGGCACCATTTAACAGCTCAATCGCTGTTCCAAGATTTGAGACTGAGGCATCTTCGAGTAATTGACTTTCAAGAACATCAGTTTTAATGGGTACATCCGACTGCAAGCGCTCTGTACGTGTGCCAGTAGTCACAATGATGACTTCTTCCACGACATTAACCATTTCCTTACTCTGCCCTGGCCCCTCTGGAAGTTTTGTCTGTCCAATAGCATTAGCAACTGTTATAGTTAATGCACTCAGTCCAGAGAATTACGCCTTCAAATTTTGCTCCTGCAGATAATAAAAATTTTTTCGGGCAATGTCTGATTATGGTAATTAGCCTTTCCTGCCTAAAAAATATGCTTTAGACTAAAGAACCAAAAGCGTTTCAATTCTTTTTCCCGAGGTAATTGGCAACCAATTATCATCTAAAGAGAGTCAAACTATTGATTTTCAATTGATAATCGATTATCATTAAAGCACTAAAGTGACCTGAAAAATCTAGATTAGCGTTAATTTCGTGGACTGTTTAGACATGAAATAGAAGGAAATATATGAATGTCTACAGTCATTGAAAAATTAAACCTGAGCAACTTTAACATAACCAAGAATCCACAAAACTTTTTTAATGAGAATACAGGTGGGCTTTATCTTCAAGCTGAAGAAAATATCCAAGAAATCAGCCAGTCAGCTTTAAATAGCCTCTTGCAAAACAGTGACATATACAATAACTCTTCTGAGTACTCAGAATTTCTCAATGAAGATATTTTTATTGAAGATAGTTTTAAAGACCTTTTAATCGCAAAAAAATTTATCCGCCAGACATTTGCGAAGTTTAAATTAGCAGAAAGTTACGTAAAAACTGATATTCTAAACAAGTTGACCTTTTTCTACACTTTCTTTCACCTGCGGAAGGTGAATTGCCGATTCGAGATACTTTCCAGTAACAGCTGCAAAAAGTTTCACTTTGATAACGTACAGGCCAGGCTCATCAGTACCTATGCCGGACCTGGTACTCAACTTAAAAGAGTCATAGACTCAGAATTCATGGAGCTTCCAGGTGGCTCGTCAGTTATCATGAAAGGAAGTCAGTTCAAAGGATTTAAACCAGTTATCCTTCACAGGTCTCCGCCAATTGCTTCTACTGGCGTTAAAAGATTTTTATTTATAGCTGATTATTGATGAGTCAGGAAGTTTTATACGAAGATGAAAGACAAGAGATCTACTTCACTCTGAAGTGCACACTTGTCAGTTTCATATTTGTCATTAACTCTCTTCTCTACCGCTTCATTCAACCAGAGGCCAGGTTCAATCATGACCTTACTGCTTTTCTTGCAGCAGCAGTTATCTTTATACCGGTTGCTCTTGAAGCTAAGGATCAATTAGGCAAAGGCAAGTTCGGTATGAATGAACTGGTTTTCATAGCTATGGCTGCTTGTTGTGCTCAGTCCCAATATATGGAAGCAGCTGTCGTTGGTATAATCATGTGCCTGCATGAAGTCATAGAACATTGGACTCCATCGGGCTCAACTTCGTTTTTAAAAGACGCCTTAAAACTGGATGAAAAAGAAATCACCAGGATTGTCTCTGGAAAAATAGAAAAAGTAAATGTGAATTCCATCAAAGTCGGTGATGTCATTCGAGTTTTGCCAGGAGAAGTTCTCGCTGTCGATGGTCAGGTTATATCCGGAAAAAGTACTTTAGACAAGGCTTCAATTACCGGTGAGTCATTGCCTGTTGAAATAAGTGAAGGAAGTACGGTCCTGGCCGGAACGGTCAATTTATCCGGCGTTATTCAAATTAAGGTTTCAGCAGCAATCAATGAAACTGAAATTTCTAAGATTGATCAAATCATGCAAGAAGCCAGAGCCAGTAAGATTATCACAGTTACGCTCATGGAAAAGTTCTCGGCACCTTACGCTTTTTCAGTCATCTTCATCTGCTTTATGGTATTTTACTTTACAAATGACTCCGATCAGGCCATTTCACTGCTAATCGTCAGTTTTCCAGATGCTTTGGTTATGGCCGCTCCTCTGGCTATGCTGGCTGCATTAACGAGCTGTTCAAGAAATGGAGTATTGCTCAAAACACCTTCCTCTTTGCTCAGAGTCCAGGATTGCCGTTCTATCTTGTTCGACAAAACAGGAACTCTTACAGATGGCGCTTTGAATGTTAAAGACATTTATTCTGAAATAGAGTTCAAAGATGTTTTTGAGGATTACTCCATAGCTCTTGCAAAGTTGAGTAACCATCCGGTCTCTAAAGCCATTGCCCGCTTATCTCCTCAGGATGAATACATCGTGGAAGATTTTGAGGAAATACATGGACTTGGTATAACCGGTAAGATTTCAGGACAGACTTTGCACATAGGCCGGTACAAGTGGATAGCAGATTTGGACGAATCTCTTTCATTGGACCTGCCATCCCACCTCAGTATCGTAGTTGTAGCCATCAATCAAAAATTTGCCGGTTTCTTTAAACTGGAAGATAAGCTGAAACCAGAGGCAGAAGAAGCCATTAGTTTACTGCAAAATGACCGCTACCAGAAAATAAAAATTATTTCCGGTGATTTAATTTCCCGAGTTCAAAAAATCGCTCAGCATCTTAAAGTAAACTTCAGGGGTGAATGCCTTCCCGATGACAAAATTAATGAAATCAAAGAAGGAAAGGAGTCTTCAGAAGTCATGTTCATTGGTGATGGCTTAAATGATGCTCCCGCCATGGCGGCAGCCGATGTTTCCATCTCAATGAAAAAAGACAGTAACGAATTAACTGCTGAAAATGCCGACGTCATCCTGCTCAGAAATAATCTTCTTTGTGTACCATACCTAAAATCCCTGTCCAGCTCGACAAATAAGATCATTAACCAAAACATAGCCTGTGGCCTTATCTTCGTTGTCCTCGGTGTGTTTCTTGCTGCCAGCGGTATTTTAAAACCGGCTCATGCAGCAATCTTTCACCTGCTGGATGCAGTCTTCATAGTTTTCAACAGTGCACGTTTGATTAAAGTGACCATTTGAACTCAAGTTTTGTCTATTACTGAGTCTGCCTGATCATTTTACAGTTGATTATTACTGGCTTCTTTGACTCCAATTTATAATCACAACATGTATATCTCATCTTGAATATCATTTGATAAAGACATATCATTATCGTCCTGAGGTAAATTTTTGGATTTCTTACAAACATGTAAGAGTTACAGATACCAGCATGAGTCATTTAGACCTGCCCGTAATTTTATGAACATTTAACATAGCAACAAGTAAGATTGAACCAGAGCCCACATAGAAACCTGATGCAAAATAGAGGCAGACTCCACATTCAACCTGCATTCTGCCTCTGGGTATTGAACCGAAGCAGTTTTAAGAATTTTTTGAAAAACGAAGAGCTGTAATGACCCAGGATTCTGAAGCTTTAGAAGAAAAAGAAGAGATTTTCTTTAACATAAAATGCATTCTGGTTAGCTGTATATTTGTAGTTAATCATCTCATTTTCGCCTATGTGAGTCCGAGTGAGGACTTCACTCACGGTTTTACTTCTTTCCTCGCTGCAGTAACCATATTTATACCGGTTATCCGGGAGTTATTGGAAGATATAGAGGAAGGCGATTTCGGCATGAATGGGCTGGTTTTTATAGCCATGTCTGCCTGTTGCGCCCAGTATCAATTTCTTGAAGCCTCCATTATCGGCATAATTATGTGCTTTCATATCGTCATTGAGAGCTGGACTCCTTCCGGCTCAGAGTCAAATCTTAAAGATGTACTGATGCTCGATGAAAAAGAAGTGACCAGAGTTGAGTCCGACAAGCTACAAAAAATAAACGCCACTGAAATTCAAAAAGATGACGTAATCCGCTTTCTACCAGGAGATATACTGGTTGTTGACGGCATAATTAGCAAAGGCCAAAGTACAGTGGATAAATCTTCTATTACCGGAGAATCGATTCCACAGGAAGTGAGTGAAGGCAGTAAAATTCTGGCAGGAACAGTAAATCTGTCGGGTGCCATAGAAGTCAAGGTCTCGGCATCAGCCAATGAAACAGTCATTTCCAGAATAGACCGCATAATGCAAGAGGCTAAAGAAACAAAAAGTTCTACTGTCACTCTGCTGGATAAAATATCCGGCCCTTATGCATTTTGCGTTATTTTCTTCTGCCTGTTGGTATTCTATTTTACCAGAGATGCCAACCAGGCGATTTCTCTTATGATTATCAGTTTTCCAGATGCCCTGGTCATGGCATCGCCTCTTGCCATGCTGGCAGCTTTAACCAGTTGTGCTCGAAATGGAGTCTTACTAAAAACACCGCTTTCTTTACTGAGAATAAAAGAATGTTCTTCGGTTTTAATCGATAAAACTGGTACTCTGACTGAAGGCAAACTGCACGTAAACAAAACTTATTCTGAAACGCCATATATAAAAATATTTAAGGACTACACAGTTGCTCTTGCAAAGTTGAGTAATCACCCGGTTTCCAAGGCTATCGCTCAATTAACAGCAGACAAGGAATACACCATTGAAGAATTTAAAGAGTTGCACGGTCTTGGTATAAGTGGGAAAATCGCCGGAAATACCATACACATCGGCAGGTATAATTGGATTGCCAGCATAGACAAATCCCTTTCATTGGAACTGCCTTCGAATTTCAGCATGGTTGTCGTTGCCATCAATGGAAAATATGCCGGATACTTTAAGCTGGAAGACAATTTAAAAAATGAAGCCGAAGAGGCGATCGAGCTTTTAAAGAATGATAAATTTCAAAGAATTAAAATCATTTCCGGTGATCTAGTCTCACGCGTTAAAAAAATTGCTTCTGACCTTCAAGTAAACTTCCGTGGTGAATGTCTGCCTACGGATAAAATTGACGAAATTAAAGAACAGAAAAAATACTCAGAAGTCATGTTTGTGGGTGACGGTCTGAATGATGCCCCGGCTATGGCAGCTTCAGATGTTTCGATTGCCATGAAAAGTGATGGTAATGAATTTACTTCTGAAAATGCAGACATCATCTTACTGAGAAACAATCTCTTATGCTTACCCTACTTAAAAAGGCTTTCTGCAGAAACAAATAAAGTGATTACTCAGAATATTCTATGTGGTGTAGTCTTTGTCGTTGTCGGAATGCTCCTCGCCTCGACTGGCTTTTTTACCCCCACATATGCTGCAATTTTTCACCTTCTTGACGCCTTTTATATAGTCTTCAACAGCGCCCGTTTGATCAAAGTAAATATTTAATCTCATTCAGAGCAAAGCCTACTTTTCGCATCCAGACTCTTTAATCTTCTTCAGTAATTCTTTCAGCACTTCAGCTTTTCTGTATTCTGTTGAATTAGATTTTGGCGCTGAGACGGATCTTTTTTCAAGTTAAACAAAGCTAACTTCGTTTGAACTTTCGGGAAATTATTTTGTTGCCTGTATGTCTCACGAGGAGCACCTCTGTCACCGAGCTTCCCTGAGGACTTTTTAAAGTTTTCTTAAATTTGCAGGATATGGTTTATGCTCAATTGGGTCTTCGACTGCCCCGTTCTTGTTTTGAGCTGCTTTTTGGGAACATAATATCCTGTAAAAGAGGTAGAAAAGCCCAACGGCCTTTAACCATACTCAGAATTCCTTTCGCTACACGGCAGTAACCCCAGAGGTATTTACTTGAAATCAGTTTGGCTGAATGGTCCAAAATGACTTGCAGCCGCCTCGATTTTCTTAGTACTTTTCCCATATATGGAGTCATTGGCAGCAAGAAGAAGTCTGCCCTGTGTAAGAGTATTATCGCCCATCATGTGAGTGCTGCTTAAACGAAGCTTTGTTCAAGGAATTATAGGACTATTCAATAAAGCGTAAAAACGTTTTTGCGTCATTCCTTTATTCGCAAACAGTGGAGCAAATCTTTGCCAAATTGCCGAAATGTATTTTTCGAGGAGCTGCAAAGCATACCAATGATAAGACAATGGAAGATTGATTGACGATAAGCCATCAGAAAGCTGGCTGAGAAGTGAAGAGAAACTGGAATGTTTCACAGTGAATAAGAATGTTAACTTATTGATGGTCATATAGTGATTGTTGATTGAAGGTAAATGTGATTTGAATGGACACAAAGTATTTATTATAAATAATTTATAACGAAGTTGAATGCGCGTCGACTGTGGTGAATACCGGGCTAAAAGTTGCTAAAAGTCCTCTTGGAGGAACAGAGCATATGTAGGAGCTGCCAACGCGAACATTAGGTGCTGGCCAGGTGAAATTTCGAACTTTGGTTCTTTAGTAGACTCCCAAATAAAAAGTTTATATCTTTCAGGAAGAACTAATATGAGACTGTTATTGGTGGTCTCAAAAACGGGCAAAGTTTTGTTGTTAAAATTTAAATAACTAAAAAAACTGCAGTCGTTTTACTGCAGCTTTTTAGGGTTTGGGGAACTTATCGGAAAAGTATGAGACTGATAGCTATGACAGACATACCGGTGATCATACCATATACTGTGTCATGTCCCTTAGAGTACCTTTTCGCTGTTGGAAGTAGCTCATCCATGGCAAGAAAGACCATTACGCCTGCGATAACTCCAAATACTGAAGCAAATACCACCGGACTTAAGAAAGGAGCCAGGACAACATAGCCTAAAGCGGCTCCAAGAGGCTCTGCAACTGCTGAAATCAAGCATGCCAGGAAGGTGTATTTTTTATCACCGGTTGCACAATAGACTGGAACGGCGATTGAAATGCCTTCAGGAATATTGTGAACAGCTATGGCAAATGCCAGTGACATACCGACGTTCGGATCTTCCAGAGTTGCAAAAAATGTTGCCATTCCTTCTGGGATATTGTGGGCGGTTATGGCTAATGCGGCCATGAGCCCTACTCTTTTGATGTGTGCTTTGTTACTTTCTTCACTTCCATCATCTTCAAGAGCACCGTGAGGGTTGGGTATGAGCTTATCGACCAAAGCAACAAAAAAGACCCCCCCAAAAAAAGCTAAAGTAGCGTATTTATAGGCTTCATTTTCTGGGAAAACCTTTGAGAAGTCTTCGTATGATTTCCAAAATATTTCAACCAGAGAAATATAAACCATTGCACCACCGGCGAAGGCAAGCCCGAAAGAAAGCAGGCGAGTGTTTGATTTCTTGGAGGTAAATATCGATAAACCACCAATTAATGTTGATGCCGCTGCTGCAATGCAAACAAGGAAAGCCACTGCGACATTGTTAGAAGTTATTTCTTCCATGACTATTTAAGTAACCTTATATCTAATGGAAATCTTGTTAGTGTACACAATATGAAATTGAGATCAAATCTAAAATAATAAAAAAGGGCTTTATAGCCAAATCGATGATAATGATAAATTATTATCAATACATAAGCAATAGCAGTTTACCAATTTATTAGAAATAAAGGCTCGTGCGCCAAACAGTGTACGATGCTAGAGAGGTGAAAATCCATTTCAGGTTTAGCTGTTAAGCCTGTAGTCTAGTGTAACTGCGTTACAGGGATGTGGGGTTGGAAGCAAAACAAGACGAATAGCCGGTCCGTAGTATGACGAACCCGATTTGGGCGGTCAGTGAAACGAGCCGTCGAGCGTGTGGTGAAGTCTATTAATTAGTGCTTGTCCGAAAATAGGCTAAATGAACTATTGAGCTACTTCTTGCTTTTGTCTTCCTATTTTTGAGAAGCTG
>JAKVBD010000103.1 GCA_022446985.1 Lentisphaerales bacterium
AAGATGCAGACTTCAGTTCCTGATTTGGTAGATTTTAAAGATGAGCCTGAAAGTACTTATAAGCTTTATGGTGAAGATGCCAAAAAGCCGGGGACTTTTGCATCAAATTGCTTAATGGCTCGTCGTATGATTGAGCGCGATGTCCGTTTTGTTCAGCTATTTCACACTGGTTGGGATCACCATGACGATGTAGCAAAACATCACCCGACTCTTTGTAAGGAAACAGATCAAGCGTGTGCTGCCCTTGTAACTGACCTTAAACAACGCGGGTTGCTTAAAGATACTTTGGTTGTCTGGGGCGGTGAGTTTGGCCGTACGGTTTTTAGTCAGGGCGGTTTGAAGAAAGATGCTTATGGACGTGATCATCATCCATATAACTTTACCTACTGGATGGCCGGTGGCGGTATCAAAGGCGGTTCAGTGTACGGTGAGACAGATGATTTCTCATGCAATGTTGTTGATAAGCCGGTTTCTTTCCACGACCTGCATGCAACCATGCAGTACCTGAGTGGAATAGATCATGAAAAGCTTACCTATAAATTCCAGGGGCGCTATTTCCGTTTGACCGATGTTCACGGTCATGTGCTGAAGGATATTATCTCATAAAAATAATTAATGCTAGGGGGAAATGCTTTTAGTTATTTCCTCTAGCTGTTTTTCGTATGAATGGTATGTTTTACTCGTAAAGTAACCAGGGCATCTATGAAATATATTCTATTTTTTTTAATTTTTACCTTATCCGGTTTCAGCGCAGAGACTGAAGTTTCAGTCAATGAATTTTTGAAAAAACTAGATGGAAACTACAAAGAGCGCAAGCAAGCCTCTAGTCAACTTAAAGACCTCCCGGTCGAGTTTTACCCCTTTCTCAAAAAGCATCTCGAAACAGAAGATGTAAGCCTTGAAGTTAAGCTCCGTTTGACTAAGGAGAAGATGTATCCCCTTCGGGCTAAATGGTTACTCAATCAAAGGTTGGATTGGTATAGGCAGAATACTATTGAAGCATACAAGCAGTTCGGTCATAGGAGTGATAGTTGGGACAAAGATGTTTATGAGATTTTTGAACTGGTTATCAAGCAATTTGAAACATCCTGGTGGATTGAAGAGTATGCCGAAGTCATTGAGAAGACCTGTAAAAAAGCCATGGATAAAGGATGTAAGGATCCACTGGTTTTGTATTTTTATGCTCGTGGACCAAGAACAAAGTTACTTAAAGGGAAGTACTTAAAAATTCTTCCAATGCATAGGAAAGCTCATGCTGCTCTCATAAAAAGTCAATATCATGATTTCTTTAAGTTTCGCTCAGGTCGTTTAACGGCTTATTACATAAAGTATCGCAAAAAGAATATTGCAAAATATAACGACCCAGCTTTAAAAAAGCTTAAAGAATCTATTCCTTATTTTGTCAGCTGTTTTAAAGATAAAGATTTTCCATTTGATGATCTTTTACATAATTCTAATAATGTTACAGATGTCTATAAAAGTTGTGGTTTTAATCATTTTCTAGGTTACGAATTATTCAAAAAAGAATTGATAGAAGCCTACGGAGAAGGATCTTTGGAGCACAATGCAGTTTTAGGCTGGGTGAATTTGTCGGAACACTCATATAGATATTCAAAAAATATTCGTGATATGAATCTTGCAACTTCAATAGATTTATTGACTACGGCCTGGAAGCAAGACCCTGCAAGAATAGCGATTCCCATAAGAATTTTAGATACGTGCCGAAAGCGAGGAGATTGGGGAGAGTTTAATCAATGGTATAAAAATGTTCTTTTAGCAGAACCAGGGAGTATCGATGCTTTTAAGAAGAAGATATCTTTTTTGAAGAGTGCCGCCTCAGTTGAGGATTGGTGGGATTATGGTCGTGAAATCAGCTTGTCGAATACTGAAATGGTTGAAAATCTACCTGAGTTTTTCGAAGAGTTTTCGTCTTACTTGAATATAAGATCGGACAAGATTTTATTTGATTTTAGTGCCTTTTATAATGAACCGAGATTTAAAGAATTTGTAGAGAATGCAATAGGTTATAGCAGTAATGATTTGCTTCTTGAGCTCGCTTATGTGTCTGGAATATATGGGTTTTGGAAAATCTCAGAGAAGCTGTTTCAACGCGTAAATGATGTCCATTCCTATAAAGGAAACTATCGCTTAAGTAACATTTTAGAAATTCGTAAAGAATCTCAATGCTATGCCACAGGAAAAATGGCAGCTCAACCCCCTTATGTAAACTTTAAAGAACGTTTACAGATAAATTATCAGAAATTTAAGGAAACTGGGGTATACGATTTTTGGAAATTCTATAGAGCAAATAACCCTATTAATCCAGAGTGGGACAAGTATTTAGAACCTTATTTTAAGCATATGTCTGAAAGGTATTATGAAAACCCTGACTTATATCATGAGTATAAACACACTTATCAAAAGCCTTATGAAAAATTGGCTGAAATCAGGGAAGCGTGAAATCGAGATCCACTACTTTACTTGTTTTGGTCTAAGATTAAAGATTATTGGTATATAGGAGATGACAAGTCTCATGGATTTTTAGCTGTTCAGCAGTTGCTTGAGAGCAACTACCCGAATGCAATTAAGGTATACGGAATTTGCCAAGGAATATCTCAGCTTTGGCATCAGAAGAATGTTGGAGATTTAGAGAAGAGACTGGTTGAATCCATTGTAAAAGTTTTACCTGAATTGATTGAAGAAAACTCTGTGCCTGTTCAAAAGTTTTACGATCTCTACTCTGGTTTGTTAGAGCTAAGAATGTTGGATATAAAACTACATGAGCCTATACAAAAACGCCTTGAACAGTTGGGGCAGATGAGTTCAGCTAAAATTTTGAAGGCATATTTTCATAACCGAATGGCTTGGCAAATATATTATCAAAACAATCGGAAAAATAATAAAGAGTCAAATACTCATAACGGCTTAGCCAAAACTTCTATAAAGGATGCCTGGTTTTTAGACCCAGGAAATGCAGTAGCTTCAAGTAGGCTTTTGGGGTATACTCTTTGGTTTGATGAAGACTATGAAATAAACCTTAGAAGAGCAGTATATGGAGCTTTTGCCTCTAGCGAACCATTGCATACTTATGTAAGGGTTAAAAGGAAATATACAGTTTCTAAATCCTGGTTGAAATTTCCGTATAGTCACAATATGGCCAGTCTGGCAGTATATGAATATGCAAAACATGTTTCAGATCAGGATAAAAGTAACCCTGATCGTTGTAAGAAATATTGGAAATATGTCAACCAAGGTTTTGAAAAATATCTAGCAGCTCACCCGAATGATACTATCAGTAAGTCCAAGTTTGCTAAATTTGCTATTCGCTGTGGAGAGGAAGCAGTAGCTAAGCGTTTACTAGAGGAACTCGGTGAGTATGCGGTTCCATTTCCATTTGGTGGTGTTAAAAAACTGGAAGAATACCGAAAGACTTATTTGGAGGACTCTCCAGTTGTTGAAAAGTGATTTTCTCACAAGAAAAACTGTTTTCATCATAAAATAGGTTCAAATAATTGCTTATTATATATCCTGTATGGATAGGAAAAGTAAAATAAGCGATTTTGTTAATCGTCAGGAGCCTTATGGTTCTCTATTCGAGTACCTGGATGACGTCATTTTTTTTATCAAGGATCTCGAAGGCCGGTTTGTGACCGTAAATAGTAATTTTCTCAAGCGTTTTGGTTATGCCAAGAAAGAAGAAGTTATAGGTCTTACAGATTACGATATGGTTAGCCTGGAACTCGCTCAGCAATATGAACGCGATGATCATGGCGTGACTTCTACGGGAGTGCCAATTATTGATCAAAATGAACAGGTGAGCTCGACGAGTGGTTTAACGAGTTTCTTTACAACAACTAAATTGCCCGTTTATAACAATGAACGTGAAATCATTGGTTTAGTTGGGATCGTTCGTGATATTGCTAAAGCCGAACAGCAAGTGAAGCCGGTAAGTGAATTGCAGGCAGCCATTGACTATATTGATGGTCATTTTACAGAAGATATAAGCGTTAATGATTTAGCCGGTCTTTGTGGCATGTCTGTCAGTACTTTTTTACGGCGTTTTAAGAAGAAGTTTAATACTCCACCTGTGAAATATATCCGTGATGTTCGTTTAAAGGCCGTTTCAAAAAAGCTTTTAGAAAGTAACTCCTCTTTATGTGATATCTCATTCGATTGTGGTTTTTGTGATCAGTCTTACATGACTCGCGAGTTTAAAAAAATGACTGGTCTCACTCCTAAAGAATATCGCTTGCAATACGCATAATTTCTTGAATTAATTTTCTTCGGTTGTATTGGGCTCTGAACAAATAAGAGTTTCATGCATGTCTTCTGTTAAACGCAGCCTTTTTAATCTTTCTTTGCCAAATATAATGGCGAATATTGCTACGCCTCTTCTCGGCGTTGTCGATACTTACTTGATGGGGCATGCAGAAGGTATGTACTTGATAGGAGCAGTTGCTATTGGCGGGATGATTTTTAATTGCCTCTATTGGAGTTTCGGTTTTTTGCGCATGGGAACTTCTGGGATGACTGCGCAGGCTTTTGGTGCCAGTAATGACAAAGAATGTGCAGCGATTTTAGGGCGGGCATTACTCTGTGCATTGAGCATAGCTCTGGTTATTTTACTCCTACAGATTCCGATTAAAGAATTGTCTTTTACGATGATTGGCAACAGTTCTCCAGACGCTATAAAGCATGCCGCTTATTACTTTGATATACGCATTTGGGCAGCTCCAGCGACTTTATGTCTTTATGCTTTTAATGGCTGGTTTTTAGGTATGCAGAATTCTTGGTGGCCAATGGCACTGGCAATTTTTAGCAATTTACTGAATATGATCTGCAGTTTTTATTTTGTACGCTGGTTGGATATGGGGACTGAAGGTGTTGCCTTAGGGACAGTGATAGCACAATATGCTTCAGTTTTAGCTGTCTTCATTATTCTGTTTTGTCGCTATAAAAAAGTTATGAGTAAGGTGAGCTTGAAAACTTTAAAAAATCTTGAATTGCTTAAAAACTTTTTTGCTGTCAATAGAGATATTTTTATAAGAACCTTATTGCTTATTGGCGTTGTTTCATTTTTTACAGCTTATTCAGCTCAGTTTGGGGAAGAAGTCCTGTCGGCTAATAGTCTACTGGTTCAATTAGCCGCGATGATGGCCTTTGCAGTTGATGGTATAGCAAATGGCGCAGAAAGTTTGGTGGGGAAGTTTGTCGGGGCAGGTGATAAATCTTCATTGAAGGAAGTTATCATTCTGAGTTTCATTTGGGGTATGGGCTGTGGCGTCATATTTGCCGGTTGTTATTATTTCCTTGGGGAAGAAATTCTCAGTTTATTTACAGATAAAAATATTATTGTGGATAAGGGGATGGAGTTTATGCTATGGACAGTTTTAGCTTGCTTAATTAATCCATTGTGTTTTATCTGGGACGGAATTTTTATAGGAGCGGGTAAGAGTCAAGGTATGAGGAATACGATGCTTTTTAGTGTTTTGCTAATTTACATTCCGGCCTTTTTTCTTTTTAAGCAACTGGGGAATCATGGTCACTGGCTGGCGATGTCTCTTTTCATGATAAGCAGAGGAGTGAGTATGAGCTTTCTTGGAAAGGACTTGCTGAAAGGGAACTAGTCTTGAGTATCCTCTTCTTTTTGAATAAAGGAGAGCTTAACTTTCAGGATACTTCGCTCATCGGCTTCAAGAACAGTAAGAGAGAAGTCTTCAATTTTAATAGTTTCACCTTGGGTCGGTATACGACTTAGTTCGCTATAGATGCATCCTCCGATGGTATTGAAATCATCACTGACTGGTAACTTAGATGAGTCGAGTATTTTATTGATGTCTGTAATAGTTGCTTTAGCATCTATGTTATAGGAGTCATCTGATTGCTTTGAGATTTCGTATTCTTCATCAATCTCATCGTATTCATCGAGAATCTCGCCGACGATTTCTTCAAGAATATCTTCGATTGTAATTATACCACTGGTACCGCCATATTTGTCCTGGACGATAGCCATGTGGTGATGTGATCTACGAAACTCTTCGAGAAGATCATCCAGAGGTGTTGCTTCAGGAACAAGGACAGCTTTATGTAAGAATTTTTTCAGCGGTTTAGAGGAGATATCTTCTTCTGTTAAGAAGTCTTTGAAATAGAGCACGCCTTTAATTTTGTCGATAGTTTCATCATAAACAGGCAAGCGACTAAAGTTAGTTTCCGCGAGCTTTTTAAGTGCCTCTTTTGGTGTTGAATCTATGGCAATGCCCACCACATCTGTTCTAGGTGTCATAGCTTCCTTGACCTGTTTGTCATTTAGGTCAAAAACGCCTTGAATCATACGGCGTTCATCTTCTTCAAGCTGACTTTTGTCATCATTTTCTACCAGTGAAAGGATTTCGTCTTCGGCAGAAACTTCTTTGTGTTCTTCGTGCTTTACTTCACGGTTTTTAGTTCTGTCGTAAGAGTCTTTAAGGATAAGTTCGTAGGGCTTTAAAAATATTCTCAAGATGTTGATGACAGGCATGGAGATTTTCAAAAGGGTATAGCGGTAAGGAACAAGCCAGATAGCTCCGACGACTTCGCGCAAAGTCAGATAAATTAGATGGAAGCCAGCAAAGATAAGAATCTCTTTTATAGATTGGAGGTGGTCATTTTTAAAAGTGTAAAGAGGTGTTATAAAGCTTATTTGATAAATGTAACAGGTGAAGCAAACGGTTAGCAAGAAGCTTAAAGAGCGAAGCGCAAAGGCAATGGGTTTTTTATCTTTCAGCCAGACTTCGGCTTTTTCTGATTTTATGTCTTCCAGTGAGCGTATGTAGCCACCGGAAAGAGAGTTGACAGCACTACGACTTGCTTCCAGCCATATGGCAGTAGTGATAAAAAATAAGCTATATAGAACAACGAAAATCATCAGATGACTTCCACCGTACCCATGACTTTATTCAGTTCGCTAAGGACGCGTTGTTCTGCTTGACGCATTTCATTGATGTCCTCTTCACAGTGATCGTCATAACCACAAATATGAAGTATACCATGGGCAATGTAGAGAAGGAGTTCTTCGTTGAGAGTCTTGTTGTACTCTTCGCCCTGACGCTTTGCAGTTTCCAGGGAAATGTAAAGTTCACCGATGGTGAATTCATCATCGGCATCTATTTCTTCGTCGAAGTCATCGACATAATCAAAGCTTATAACGTCAGTGGGACCTTCATGATTCAGGTACTGCTCATTAATCTCGGTGATTTGAGGGTCATCAAGTAAAATTACCGACAGTACCAGATCTGAAGAGGGCACGAGGGTATGAAGACTGCTGATTTCAGCAATCTGCTCAATTACTTTGATAAGTAGATCTTGATCTTTTAAATCGTACTTATCGGTCTTCTTTGCGAAACAGATATTCATTAGCGAAAGCAAGAGAGCTTTCAAGTTCCGAAATTATTTACGAATAATTACCGGAGCCGTCCAATCAGGGTACCAATTCTGGAGGGTATCAGCCCATTCCTGTTCCATTGGTGGCATTTCCTGGGACTGCATCTGAGTCGACTTACAAGAGGTTAAAAAAGCCATGCTTAACATAGCTGAAATTACGAAAAATTTCTTCATTTGAATTTCTTAACTAACCCTGTTGCATTGTGACCGCCAAAACCAAGATTGATGTTCAAGGCTACATTCATATCCACTTCACGAGCTTCATTTGGAACGTAGTCAAGATCGCAGTCTGGATCTGGAGTCGTATAGTTTATGGTCGGTGGAACGACGTTGTTTTTTGCTGCTAAAGCACAAACAATAGTTTCCCAGGCACCAGCTGTTCCCAGTGAGTGTCCAGTCATAGATTTTGTGCTACTAACAGGAATTTTGTAAGCACGGTCACCAAATACTGATTTGATAGCCAGTGTTTCAAATTTGTCATTTAACGGAGTTGAAGTACCATGCGCATTTATGTAGGTAACTTCATCTTTGCTGATACCGGCATGATTCATGGCCATCTCAATAGCTCTCGCTGCACCGCTACCATCGCTGGCTGGGGCTGTGATGTGACTTGCGTCTGCAGTCGCACCATAGCCGATAAATTCAGCAATGATCTCTGCACCACGTGAAAGAGCACTATCAAGACTTTCGAGAACAAGAACGCCACTACCTTCTGCCATGACAAAACCATTTCTGTCAGCGTCAAATGGACGGCTGGCAGCCTGTGGATCATCATTGCGTGTGGACATGGCTCTCATGGAGGCAAAACCAGCTATACCAACAGGGGTAATAGCAGCTTCTGCACCACCAGTAATCATGATGTCGGCATCGCCGCGTTTGATTGTCCACCAGGCTTCACCTATAGCGTGAGTACCCGAAGCACATGCTGAAACAGCAGTGTAGTTTGGTCCGCGGAATCCGTGACGGATAGAAACGAGACCAGAACTCATGTCACCGATCATTTTCGGGATGAGCATTGGGGAGACTCTTTTGGGACCTTTTTCAAAAAGTTTACGAGCTTCATCTTCAAGTGTTTGAAGACCGCCAATACCTGAACCAATTAAAACACCAATTCGGTGTGGATCAATTTCGTCAGTGGATATACCAGCCATAGCAACAGCCTCGTCAGAAGCCTTTATTGCAAAATGACAGAATCTGTCCATGCCACGAGCTTCTTTTTTGCCGATATATTCATCAACATCAAAGCCTTTTACTTCGCCGGCAATTTGACAACGGTACTCACTAGGATCAAATGCAGTAATGCGGCCAATGCCACTTACGCCATTTTGCAGTGAGTTCCAAAACTCTTCAATATTATTACCATTACTGGCGATAGCGCCAACACCGGTGATAACAACTCTTTTATCTAGTCCCATTTCCTATCCGTATTAAATCTTTATAGACAGATTACTTACCGTTTTCCTCGATGTACTTAGACGCATCGCCAACAGTAAGGATTTTTTCACTGTCCTCGTCTGGAATATCAATTCCGAACTCTTCTTCAAGCTTCATTACAAGCTCTACTGTATCTAGGGAATCAGCGCCTAGATCTTCGATGAATTTTGCTTCAGGTACGCACTGTTCTGCGTTAACGTTTAGCTGTTCAACAATAATTTCTACAACTTTGTCCTGAACGGAAGACATGAGTTTCTCCTCTAATTTAAAAAAAGTTCAGCGAGTAATTTGTCTCGCATTCAATAAATTGCAAACTGATACTTACATTACCAGACCACCATCTACATTCACAGTTTGACCTGTGATGTAAGCGGCGTCATCTGAGGCTAAAAATGCGATTGCAGCAGCTACTTCCTCAGCTTGACCGGCACGGGCAAGTGGAATGTTGCGCAGGAACGCATCTCTGGCTTCGTCGGAAACAGCGTCAGTCATTTCGGTTGCTATATAACCAGGGGCAACAGCATTGACTGTGATATTTCTGGCAGCAAGTTCTTTAGCGGCAGATTTTGTTAAGCCGAAAAGTCCTGCTTTTGAAGCTGAGTAGTTAGCTTGACCGGCATTGCCTGTCTGACCGACTACTGAAGATATATTAATAATTCTGCCTTTGCGGGCTTTCATCATTGTGCGGGTAACTGCTTTAAGGCAGTTGAACGCACCTTTAAGGTTAATGTCGATGACAGAGTCCCAATCTTCTTCTTTCATTCTCATAAGAAGAGTGTCTTTGGTGATGCCGGCATTGTTGACCAAAACATCGATGCCACCGAAGTCATTCGTGATTTGTTTGAAAACTTCTTCAACTTTTTCACGCTCTGCAACATTTAGTGCATAGCCGCGGATTTCATTGTCATCTGTTGACAGATCTGCGATAACTGGATCAACAGATTCCGGGCGTGTGCCGATTACAGCAACTTTAGCGCCTTCGCTGAGGAATCTTTTAGTGATGCCCAGACCGATACCTCTGTTACCACCAGTGATGACAATAATTTTTCCTTCAAATCTCATTATTTAAACCCTGATATTTTAATATTCTACAACGCTGGCACCCCAAGTGAGGCCTCCGCCGAAAGCAACAAATAAAATTTTCTGGCCACGTTTTAGTAGACCCTTTTGGCGCATTTCATTGAATGCTATAGGAACAGATGCCGCAGAGGTATTACCAAATCTGTCGACATTTATGTAAACTTTTTCTGTCGGAACACCGACTTTTTGGCCGACGGCATTGATGATTCTGACGTTTGCCTGGTGTGCTACAACCCAATCGATTTCGTCGATACTCAAGCCGGATTGGTCTAAGGCTTTTTTTGCAGATACAGACATACCATTTACGGCGTGTTTGAAAACTTCTTTACCATTCATTTGCAGTGTGAGAAGTTTTTGATCTTTAGCTTCTTGAGAAAATGGAACGGCACAGCCACCGCCAGGAATATGAAGAATATCGTGCTGTTCGCCATTTGAGCCAAGGTCGCTGCCAAGGTATTTGTTGTTTTCTACATCTGTTGCTGTTAAAATTGCCGCACCAGCTCCATCTCCGAAAAGCACGCAGGTGGTTCTGTCAGTCCAGTCAACAACAGAGGAAAGTTTTTCAGCTCCAATGATAAGAGCATTTTTATAAAGTCCGGATGCAATCATACCTGCACCGACTTCAAGGCCATAAACAAAACCAGTACAGCCGGCTTCCATTGAGAAACATGCGGCATTTGGAGCGCCGATTTTATTTTGAACTAAACTCGCAGTATTTGGGAAAGTCTTATCTGGACTGAGAGTCGCGACAATGATTAGTTGTAGATCTTCAGCTTTAATTCCGGCATTTTCTAAAGCTTCTTTAGCTGCTTCAGAAGAAAGGTCAGAAGTAAATTGGTCATCAGCAGCGATGTGTCTTTCCTTAATGCCGGTTCTAGTGAAAATCCACTCGTCAGAAGTGTCGACGATTTCAGAAAGGTCTTCATTAGTTAATACTTTTTCAGGTACGTAGGAACCTGTTCCGGCTATTTTAACACCCTGGAATTTCATTGACTCTACTGATCCTTTATCCGCTCAATAATTGTGTCATTTACACCGAATTGAATGAATTCGGTAGCTACACGCACTGCATTCTTTACTGATCTTGGACAAGAACTGCCATGTCCAATAATACAGACTCCATTTACTCCCATAAGTGGTGCACCGCCATATTCGGCATGGTCACTGGCATTTTTGACTTCTTTAAAAGCATTTTTTGCCAGAAGGGCTCCAACTTTCCGTTTAGGGTTGACTTCGATCTTTTCTTTTATCATTTTGAACAGACCTTTTGCCAATCCCTGAGCAAATTTGAGGACTACATTACCAGTAAAACCGTCACAAACAACCACGTCGACTTTATTATCAAAGATTTCTTTACCTTCGATATTGCCAATAAAGTTGATATTTTTGGTCTCTCTTAAAAGCTTTAAGGTACCTTTAGTCAGTTCGTTGCCTTTACTCTCTTCTTCACCATTACTTAACAATCCAATGCGCGGATTGTTAATTTTGAGGATCTTCTGGGCATAGATGTTTCCCATGAGAGCGAATTGAACAAGGTTCTCAGGGGTACACTCAGGAGTGGCTCCGGCATCGACTAAGACAAATTCGCCATCTGGAGTAGGGAAAGGGGTTACGATCCCCGGACGAAGAACACCTTCAAGGTTACGCATACGAACTACACTCGCTGCAACAGCCGCACCTGTATGGCCAGCGCTGACAACGGCATCTACTTTGCCTTCTTTGGCAAGGTTCGTACAAACTGTAATAGATGAATCTTTTTTGCCACGAATGGCTAGAGTTGAAGGTTCGTGCATCTCAACAACTTGAGAAGCGTGAACAAGTTCAATCTTAGGGTGATTGGCGAGGTTGTTTTCAGGTAGGAGCTTTTCTACTTTTTCTTTATCTCCAACAAGTACTACTTTTTTTATAGCCTTGTATTCCGATAGAGCTTGAGCGACCCCTTGAATAACGATGTCAGGGGCGTTATCGCCCCCCATTGCATCTACGGCAATGATCATATGGTTTACTCAGCAGCTGCTACTTCAAGAACTGCTTTGTCTCCATAGTAACCGCAAGAAGGACACACACGGTGTGGAAGTGTTGGTGCATCACATTTTTTACAGTATCCAACTTGTATGCCACCGTAACGATTCGCCGCTTTACGCTGACGCTTTTTCATTTTAGAAGTTTTTCTTTTTGGCTGAGCCATGACACTCTCCTGAGCTATTTGTCACTATCAAAATTTATATTATTCAGTGCGTCCCATGGGGAACTTGTTTCACTTTCGAAATCGCACTTACATTTCTCTAAATTGAGATTAATCCCGCACTTATAACAAAGACCTTTGCAATCGTCGCTGCAAAGGAATAATTGCGGAAAGGCGAGTAGTATATCTTCACGTATATCGTTTGTCAAGTCAACTATTTCAGGAGTATTTTCTTTAACGATACATATATCTTCAGATTCAATGATTTCTTCATATTCCACGAGACATTTATCACATGCCACATTTGCTACCATGGTGGTGTTGCCACGGACTACCAGATCTTTTTCCACCATGCTTGCTTTAAGCTCACAGACTAGTGGAGTTATCTTTTTTATACGATCACCTGTATTGATCTCCAGTTCCGCACTTGGGATAGTCGTGTCAATCTCGAGACCATTTTCTGGGATATGATGGATGTTAATTTGAAGCATTGTCTTGTAGCCTTTCTTTTAGTTTTGCCTCAATGCATTTGGGGACGAAAGCATCAACCTCACCGCCAAATGCCGCAATCTCGCGAATCATGCGTGAGCTTACATATGAAAGTTTTGGGCTTGGCATGAAGAACACAGTTTCACAGCGTGGATTCAATTCACGGTTCATCATGGCCATCTGACTTTCGTATTCATAGTCAGATACTGAGCGCAAACCTCGAATGACGCAGTCAGCATCGAAAGAATTAATAGCGTCTTTCAAAAGACCACTGAAGGTACTGACTTCGACATTTTTGAGATCGTTGCAGGTTTCGCGAACCATGTCGATTCTTCCTTCGATACTGAAGATCGGGCTCTTGCCGGCATTTCTGGCAACTGTTACTATAACTTTGTCAAACAGGCTGGCTGCTCTGGTAATAATATCCAGATGCCCATTGGTAATAGGGTCAAATGAACCTGCATACAGTGCTGTTTTCATATTTATTTTTCCTATAGCCCGAGTTCTGTAATTCTGCGGTGAAGTGTGCGACGGCTTATGCCGAGCTTTTTGGCGGCCGCAGTTTTATTATTATTTGTCTCTTCAAGGGCCTTTATTATCAATTGTTTTTCATTCTGGCTGACATCAAGTGTTTGAGGTGTGAAATGTAAACCAGTCTCCGGACTGCCAATTGCCGGCTTTTTTTCGCTAACTATTGCAGGAACATCGTATATTTCAATAGTAGATCCTTTGGCGAGAATAGTCATTCTCTCGACGAGGTTTCTTAATTCGCGGACATTCCCCGGCCATTTATACTCGACCAGGACATTGAGTGCTTCTTGGCTAAAGCCGCCTATGCTTTTGTTATTTTCTTTCGTACAGAGCTGCAGGAAGTGATTCAATAGAAGTGGAATATCATCTTTGCGCTCATGTAGTGGTGGAAGTAGGATGTTTAATACATCTAGCCTGTAGTAAAGGTCTTCTCTGAACTCACCGTCTTCCACCATTTTTCGCAAGTTCTTATTTGTTGCAGCGACAAGACGAACATCTATGTGAATGGTTTCAGTACCGCCGACTCTTTCAAAACACCTATTTTCAAGAACTCTCAGCAGTTTAACTTGTGTCGATGCATCAATTTCGCCGATTTCATCGAGGAAGAGGGTGCCGCCATCTGCGGCTTCAAATCTGCCGATTTTCTTTGTATTGGCATTTGTGAAGGCGCCTTTTTCATGACCAAATAGTTCAGATTCTAGGAGGTTAGCATTTAAAGCTGCACAATGAACGGTAACAAAGGGGCCATTTATTCTGTCAGAGTATTCATGAATACAATTGGCGATGACTTCTTTACCAGTACCACTTTCACCCGTCAGCAAGACTGTAGATCTTGCCGGTGCAATCTGGCTGACAAGATTCATGACTTCTTTCATTTTTCGAGATTGGCCGATGACTGGAGATTTTTGATTAACTTGAACCAGAGCGGTTGTTTTAGCGGGAGGAGTATTTTTTACTACAGAGCTGAGCTTTCTTTCTCTGGCTGCCATGGCATTTTGCAAGATGGCTTCGACTTGATCAAGTTTTACAGGTTTGATCATAAAGTCGTATGCACCGGACTTCATGGCATCGACGGCAGTTTCAACAGTGCCGTAGGCGGTCATAACTATACAAAAGAGGTCGGGGTCAATTTTTTGGGCTTCTTTAACGAAACTTACGCCATCCATCCCGGGCATTTTTACGTCAGTTAGAATGAGTTGGAATTTTTCATTTTTTAAAATTTGTAGAGCGCTTTCGGCATTTTCCGCTAAGACTGCGTGGTAGTCAAGTTTTAAGGCTCTGCCGATTCCTTCGCGGGTATTTTTTTCATCTTCAACGATGAGTAGTTTTGGGATGGACCTAGTCATTTTTGTGATCTTTTCCTTCTTCTGCAACAACCGGGGCTTCGATGCGCCGGGTTCTACGGGTTTGAAGAGGTAATCGTATAGTGAATATTGTACCTTCTCCTTCATTACTGGTGACGCCAATATTGCCGCCGTGGTCGCGAATGACTCTATCTACTATAAATAGACCAAGGCCAGTGCCGCCTTGTCGGTCTGTATGGTAAGAGTCGAAAATTTTACCGAGGTTTCTGAGCTTTATGCCTTTACCTGTATCCATGAAAGTGATGACCAAAAAGTCACTTGTTGATTTACAGTTAATCGTTAGTTTACCACCATCGGGCATAGCTTGTATGGCATTTTTAATAATATTGTAGAAAGCCTGTTTGAGTTGAGTTTTGTCGCCAGGCAGCGGTGTGAGCTTATCTTGCAAGACAGCTTCGACGACGATGTTTTTATTTTCGATCTCAGCTTTCATAAATTGTAGGGATTCTGCGAGTATTTCATCTGCTCTTATGGACATCATTTCTGGTTTAGATGAACGGACCGCACCAAGGAATTGATGGATGATCATATCGAGACGCTCAACTTCAGAGGTGCAGATTCCCAAAAGTTCTTTGGCTTCTTTAGAGACTTGGCTATTAGCTATGTGTTTAGTGAGCCTTTCCATGAGTTGGAGGTGAATATTTAGGCTGTTGAGAGGATTGCCTATCTCGTGAGCTACACCGGCAGCCAGCATAGTCATCGCTTGTAGAAGTTCACTTTCTTTTACGGATTCAGCTTCTTGGCGCATTTCTGTTATGTCGTGTAAAACAAGAGCGATTTTTTCTATTTCTTTGCCACTTTCGTCTTGTTGAGGAAGAAGGTAAAAGGTTAAGACTCGTTGCTTGGGATAAAATACTTCTATTTCCTGACGGCTGAAACCTTCCCAGGCATCGAAGTCCATCATCATGAGAGCAGTCCAGTCAATTTCTTTCAGAAAGCGGTTTATCTTTTCGCCAATGACATTTTCGGGCAGTCCGAGAAGTTCTACAGCTGCGGCGTTTACATACTCCATTTCCAGGTCGGGAGTCATGACGATGATGCCTTCCTGAATGGTGTTGAAAATTGTGTCGAGTACACCCTTTTCGCGGATTAGGCGCAGGAAGTAGCCTTGGATACTTTGAGAATCCATTTGTCCAAGGCGCTCTATAAGTCTCTCCAGAAGTTCTGGCTTCAGCATATTTACTTCCTTAAGGTTTCTTTGGATTAAGATAGTACAATAAATATAATAGCAAAATAAAAAAGCTCCCGCATTTACAGTAAATCCGAGAGCTTAGTAGAATATATCTATTCTATGTCATTTTAGAGTAATGAGACTTGGAGCAAAGTCATCTGGAGCTTTGTAACCAAGTAGATTGATGCATGTAGATGCAATGTTGCCGAGTCCAGCTTTTTCGTCATCTGCAAATGTTAAGTAGCTTGCGCCTTGTGGATCGTAAACGATAAATGGCACTTTGTTGAGTGAGTGACTGGTTTTTGGTTTGATAGAACCGTCGCTATTCTCAACTGCAGCGCCTTTTTTGTTTCTTTCATACATCTCATCGGCATTACCGTGGTCGGCAGTGATGAGAAGGATACCGTTGGCTGCTTTTACAGCTTTGATGAGGCGTCCGATTTGCATGTCGACAACTTCACAGGCAATTCTTGTGGCATTGAAATCACCGGTGTGGCCTACCATGTCACCATTTGCGTAGTTGATTCTTACAAAATCTTGTTTGCCGGAAAGAATTGCTTCAATAGTACTGTCTGTGATTTCGGAAGCTTTCATCCATGGGTTTTCTTCAAATGGCGTTAGTGAAGATGGAATCTCAATAAATGTCTCAAGGTTATCGTCGAATTTACCACTGCGGTTACCATTGAAGAAGAAAGTCACGTGACCGAACTTTTGAGTTTCGGAAATAGCGTACTGAGAGATGCCGTTGTGAGAAAGGAATTCACCCATAGGCCCATTTATAAGAGGTGGGTTAACGAGATATTGATTCGGGATGTGCTCATCGCCGTCGTATTCCATCATACCAGCATACTCAATGTCAGGATGAGTACCGCGGTCAAAGGCGTCAAATTGCTCAGATTCCATAGCAAGGGAGAATTCGATTGAACGGTCACCGCGGAAATTGTAGAAGATAACTGAGTCGCCATCCTGGATCTTACCGATAGGTTCGCCGTCTTTAGCGATGACGAATTCAGGCAGGTTCTGATCAATGCAGCTAAGCTCTTCACGGTAGGTCCGGATTGCAGCTTCTGCAGATTCGAATTGACGGCCAATGCCGTGTACGTGACAGTTATAACCTTTTTCTACCATTGGCCAATCGGCTTCGTAACGGTCCATAGTTAGTTTCATACGACCACCGCCAGATGCTATTGCGATATCAAGTCCACCTTCTCTTAGTTCTGAAAGAAACTGTTCAAATGGGCCGACGTATTCAAGAGCAGAAGTTTCACCTACGTCACGACCGTCAATAAGAGTGTGGATACGGATACTTTTAACTCCCTGCTCTTTGGATTTAAGAATCATCGCTTTCAGGTGATTGATATGTGAGTGAACGTTACCGTCAGAGAAAAGACCAACAAAGTGAAGGGTACTTTCTTTGTGGCGAACATTATTGATCAATTTTTCCCAGATAGTTCCAGAGAACATAGATTCTGTTGCGATAGCTTCGTTGACAAGCTTGGCTCCCTGAGAAACGATTTTGCCGCCGCCGATGGCATTGTGACCGACTTCAGAGTTACCCATGTCGCCATCATCAGGAAGACCTACTGAAGTACCATGAGCGAGAAGAGGTTTGTTCGGGCATATGTTGTGAAGGTGGTCAAGGTTCGGTGTGTAAGCGGCTTTATAAGCATCGCCATCTTCATAAGGACTGTAACCTATACCGTCCATGATACATAAGACGACAGGGCCAGTGCGGCGTGAAAAATCAGTTAATTTATCGAGAATCATTATTATACCTCAATTGCAAAATTTATAGAATTCGTGTGGTGTGTAGACGAGTGAATCGCTTCAGTCGTCTTTGTAACGTCGCGAACTATACATCATTTCGACAGATAGTCCAAATTGCTTGGAGAAGAGGTGACATACATAGTGCTTGCTGATTTTATAACAAAATATCGATTTTTTGTAAAAAAAACGTCGTTAATTGTACTTTTGCGCATTTGGTTCATTTGTAACAGCTTCAATACAAAGGGGTAAAATTGTAACTTTTACCCTTGGTAGGCAAATTTTTATTATCTATTTGCTTGAAAAAACTTGTACCTCCTTTTAAGTTTGCTGACTCGGTGAGAGACTGGTTCAATGCCGGTTGGTTTATAAAAGAAAGCGTAATTATAGGGATTACAGTAATATTATGAGTGAAGTAACTTGTAAGTCAGGTTTGACTGAAGCAGAGAAGTCGACAGTCTTCTGGGCATCTTTTCTGGCTCTTCTAGCATGTGGTGTTGGTTTTACCTTCAGGGTACTAACCATGGGTAACTGGATGAAAGAATTTGGTATTAGTGGTCAAGAAGCTGGTGGTATCTTTGGATATTCTCTATGGCCAATTGCCGTGACAATGATTCTTTTCAGTCTGATAGTTGATAAAGTTGGCTACAAACCATCAATGTACATGGCTTTTGCCCTGCAGGCTGTTTCTGTAGTTATGTGTGCTACAGCGGGAAGCGCAGAGGCGCTGAAATGGGGATGTTTCTGTGCGGGTCTTGGTCACGGTATTGTCGAAGCTGTAATTAATCCTGCCTGTTCTTCAATGTACACAGACGACAAATCTACTAAACTTAACATTCTTCATGCTGCATGGCCTGCAGGTATCGTTGTCGCTGCTCTTTTTATTATTCCACTTGGTACAGCTGAATCAGCCGCTGGTGTTGCTGTTGTTGAAGGAGCGTCTGGTCTAGCATGGAGAACTCACTCTTGGTGGATGATACTACCAGTTGCTATCTACGGTGTAATGTTCCTTAAAGCTAAATTCCCTATTGATGAAAGAGTAAGAGCCAAG
>JAKVBD010000104.1 GCA_022446985.1 Lentisphaerales bacterium
TTTTTCCTTATCTTAAGACTTTGAGCGGTCCAAGGTAAGGAAAAGGCCTACTGCCGAAAAAGTAAAACTATAAGGGTAAGGGTAGGAAAGGCCATTAGGCCTCCCCTCCTTCCGAACCGTACGTGCGGTTCTCCCGCATACGGCTCTCCAGTCAGTGATTAACTCCGAAGAGATTGAAATTCAGCCTCATACATACTGTACAGCGAAACATATCCATGAGACTCAAACCAGGTATTCGACCAGGCTTTGTGATCTGTTAAATTCTTACCCGTACCTTTCTTATTGCGACGCTTCTTTAAAATGCGCCTCATCCTTCGTCTTGTGAACCCATCCAATGATTGGAATTTGTAGTGCATGCTATGCTTAAAATATTGAAACCACCCTTTGAAATAAATATGTAACTGTTCACATACTATCTCGATACTATGAGGGTTGTTCCGGCGTGTTATATAACGTACTTTATCTTTAAACTTTTTCATATTGGCTGCTTTCGGCCAACGCCTGATACATCCCCGTTTCATGCGTTCAAAATGATAGCCAAGAAACTCAAATGAATGACCGACTTGGTTCATATCAACAATACGGGTTTTCTGCGGGTGGATGCGAAGTTTAACTGAAGACATCCATTCCTTTACAAGGATAAGTGCCTTGTCTGCGTCTTCTTGACTTTCACACATTATAAGAAAGTCATCCGCATAACGTACCAGATGCAGATTCTGTGACTCGAGAAGTATATCCAGAGGATTAAGGTAGATATTCGCCAAAAGTGGGCTGATCACACCCCCTTGAGGTGAACCTCTTTTTTCAGGATCCAATTCTTCAATCCCTTCCATAACTCCTTGCTTAAGGAACATCTCGATTAAGTTAAGAATTCTGCCGTCGCTTATTTTCGCCTTAATTAAGTCCATGAGAATATCATGATCTATTTCATCAAAATAGCTTTTGATATCGACATCGACTACAAACATTCTGCCACTATTCATTTCGGACACTGCAGTTCGAAGTGCATCTTTACACCCCAAACCCTTTCGAAAGCCAAAACTCCTATTGGAAAAGGTAGAATCAAAGATCGGCTCAATGACATTCAGCAAAGCTGTTTGAACAATACGATCACAGACTGTAGGAATTCCCAGCGGACGCTTTTCATCTGTTCCGGCTTTTGGAATGTAGACCCGACGAATAGATCGTGGCTCGTAAAAGCTGTTCTTTAACTTGGCTTGAAGAATATTAAGGTTATGGCTTAAGTGAGATTCATAACGACTCACACTTACCTGATCGACTCCATGGCTACCTTTATTATCAATGACTGACAAAGCAGACTCTCGAAGGTTGGTCTTCGTGAAAACTTTATCATAAAGGCTATACCATGTGCCTCGTTTTACTCCATTGCTTAGAGCATTCAACATACGCTTAGTCCAGACAAAAGGAGAATATATTGTGTGTATAGATCTACCGATCATTCTGACAATTCCTTATTTCTGAATTTACGTAATTCACTTTCCTGCCTCCCTTTGCTCGACTGACTTTCATCAGCGTCAACACTCTTATGAAGGCTCCGACTTCTGCATGGACAAGTCGCTGTTCCATCCAGATCTCCCAAAGTCCACGTACAATACCATCATAACCGTTCCATCCCTAACCATCTGTCAGCGAGATATGACCGCTTTTACATTCCTGTTTTTTTTTCAGCGTCATATCCTGATTCTGAACTTCACCATGCGGACGAAGGCTCGTTTCACTGACCGACCAAATCGGGTTCGTCAACCTACGGACCGGTTATTCGTCTTATGCTGCTCTCCACCCCACTTCACAGTGACGCAGTTACACTCGACTACAGACTTAACAGGTTAGTCTGAAGAGGACTTTCACCTCTCTAGTTCCGTACGCTGATTGGCGCACGACCACCGGCGGCCCGCCGGTAAATAAAACCTTCCGATCCCCTTTCCTCTTCCATCCATTTTCGGACAACCATGACACCTCTCGCAATTATTTACTTTTTTTATTTTTATAATTCGTTGGTAATTACAAGCATGCACTTAGATAAAAACGTAGGCAGTCCACCTGCTAAATAACCGGCACAGAAGAATTTATTGAGTAGAAAAGTGGAAACTACTTTAACAAAAAATAGTGTTGTTACAGAGACAGAAATATTCTGTCATCATTGCGGGGATAAATGTGAGGAAGTTCTCAAAAGCTTCGGACACGATTTCTGCTGCTAGGGCTGTGTAACAGTCTATGATATTCTCTCATCTAACGGGATGGAGAAGTACTACAGCCTTGAGAAAAATCTGCCGATTACTCCAGACGAAAATGGCACTGTAAAACTTCCTGAGCTTAAAAAAGGCGCCTGGCAAATTTACTTGATGTGGGAAGATCAAAAGCAACAAGAATATCAAATGCAATGGAACATCTTTAAGTGATCCCTTTACTCACAGCGGCTCTCGTTTTAGGACTTGCCGGAAGTCTGCACTGCATCGGAATGTGTGGCTCATTAGTAATGTCTCTGCCCGGACAAAATTCCTGGGCTAAGCAGTTTGTGAACTACTCAATTTACCAGACTGGCCGAATCCTGATTTATTTTTTACTCTGTCTTATCATTGGATCCTTTGGAGAAAGCCTCTCTTTTGTTGTTATTCAACAGCCCTTATCACTCACCATCGGTTTACTGATTTTATTATTCCTTTTCCTTCCTAAAAAACTGAAATTGAAAATGGAACAAAAAGCCGGACAAACCTGGCTTTCAAGAAAACTAAAAAATTGGTGGGCTTACTTCTTCCGCAAGCAATCCATTCCGGCATTTTTGATGGTTGGCATGGTCAACGGCCTTCTCCCTTGCGGACTTGTCTATGCGGCTTTAGCCGGAGCCATTGCTGGCGGCAGCGCCCTCAATGGCGGACTCTTCATGCTTGCCTTCGGCATCGGCACTACTCCCGGACTTCTACTTGCCGGAGTTCTCAAAAAAGTCTTTCAAAGAAAACTTCAACAATGGCGCAGCTTCTTCCTCCCCGCCAGCCTCGCTATGATGGCCATGCTCCGCGGATCCTCTCTTGGCATCCCATACCTCAGCCCGGAGATCAATCAACAAACTGGCAAAGTCTCTTGTGGGTGTCAGAAATAGAAGAATATTCAACTATCACCTTTTATACATCTACAGCCTCAATCAAATTAGTTGAGATTTGGTCTCACTATTTTGAAATTCCATATTGAACAACAATTGATAACGCTATATCATTAGTATAAATTGAGACTTGATTCAATATAAACTCAAAAAGGCAAACTATAAATGGTTGCAGGAAATATCTACATAAAGGAAGACACTGAGGCCATGCAGTTAATTCGACAATGGCTGAAAAGGTTCGGATTATCACACTGGAAGGTTATGACTGATCGTATCTCTGTGTATCAAGTTTCAGATGATGATTATGGTATCGGCAGTGAATTAGTCGGTGTTTCGATAGATGATGCCCCATACTCTGCAACAATTCACCATACTAGAAAATTGACTGAAGAAGACATTATTCATGAACTTCTTCACGTTAGGCATCCAGAATGGAGTGAAAACCAAGTCAATTTGACTACACATTTACTACTAAAACAAAAGGAAAAGGTAATGAAATTTTACAATGTAAAACTCAAGAAATCGGTAGAAGTCGACGAGAAAGATGTCAAACTTGTTACAATGAAAAATGGTAGACCTGCGGCTAAAGCTTCTGTAGAAATTGATGGTGTCACCCACAACATGTTTAAGATCATTGGTCAAGCAGAAGCAGCCAAATTAAGCAGCTAAAAATATTTCTTTCGATTATCAATAAAAATATCTCTTCATACAAGAAAATCCCATTGACGTATGGCAATGGGATTTTCATGTTTGGAGTGTGTGTAAAAATGTTTTTACACCGCCCTTAAGGACTTTCAGTCTCTAAACCAAGTCCAAAATTTAAGCTAGTATTTCAGGTAAAATTTGGTCATCGTAATTAAACTTATCAGTCTGAACTCCAGCCTCCTGAAGAAGCGTCAACCAGTATCTACCTAATGAAGTATTCTTCTTGGGAAGAATGATATGCTCACCCTTACGGATATTTGTAGCACCACCACCAGACATGATAATTGGAATATCATTTGTGCCATGGCCTGTCTTCAGATTGGATCCATAATTGACAATTGTGCTGTCAAAGAGACTCTGACCTTCGGCATCTTTAGTCTGCTTTAAACGATCGATAAACCCAGCATAGAGGTCCATTATTTTGGCATCGCGTCTCTCAGAGGCCTTCCTCCTTTCCGGGGAACTGCCATAGTGACTTAAAGAATGAGCCGATAAAGAAATATCTAAACTGGAAATAATCGAAGCTACCGGTTGTCTATATGAAATAACTCGAGTCATATCTGACTGTAAAGCCAGGATCATCATATCATATATAAGATTAACTTCTTTATCGCCATCCATACCATCTGACGGTGCTGGAAATGGTGCCTGTTGTTTGGGCACATTGGCCCATTTTTTCTCGCGACTTAAAGTCTGCTCTATCTCTCTTATTGAAGTGAAGTACTGATCTAATTTGACTGCGTCTTCTTTGGCTATTTTCTTGTGAATATTGGCGGCATCTTTGTGAACAAAATCCAGAATACTCTTACGCTTATTTATTCGTGCCAGAACCTTTTTACTGGAATCACCCTTCTGGGCAAAAAGAGTCTTGTAAAGTCTCAGAGGACTATCAATCGCCGGAATGGATCGACCACGCTCGTCAGCAGATAACGAATATCCTCCACCATGGCCGGCACCCTGTCCTGGCATATTGTCGTTGCCAGACAAAACCAAAGAAGGAAAGCGGCAAACCTTGCCAATGGTTCTTGCGGCAACTTGATCGCAGGAAATACTTGATTCAAACTCTCTGTAGCGTCCACAATTTAAATGGAACTCACTGCCGCCATGAGGATTACTGACACCAAGATTAGTCAGGTTGCCAATCATCGTAATGTCATTCTTGTGACGCTCTAGAGGCTTCATGGTATGAGTCAGACCAATCTCTGCAAACTTACCGGCTTCATCTGGGAAAAAGCTTTTGCCTTTACCGTGATATGCATGAGTGAATCCGTAACCACCTCCCATAAAAACCAGTCTCTTTGGTTTTGCGGCTGAGCTTGTACCTGCAACAGAATCCAGGAAAGGCAAAGCTAAAAGACAGCTGCTTGTTCTCAGAAAGGAACGACGAGTTGTTTTATTTGTAATAAGTGGCATAAGCTTTCTCTCTTTAATTCTTCACAAACAGTGGACTTTCAACGATGGCATAAATTATATCTTTTATGCGGTATTTATACGGTCTTACTTTTTCTAAAATCGCCTCGATATGAGGAGTATCGGTAAATTCGATATCGCGGCCAAGACCATAAACCAGTAGGGATTCGACCATATTGCGTGCCAGACTCTCTTCATAACTGAGCAAGAGGTTCTTAAACTCAGAGTAGTTACTAAAAGACTGCTCTCCATTGAGAACACCGCTAATTTTAACTGTTGCCTTATCTCTTAACGTCATTCTCTCCATATCACGCCAACGACCAATTACATCAAAATTTTCAAAAGCCAAACCTACGGAATCCATCTCTCTGTGACAGGACGCACACTGAACTTGAGACTGGTGCAGTTCGACAAGTTCTCTATTCGTCAAGACTTTACTGACATCCGATCCAAGTTCAGGAACATTTGGCGGCGGTGGAGGAACCGTTTTATTCATAATGCGATTCATCGCCATCATACCTCTTATAGTTGGCGAGGAACGATCGCCATTTGAGCCGGCCATCAGGAAGAGGCCTTGCGATAAAAAGCCCCCTCTTGACGAACCTTCAACAAGGTCAATTTTCTCAAAGCTATTGTTCTTCACATTTGGAATATCGTACAAGGTTGCCAACTGGGCATTTACAGTGACAAAGTCAGACTTTATAAGGTTTGTAATTGGCAGATTGAAACGCAGCATTTCCTGAAAATAATGAATTACTTCCTGCTTCATCGAATAACGCATTCCCTTATTGAAGGTCGGATATTTTTTAGGGTTAACTGTAATATTATCGAATCTTACAAAATCTGCCCACTGACTGGCAAAGCCTTTACTAAAATCGCGATAATCAGACTTTTCCAAAAGTCGATCAATTTCTTGTCTGATGAGCTCATCTGACGCACCATTGATTTTCGCAAATAACTCTTCATCCGGTGGAGAACTGGTCAGGAAGTAAGACATGCGAATTGCTTTATCCTGGGCAGTCACATCTTTCTGATTTTCTTCATTTAAAAACAAGAAACTCGGTGAAGAAAGAACGACTGCTAAAGTCTCAGTCATCGCCTCTTGGAAGTTGAGGCCAAGACTTTTTTGATTCTTGTAAAAGTCATGGAGGCCATTGATAAAATCAGCTGAAGGTTTTTTCTGTCTGAAGGCTTCAAAGGTAAATTCTTTAATTAATTCTTTGGCATTACTATCATTCCAAACCATCCTTGAAGGTTTCTTTGGTGTTGGCTCATCCGGACAAAGCAGCTTATCGAAAAAGCTTCTTTCTTCAGGATAGTAAGGCCCCTGACATTTAAAAGAATCAATCCAGATCAAACCTTCATTTTTAGCATCGACGCCTTCATAACGCTGGATAAAATTTAAGTAGTGTGACAACCAGGCCCCCGAACGATCTTCGGCGACATAACCGCCAATATTATTACTAAGAGTTTTGGGGGTGACTTCAATGCTACTTTCTGTCGGATTGTCTTCCGTACCATAAACGCGAATGACTCCTGCCAGTTCTTCACCTTTACCTGTCTCCAGTCTGACAAAGCGACGGAATGGTGCAACCTGCCCATGAATTCCTGATTTTACACTGATCTTATACTTAGCTCGAGGGTCAATACTAAAGCGGTAAACCAAGTGCCTTATAGGCTCACTTAAGTAAATTCCTGTTTTTGTCTTGGGAAGCTTAAAATAAGCCTCGCGCATTCTCGAAAGTCTATAAACTTTCCCGGCACTTTTAGGCTTGTACGCATGTTCATCCAAAAATCTTTGCACTTGACTATTCGTACGAGATTCAGGATGTTGTTCAGTAACTGCAAATTCTTGACGAGTACCCGCCAATTTAAAACTTGTTGCAAGAACTTTCTTTGCCAGGTCGTAGTAGTGATCGATATGCTTTGAGTTAAAGTCCTGGCGGATACCGACTGTATCAAAGTTTTCAACGCCTTCATCCGGTGGAATCTGCTTAGATTCCGGCTCCAGTCCAAAGAGGTGCCTCATAGTGGCACCATATTCTCTTCGGGTCAAACGTCTCATTGTCACCTTAGCACCAGTAGAAGCTAACTGTTTGCGAGCCGTAAAAAGACCTTCTGTCAGATCGCGAATAACAACTTCAAGAGTTTCTTTTGATGGCTGCAGATCATCTTCCGGCGGCATTTCGCCACTGTTCAGAACATCGAGAATATCCTGATAATGGACGGCTTCAAGATTATCCGAAATAACATAATCAAGGTGATCAAAGCGGGTATCGCCTTTTTGCTTCTTGGTACCATGACAAGAGATACAGTAGTCGTTAATAAACGGCTTGAGTGCGTTGCTGCTTAAAGCAGTCTCATGGGCTGCGAGAATATTCTTATCTGTTTTCTTTTCTGAAACTTTTTGAACTGTCTCTTCTGATTTTGCCGTAGCCTGGACTACTTCAGCAGCTAATTTATCCTGATTTTTACCAGCACTTTGACTGTTTTCGTTATTACACCCCGCGAAAAGTAATACTGCACCGAGAGCCAGACTTGTATGTAAAGACTTAATTTTCATTCTTAAACCTCGATTGTGGCCATGCCACATTATGAGCAAAATTTCTCTTCGCTGTCGTCATGTTTTGATCCTTAAATTTTCTAATAGAAGAATTTTTTCTTTTCGATCTTAACACCTATTTAAAAATAAAATTCAAAACAATGCTCGATACAAATTTTTATTTGTGAATCTAAATAAGACTTTGAACCAAAAATACAGTTATTTAATCCCTCATCGCGCCTCAAATAAAAACCCCACTGCCCGAAAGCAGTGAGGTTCGATGTGTGTGTATGTATGGTGTGTATGAGAATGTTAAAAGCAATATTGATTCAACATCTGCTAATAGAAGAAAAGAGTTTCTCGACTCTTAACAGCAGTATGAATTTTTATTGCCAATTTTTCATGTATTCGACGATATCGGCAACATCCTGTTCACTCAGTCCCAATTGTTGAGCTGAAAGCATCAGAGAGCGCTTCATATTTTCCTGTTCAACAATTCTCTCTTTTGGAATAATTTGTCGGATACCGCCGGTAGAGACAAGAATCATCGGATCGCCCATTGATTCTGCAATTCCCTGTACTTTGTCACCATTCTTAAGGGTGACCTCGATACCTTTAAACCCGTGAGCGATGCCTTTAGAAGGTGCGACAATGGCATTAATCGTCGCGGCTGTAGTTTGTTTACTGGCCCAGCCTTTCAGCATAGGCCCATAGTTCGGGCCCATATCATTGATCTGATGACACATGGTGCAGCTCATTATCTTTTGTTTACCACGAGATGCATTGCCTTTAAGTGTTAAGATTTTTTCCTGGTCAAGAGTCTTCACTTCTGGTTCTTCTGGAACTGTCATGGCATTGACAACAAACTTTGCCGGATCGTAGATGCTTTTCACTTCTTCAGCGATATCCAATTTCGACCAGTCAGTAAGTCTTCTATTGAAAATCCATTGAGTGATATCTTTTTTGATTGGGCTTTCTTCTTTCGCTAAGTCGATAAGTGCCAGCGCGGCGGATTTATCTTTAATGAATGCCAGAGATTCTACTGCAAAAAGTCTTTTCTCTTGAGATAACTCAGTGCTGGTGACTCTGGACTTGAGATCTTTTACGGCTGCCGGTGTTCCCAGCCTCCAGGTAATGCGCGCAAAAGCTTCACTCCACTGCTGCGGATTTTGCTGATCTAATCCAGCTTTGAGGGAATTCCAAATAGCAGTCTCTTTGTTTTCGGAACCCAAACCAATGGCTTCGACATAGTTCTTGTCGTAAGAGCTTCCCATATTTTTGACAAGATTAACGAATATGTCTCCCGTTTCCTCTGCTGAAAAATGTCTAAGCGAAAGAGCGACGTCGCGACGTACTGCGGCATTTGAATCATTGGCCAGTTTAGCGGCAAATGGCAGCACATTTATGTCTGCGCGTCTCAGAGCCCTATAAGCTACTAATCTAACATGAGCATCCTTGCTATCGAGAAGATCAATACACTTTTGCTTGCCAATTTCACCAATATATGGAAGGAGCCATATACCTCTTGCTGCGACATATTTATTTTCGTGCTTTAAAAGTTTAAGTATCTGAGGGAGTGCCTTTATACCAGATTCTTTGAGAGCTTTGAAACCAAGATAGCGAACATTAACTGCCGGATTCTTAAGAGCTTCTATTTGGCCTTCGATGGTAGATAAATCGAACTTTGGAATGACTGGTTTGAAGCCTTTAGGAGCAATTCTGAAAATAGCTCCGGAAGCAGTTGGGTCGAGAGTTCCATGACCACCAGAACGGGCATCGTACCAATCGGCGATGTAGATAGCGCCTTCCGGGCCGACAGCGACATCTGAAGGACGGAACCAAAGAGCCTGTTCACTTTGCTTTTTACCATGCGAAGTCAGGAACTTGAAGCGCTCCATTTTGTAAGTAGCCCCCTGCTGTTCGGGATGATATCCATAAACGATATTTCTTGTTGCCTCGCAAGACAGATACATCCCCTGCCATTTCTCTCCAAGAGCGCCATTTTCATAGAAACAAACTCCAGTCGGGCCGCCTGCGCCATAGACATCTCCGGCATCGAAAGTACCCGGATTATCCTGTCTCCAGTGAGCTCTTGGAATGGCTTGACCTGGTCTTCTTTCAGACTGCCACTTATACTCGCCATCTCTTGAGTAATAACCGGCAGAACCGTATTCTAAAACATAAGAGTTACGGCAACTTGAGTAGTCATCATTATCGCTCTGAAAAACTTCACCAAGAGAATTGATCGTCTGCTCGTAGCTGTTGCGGTAACCATGGCCAACGATTTCTGCCTGGCTGCCATCCGGATTCATCCTCACAGTGAAGCCTGAAGTCCAGACGAAACCGTCATCACTTTTGGCGCCATTCAGTTCGTGATTTCGGACATAGAAATATTCTTCCAGAGCACCGCCGCGATACTTGGCATTCATGCGGAAAGTTTTACCGGATTTATCTGTAAATATGGCCCCGCAGTTACCGCTATTGAAGTAAAATTTACCATCCGGACCGGCTGTCACCGAGTGCAGTGAATGATCGTGTTGACGACCATTGAAGCCAGTGAGGAGAATTTCCTTTTTGTCGACTCCTTCTTCAAATTTTAAATTGCGGTTTACATCTGTATAAACGATCAGTTCCGGAGGTTGAGAAACGATGACCTTGTTGTCAAAAATAGCAATACCAAGTGGTGCAGATAGATTGGCGTCCTGATGAAAGACATGTGATTCGTCAGCTTGGCCATCGCCATTTGAGTCAACTAGAACAACTATACGGTCACCTTTGGCACGACGAAAAGTATTTTGTCTGCGGTAGTTCACTGCCTCAGTTAACCAGATTCTGCCTTTCTGGTCGATATCCATATTAGTTGGATTGTAAAGCTGAGGCGATGCGCCCCAACGAGTGATTTCCAGATCATCACCCAGATCAAACAAGTCGAGATCGACATTCTCAAACTTCTTTACGGGCCATGGGTAAGCGTCTTTTACAGAAGGCTTTTTCGACCTTTGCTCTTGCTTAGCTTCATTTGCTTGAGGCTTTTTTTTTAGCGATGTGTTTTTCTTTCTAGGATCGATGGCTCGACCAGTTTCGTCCAATGGATAAATTTTTGCTGGATTCGCGACAGTGAAATCAGTTGAAGGCAACTCAATTTTTTCCGGATAGTCAGGGCGGTTTAGATTTTTATTGAGAATCTCTTTAGTGATCTTGGCAGATTCAACGCCTTTTGCAGGAACTTCAACTCCACTCACCCAGGTTATAGTATTCAGGATAAGTTTTCTAAAGTCATCGATGGCCCAGTTATTGTGGTAATGGCCCCCGACAAAAGCAGCAGCCCGTCCTTGAGTCTTAGAATCTTTGGCCCAGATCATAGTCTGTGGTTTACCGAGTTGATCAACAGCATTTTGATTCCAGAATTTTCTGCTGCCATAACGAATCATATTTTCAGGCTTTGGGATAGCTTCACCTAAAGATACAAATTCAGAACTTTTATCGAAGTTCATACAGAAGTAGAGTTCATCCATTAGTTTAATCGGCTTTTCAATTCCATTACTGGTTGAATGATCCTGATTAGGGGTGATTTCAGCGACCCATGTAGAGTTCACGGTGACTTTATTGCCAAAGTAACCACCGAGCCAGGGTTTGAGATACTTCTTACCAAAAACTTCTTCTTTAGTTCTGGCATCGGGGTGAAGAGCATAATGCATATACATAAGCCCCATACCGCCTTTTACTTTCTTATCAATGATTTGATACTGCTCTTCTGTGAGGTTACAGCCTGAGTCTGCAAAGATAACTAATGCATCCAGATCATTTAAAATTGATTCATCTTCAGGCCAGCCGTACCAGTGAACTTTTGCTTCAAGTGGCAAGCCACTTTCGTTAAGGGCATTTGCCAATAGAATGGAACCGGCTTTATACTCATGGAAACCATGTCTGTGCTTGGTATTACCTGCAATAAAGAGGATTTTCTTAATATCTTTTTCTTTGGCAAAAATAGAACCCGCCAGCGGACTGAACATCACAAATAAGGCAAGAATCAGTTTGATAGTTTTTCTCATTACACTTCCTAAAATTTCATTTTCAAATGATCGAATTTTGAAATAGAAGGAAGAAATGAAGGTGACCTTAACACGGATTCAGAGAAAATTTTAGAGAATGCCAAAGTCTGCGAAAAGGTATTATCTCGCTAATGGAATCGTAATTTATCTACTATTTTCACAGTTAGTTGAATTATACAGAGCATGTCGAAGGCCATGTCCCAAAATAACAAACGGATTCTTAATTCTAACCCCTATAAATATCACTAATTACTCGTAGATTACCTTACTTTTAAAGCTCTAGAAAAGCGTTACAAAAATAAATGTATATTTTCGTACTATTTAAGCCTAAAAGAAGGATCTGAAATGGCTAAGCATTATTTATATACACCGGTAGATGTTCCACAACCATCAGTAAAGAATGACACTTTTGTAAGTGGTCAAATTCAACACTACCTGGTTAAATATGGTTCTCTAGCTGATCAACGTGCCTATTGGCAGTCAATGATTGATCAAGTAAATAGTACTTTACCCAGTGATTGGACTGACCCTTTACCCGATTGGATGCAACGAAAAAAGACATATGCTGAAAATGGTTTAAGAAACTTAAATACACCACATACTCTTAACCTTTTGGCTAAGCAAAAAGCTAACAATAAACATAATGAAATAAATCCCAATGTTCTTCGCGGTTCAAATATCATGTTAGACTGGGACCGTTCTCAAGGGCACCTTATATGGGGAACTTTTGATGCTAAATGTTGGCGCATGAAAAGTGGGACTGAAACAGGCACTTTGTCCATGATTAACAACGATGACACTCTATTAATCAATGGTCATGGCAGCAATAGCGGGAATATGCTGGGTTTTCATCGCTATCCAACTAATGACACGGATGAAGTCTACGTCATTTCACCCCAGACTTTGGCTCACATGCTCAAAGTTGATGGTTTATCGAATAGGCATGATGTCATAAAACTTAACATGTGTATCGGCTCCGGTCGCCAAAATTCAAATGGCGAATTAACCTTCGCAAAGGTGTTAGCAACTGAACTCGGTCGTCATGGCTACCCAAATGTCAGAGTAGGAGGCTATGAAGTTACAGTTGAAAGAAATAGCCGCGATATTTTGAAAGGTAACCGTGCTGGAGCCTATGAAGGAACTGATCATGGTACAGCTTTAAAAGGTACAAGAGTTTGGTATGATAGCCGTGGTACACGACTTGGTCAGGGAAGTATCAAGGGCACTTTAACTTAACTCCATTTAAATCTGAGGTTTAAATTTCTAACCTCAGATTCTCTCTAGCTTGCCGTATCGGTTTCTTTAAGGATTAAAAACAACACAGTTGTCTTTTTTGAGCAATTTAAGAACACACTTTGCTTATTTCCTACAGATACCACCGGTGCTAGAGATGGAGTTCCCAAAAGATCCTATGTACCCAATTACTACCTGAAAATATGTTGGAGTCATGTGAGATATGTCTCACAACAGTACAGTTAATTTCATTGGTACTATTTGTTATGCGATAGAGATTAAGGCCTCAATGAATGGTTCTATAATCGTGGGGTTTTAAACAGTAAATTCCGTTTTCGTTTCATAGTTTCTGTGATCACATTTTTTTAGCTCCACAAAATCACCTTCCTTCAAAAAAGTCCCAAGATAAAAGGCCATGAGCTCTTATATCTGCGTTTATGAAGACTTTTTGATTTAGAAAAGAAAGCTGTGCTCAGAGCCTGTACTATGGCCGAACTTCTCAACCTCAATACCAGTTTCCTGAAGTACGGTTAACCAGGCATTTCAAAGAGGAACCTTTTTGTGACTGGGAATGATGTACTCGCCGCGGCACCGTCTCTTCATGACAACTTTAATTGTATGAATAGATCACTAATTCTTTAATGGGCCCGGTCAAATGTGTAGTCTTCACCAGAGATAGCACCAGAAGGGACTGTGGTGAATTTTACATTTCCATCTGCAAATAACTGATTCCAACGTGGTTTTCCTACAATGTCATGAATGTAATGAAAGTCAGCAAGAGGAAGACCGGCAACGCTTTTAAAAGACCCCCACTCTGTAAAGACTACAAATTTTGTTGGACTCTTGATTTCAAATAAACTTCTGGATTCAGTAACTGGAATAATATGAAGATTATTTATTGTTTCTCGTATATTGGGTCTGTAAGCACTGCCAAACCAGTTGTAGCTGCGCCATTCGGAAGGGCATTCCGCCACTTTAATTTCGGCGTCATCAGGGATAACTGAGTCTGAAACGACATAGGAGTTCAGAGGCCTTAACGAAGGAACCCTGGTAGCCCCTGCCGCAACTCCTTTCTTACCAAACCAGTTACTGTAACTGCTGTACTCGTCTTGAGGTGGATAGTGTTGATTATTGTCTTTCAAATACATAGTTAGAGCAACACCTATTTGCTTCATGTTACTCATACACACTACTCTCTGAGTTGCCATTCGGCTTTTTTTAAGGCTTGGTAAAAGAATGGAAAGCAAGATACCCAAAATTGCCATAACCACTAGCAATTCAATAAGAGTGAACTTCTTATTATTAACACGATTCATACACATACACCTTTGAAGGATTTCACTTTTTAACATGAAATTAACAATACAAGCACCACATTAGGAATTCAAACTAAAATCATTTAAAATGAGTAGATTACATAACAACTGGCCCCTAAAAAAAAAATCTAAACATATTGTAAATACTCTTCTAAAATCTTCGCATTTTCCGAGTCCTAGCTATCCTTCCTTGCACTATAATTCACCTTGTCTATGATAAGAAATAAATCACGAGAAGAATTGATACCTGAATCCGTAAAACATTTCACGGATTCAGATGACAATCAAACTCTGTATGAAATAGCTTCTGATTTTATCAGATAACTGTAAATTAAGCAATAAAACTGTGCTCTGCCCCTGTACTATGGCCGAAATTCTCAACCTCAATACCAGTTTCCTGAAGAACGGTTAACCAGGCATTTCCAAGAGGAACTTTTTTGTGACTGGGAATGATGTATTCACCTCTACGAAGTCTCTTCATAGCTCCACCTGAAAGAATAAATGGCACATCTCTAACACTATGACCGGTACTTAAATTCGTACCATAGAAAATAACTGAGTTATCAAAAAGGCTTTTCCCTTCAGTATCTTTTGTCTCTTTAAATTTCGATAGTGCGTAACTGAAAAGAGTCATATTCATGGTATCTCTTTGCATGGACAACTCTGTAATTTCCCGTGAAGCATTATAGTGAGATAACTGGTGGATATGCTTGGTAATTCCCATACTGGATAATACCGCCTGATTCGGTAGAGTGAAGGAAGCCACATTTGTCTGACCGGTTTGTAAGGCCAGAGCGATCATGTCGTAAATCAGTTTTATATCCTTGACTCCATCCATTTCTTTAGAATTCCCTCCTTTGCCGGCCACAACGGGAGCTTTATATTCAAAGGGTGCCTTTGGCTTGGCAACATCAATCCATTTAAGTTCTTTGGAGATCTCCTGTTCTATATGTCTGATTGATTGAAAATACTCTTCCAGTTTTTCCTTATCCGAACTGGCTATCTGACGAGAAAATGATTGGCTGTTCAATTTGATAGAATCAAGAACACTCCTTCTCTCCTTAATTCTCATCATTAACTGTTTTTTACTTTCTTTGCCGCCGAAGAGTTTTTCATATAAGCCTAAAGAACTTTTTATACCTGCTACAGGAGAACCATTAAAATCCCATGACAGGCCATGACGACCATGACCATCCTGATATAGACTGGTATTTACGACCAGATTTTGATAACGCGATTTTTTACTCAGGTAAGAACCGGCCAGGATGTCAGAGGAAACAGTTCCTCCAGCTTTAAGAAAGCCATCACTTCCAGCATGAGTTCCATACCAGTTGAGGTTATTCAATCTATCTACCATACAGATGTCATTTATATGCGGAGTCAAAGGCTTCATGCTGCTTGGTAGACCATTTTCAGAGAACTTACCGGCTTTGGTTGGGTAAAAGCCTTTATTTGTAAAGCCGTAGCCTTGACCAATGAAAAGCATTTTTCTGGATTCATCTGCTTCATCTTTTTTAACCGCGTCAAGTGATGGAAGCGCTAAACAGGCACTTGAAGATACAAGAAATGATCTTCTTGAAATATTTTTAAGTATACTCATTTACATTATCTCCTTACTTAGTCCTGAAAATTTTCGAATTAACAACTTCAACAATCATATCTGCCATCGGGTAATTCTTTTTCTTTAGGCGCTCTAAACACTCATTGATTTCAGCTTCGTCAATAAATTCAATTTTACGGCCTATACCATATGAAAGAAGAGACTCAAAGATTGACCGAGCCAGTTTATCTTTTTCCTGCATTAAAGCTGCTTTAAAACCTTTAAGGTCATTGAAAGAGCTACTTTTGTTCAGGTAACCTCTGACATCTACAGGAACTTTATCTGTAGCTTTCATTGTATGGCGATGCTTCTTAAACTTTATGCCTTCTTCAGTTCGGAAAATCCCTAAGTAATCAAAGTTCTCCAGGCCATAGCCAATAGGGTCTATTTTTTCATGACAGGAGCGGCACTGTGCTACTTCCTTGTGAAGGTTCACCAGTTCCTTAACAGTTTGCGTACCATTTTCTTTAGTCCCCAGCTGTGGAACATTCGGTGGCGGCGGTGGTGGTGGATCATTTAAGAATTTAGAGCGGATAACAGTACCTCTAATTGTGGGAGAAGTTCTTGGGCCGGCAGTCCCCATCATAAGAAAAGCTGCCTGTGTTAAAAGCCCGCCCCGATTACTCTCCTCTGGAAGCTTAATTGCCTGAAAGCCCTCAAATTCTTGCGAGATTCCATAGTACTTTGCCAATGCCGGGTCGATGACCGCAAAATCTGCATCAATTAAGTTTTGAACAGGCAGATTATTCTTTACCAGGAAACTAAAAAACTTTAACGGCTCTTCTTGTATAGATTCATTCAATTGGCCTTTTATGTGCCCTGGAATTGTTACCTGCTCAAAGCGGCTCAGTTCCATCCACTGAGCAAAAAAATCATTGATTGCAAACTCACTCTCTTTAGAATTAAGTATTCTTGCAACTTGAGACTTTAAACTATTGTATTTTCTAAGCTTTCCTGAATTTGCGGTTGTTAGAAGTTGGTCATCGGCCGGAGCGCCCAGGAGGAAATATGAAAGCCTCTGAGCAAACTCTTTGTCTCTCATAATTTGTCTTTTACCGCCGTTAAATTCTTTGATGTATAAAAAAGCAGGAGACGTAAGTAAGGCGGCAATCGGCGCAACCAGTGCCTTGTTTGGTGATTTGCCATTTTTGATTTCATCTTTGTAAATAGAAGCTAAAGCATCGATATATTCAGAGCTGGGAGGAGCTGTTCTGAAAGCTCTTTGGGCAAATTGTGTCAAAGCTTTTTTCAAAACCAAATCTGACGGCTTCTTACTAAGAATTTCACCAAAGGCAAGTTCAAATGGAGACTTGTCAGTTTCCAGAGGCTCAAGAACTATGTAATCAATGTAAGCTCCTATATTTCTAGAAACATGCATACAAAAGCCTACCTTATTTCGCAAAAGATTGGCCTGAAAAATAAATTCTGTCTTATACCTTTCGACACCCGGAGAGAATTTTATATCTCCTACGTAATTGTTGCTAGTAGTACCTTCAAATTTTAAAGGTACCGTTTGATCTGTATTCCCGAATGAATAAACACTTAGCTTATACCTGTAACCCGGAACAACCCCAAAGTGTGCAAGTACTCTACCACTGGCGGCATATTTATGGGTACCATCCAGCAGGTATGAAACATCGCGAGGAAGAATAATGCGACCAAATTTGCCCTCATATTCTTTCATCAATCTCTTCTTTAAATCTTCGAAAGAAAGACCGCGATAGTCCTCTATATTCAGTTTTCCTTTACCAAATTTTTTGACCCACTTATTCGCATTTCCGTTGTTTGAAACTTCCGGTTCAACGCGCGATTTTTTTTGTAATCTCGCTTTATTTGATAAGCCGCTAATGGCGCTCTGGGCAATCTTAATACCAAGGTTGTAGTACATCTTGTAATGGTTTGACGTAAAGAACTGCTGACTGCCATCTGTATCCAGCCCTTCCGGTGCATCTAAAGGTAATGTTTCTACAGGTACTTCAGCATTAAACAGATCTTTGATACTGCCACTGTACTCACGACGATTAAGATGACGCATAGTGATAACTCCACCGGTTGCCGCCAGTTTGTTGCGGGCCGATTGCAACTTTGCAGTAATCTCACCAATTACGGTCGACAACTCTTCATCTGAGGGACGTTCTTCATCTTCTGGAGGCATCTCTCCGGTATTCAGAGCATCCAGAATATCCTGCCATTGGTAAACCGAAGCATGTGTATTGAATGTAAAGTCAGCATTATCCAGGCGATACTTACCTTTTTGCTTTTTCTCGTTATGGCAACTGAAACAGTATCTCTCTGTAAAGCGGTGAATACTGCCACTCTTTCGGTCAAGTTTTGCAACTTCTCTCACTTCTGGTTCGCT
>JAKVBD010000105.1 GCA_022446985.1 Lentisphaerales bacterium
GAAAAGTCTATCGAGTAAACACAACCATCATCAGAACCAAAGACCAACTGTTTGTCAACTATTGTTGGCGGAAAGCGTACTGGGCCTTCACTGAAAAAGACCCATTTTTCTTTACCAGTACTTCTATCCAGGCAATGAACGGCATTATCAACTGATGAACCGAAGTAAACATCGTTTCCCTGGCCTGTGACAAAGAAAGCCGGATCAAAATTTCTTAGTGACTGCAAACCGGCATTACCAGCCCAGGCATCCCACTTAGCCGGACCGGACCATGCCGTCTGTGGCGGCGCAATTGATTTCCACTGCCAAAGCGGCTTTAAATTCCCAAGAGCCTCTGCTGTCACACCACTGCGGTGATTGTCCTTTTTGTAAGTCGGCCAACTCTCTGCCAAGCTTGAAACGGAAAATATATATACAAATGTGATAATTAGATTTTTCATTATTTCGCCTCCCATGGGCTGAATCCAAGTGAAGTTTCCATCCAGCCGCCACAGGAACAGCCTGCACCACCTTCAGGAACCAGAAGCATACCGGTAGCCGGGATCATACTAAGCCAGCAACTGGGTCGTAAGCGTTTCCAGGTCGTTGTCTTTTTAGTTTCCATTGACCACATCGACACCTGACGGCTCGTGCCACGGAAAACCAAACCTTTCTTGATTCCGACATAGGTATGACAACCTTCTCTTCGACCAATGCCTTTGAAGAGTTGTTTACCACTCTTAAGACTGTAAGCATAAGGTTCCAGGTAAATCGTATCGTCAATGATTACCGGATGCTGCATATGACCAGAGTGATGCGTCGCCGGCCAGTTATTGGCAATATCCCAGTTCTTCCTCCCCATCAACGAGAAGCCGTGTAAGTGATACTTTTTTGACTTGGAGTTTGACGCCGTTACCAGTATGCCATTCTTATTCACCTGCATATAAAAAACCACATCACCATCTGCTGTATCGACCGGCTTCTCCCAAATAACCTTACCACTTTTACCATCAAGACAGACCATAAACTGATTTTGCCAAAGGCTTTTTTCACTTAATCTCGAGTGATGCATTTCTAGCAAATCTTTAGTACGCGTTTCAATAAAGTAAATCCTATTATTGAAGTAACAGATGGTTGTGTTGATAATCAGGCCTTTCTCATACTTCCACAGTCCTTTCCCGTGCTTGCTGTAACAAAAAAATGATTCGCTGCAGACTTTTGCCGTACTTTCACTATTGGCTTTATCGTACCATTTCTTTTTACCCCAAAAATCTTTATAGAGCGTGCCCTTGCGAACTGAGCTGCCGTAGATTCTGTCGGCTTCAGAACCGATAAAACCCCACTCGCCTTCACGTTGGCGAATATCTTTGGGAATATAAAGAACCTTGTCGACACTGCCGTCTTTAACGTCAATGCAAAGAAGCTGATCTAAAACTGCCGTATAAAGTGTTTTGCCATCAGTTGTCCAATTAGAAGCATCACGGGGAATGTTCACCCGGCGTAAGTGCGGAATTTCAAGATTCCACAAAATAGCCCCGTTATGGGCATCCATGGCAATCATTCGGTTCATACCCTGGTGGAACAAGCGGCCATTGGCAGCTAATGGTGCCGGCATACGGGGATTCCGGTCAATACCGAAATCGCCACCTGGACGGCCACTCCACTGCAACCTCAACTTATCTGTACTCGACATATTATTGAGCTCTTCACCTACATAAGCAGTGTTACCTCCATTGCCGTACTGCGATGTCCAACTGGCCTGACCTTTAAGCTCTTTCTTAACAACTGCTTTTTTGCCTTTTGCGAAGAACATTCCACCCGGCTTTGTCAGTTCGTACAGTTCCTGATAGTCTTTACTGCCAAGAGCAATACCGGCATAGACTAAGTTAAATAAGTTTCGCGCAAATGCTAAAGACTTACCCTGCTCCCATAGGTAAACATTTATCCGGCTGCCATACAGCTTCTTGTTGTAAAGAGCCATTCTGAATTTTTGAACTTCCGCTGCAGACCTACTCAGAATAGAAATATTTAAGTCAGACTCAACGGCCAGCTTTTCGGCAATTAAGACAGATTGTGCACCGATTAGAGCGCACAGTCCGTTGGAAATGTGGCTTTTTTTGAGGAGATCTTCGGCAATCGCAGAACTGTTATTTTTAGCAACTTTTTGCGGAGCGTAATTAACGGCAGTTTCCAATTTAAACGGGGCGGTCGTTAATTTTTGTTTACCCTTAAAGGCGCTTAAGCTAAGGGTGTAATTTCTTTTACTTTTAAACTGTGTAATCCTGTACTTCTGGAAGCCATTTTTATCACTACTGCTTTTAGTAATTTTTGCACCGCCATCAATCGCCAGCTTACAATTGACCGGACCGTGGGTCTGGAAAGTCAACTCTGCTGTCTGTTGATCAACATAACGGATTATTGGCACTTGCTTAAAAGTTAAAGGTAAAGAGATAAGCCCAGTCAACCCCCGGCTGTTTCTTTGAAGGTCTTTCTCAGTTAGAACCGAACTGTAAAAGTTTGCTTTAAATAAACTCCCCGTCATCGGGAAATTTTCGTCCTTATCTTTGTAAGAGCCCATACAAAAATAGGCTTCATCCGGATAAGCAATTTCACCTGGCATATCCAATGTCCCGGCCAGCTTACTATTCACATACAGTCTGGCTTTTTTACCATCATAGGTTGCAGCAATATGGTAAGCTTTATCTTTCTCAAAAGCTGCACTGTATACATACTGAAGCTTCGAATCTGTTGACAAGCCAAAGTAAAACTTCTCTTCATTATAACCAAGCAACCAGCCTTTTTCGTAACTGCCGTTATCCTGCATGTAAGAAAGGATTGATCCGTAGCGTGCGCCCTTTTTAAGTATGAGCACGGCTTCTACGGAAAAGTTTTTAGTCGGTAGGACCTTGTGTGTAATCTTGCTAAAAGTCAGATAATTATCTCCGTTCAATGCAAGTGCATCATCCTGAATAAACGGCGTTTGAGAAAACTTACCAGAATAGTTTCCATCAATCGGCATAATTTCGCTACCTGCCACCTGCTTCTGCAGAAACCTTACCTTTAACTGATCAAGTGTTTCTGCACAAAGGCCGATACTTAATACGAAAATAGCCATGAAGTATTTAGTCATTGATCAATCATTCCGTCTTTTCATCATTATTTACTTGCCTTATCTTACTAAAGTACTGATCTGCTTGAAATGTATTATTCTTTTTTAGATTATCTTTTTCGTGACTAACAATTAGAATTAGACTACCGTAATAACAAGAATAAAAAGTGTTGGTTTTTATCGACATTTTCGCCTCAAATATTTACATTCAAGTCATTGCATTTTTTCCGAAACGCTCTTAGTATTGATTCATGAAAAACAAATACACCACCACTTTTTTAAGCCTGTTATTTTTGTCGATAAATATTCTACAAAGCTGTGAAATACCGGTCTTTCGCTATGCCCTTGAGCGCTGGTCTGCAGACAAATACTCACTCATCATTAAGACGCCTCAAGACAGGCCCTTAAATGATGAAGAGAAGATTCTTATTCAGCAAATGACTCTGCAATTAGCCGGCGAAGGAGGTAATAGTAATGTCACTTTAAAGACCATTCCATCAGCTGCCAACTTCTGTACTATGGAGTTGCTCTTCCCACAAAAAAGCGGCATCCTGCGCCCAGTATGGCAAGGACTTCTGAATGACACAAATACCACAGTAATTTTCAATTCTCCAGCACGAGAAGTTCTCAGAAAAAATATCTTAAATGGTGAGTCAATTACCTGGTTGATTATCGAAAGCGGTGACAAGAAGCAAGATGAAGCTTTTACCGCAAAACTGGAGACTTTACTGCCGGAAGCAGCCAAAGGTTTAGAGTTATCTGAATATATTATACCAATGGATGAAGCAGACAGAATCGATGCCATGTCGACTAAAAAAGAACTGGATAACCTCATCCGCTCCTCAGTTCCTTTGCGAATTTCATTCAAAACCCTTAGAGTCTCCAGAGACAACGCAGAAGAAGAAATTTTCCTCAAAATGCTCCTCAACCAAAGTATCCATCAAGCTGATGTTAAAGAGCCCATCGCTATCCCGATTTTTGGACGCGGTCGTTGTCTCGATGGCCTACCTGCTTCAAAACTGACTTTAGAAAGTTTAAAAGAGATAACCAAGTACCTTTGCTCTGGCTGTTCATGCACTGTTAAAGCTGAAAACCCGGGCGTCGACATCGTCATGAACGTTCCCTGGGAAGATTACATTTCAGATTCAGTTATGACCGTCAAAACACTCCCGCCTTTAACTGGAATTCTTGAGACTCAAGAAGAAGAAATCGAAAAGGTAGAGGCAACTGTTGGATCTGTCCCGGCGCCTGCCCCTACAGCTCAAAAAGAAGAACCTAAAAACAATCAGCCATTCTCAATTCCTCTCCTGGCGCTCATTGTCATTGGACTCATTTGTGGTAGCTTCTTCATCATGAAAAAGTAAAGTTTCTGGGTTTAAAGAAATCTGACTTAAATTCTTTACACCCTGTTAGCTATTCTCTATTTAGTTACTACAACTAAATCTTCCTTGGGTTTGTTTTTAAAATATTAGAGGACTAACAGTTATGCTAATTCCCCCACTGAAAATGCTAATGTTTAACTTTTACTACTTCTTTAACTCAGGCAAATCATACTTTTGACGAAGCTTGCTCAACTTGCCTTTCATGACTTCCAGGATTCCCTGATACTCAGGGTTCTTTGACAAGTCAGTCATTTCATTCGGATCTTTCTTCAAGTCAAAGAGATTATATCCGTCATTCGAGTAGAAGTTAATCAGTTTATAGCGCCCATCGCGAACACCTTCATGGCGCGGCACTTTGTGCTCAGTCATATGCTCGTAGTAATGATAGTAAATTGCATCGCGTCCTGAGGCTTGTTGATCCTTAAAAAGCGGCAGCATACTTTGCCCCTGAACTTCCTCTGGAGCCATGATCCCGGCCGCTTGCAAAAATGTCGGAGCGTAATCGATATTTTGAATCAATTGCTGATAACGCGAACCGGCTTTTATTTTTCCCGGCCAGCGAATGACAAAAGGCATTTTTAGTGATTCTTCAAACATCCAGCGCTTGTCATACCAACCGTGTTCACCGAGGTAAAAGCCCTGATCGGAACTATAAACTACAATGGTATTTTGAGACAGATTATTTTTATCGAGGTAATCCAAAAGGCGACCGATATTTTCATCGACAGAATCAATGCAGCGCAAGTAGTTCTTGATATACCGCTGGTACTTCCAGCGCACCAGATCTTTACCAGTTGGCGCTGCTTTTAGAAAGGCATCGTTGCGCTTTTTATAGGCGGCATCCCAAATCTTCTTTTGTTCAGGAGTCATGCGGCGGTATTCGCCATCTTTTAAACGTTTTTCACGCTCACTGGCAAAAGGCACCTGCTGATGAACTTTGAGGTCATAAGAATAGTAAAAGTGCTTATCGATAGACATATGGTTTTTTGTAAGTGTTGGACTGCGATTTTCATAATTATCAAACAGGGTTGCCGGCTCAGGAATTTCGACATCTTCATACTTGGTCAGATGCTTTAAATCCGGCGCCCAGGTACGGTGCGGCGCTTTGTGCTGACACATCAGTAGGAAAGGCTTGTTTTTATCGCGACTTTCCAACCAGTCAAGACTTATATCCGTCGTCACAGTCGTGGCGTAGCCCTGATATCTTTTCTTGCCTTTCTCCGTGATAAAGTCAGGGTTATAGTAACTGCCCTGACCTGGAAGTATGTTCCAGTAGTCAAAACCGGTTGGCGTCGATTTGAGGTGCCACTTACCAATCATCGCTGTCTGGTAACCATTTTTTCGCATAACTTTTGGAAAAGTAAACTGACTGCCGTCAAACCTGGTGCCACCGGCATTGGTATAAAAACCATTTTTATGACTGTGCTTGCCGGTTAAAACACAGGCTCTACTCGGCCCGCAAATCGAATTAGCACAAAAGGAGTTGAGAAAGACTGCTCCTTCATCAGCAATACGATCAATATTCGGGGTCTTATTAATCTTTGATCCATAAGCTCCGATCGACTGAACTGCATGGTCATCAGTAAAGATAAAAACAATATTCGGGCGATTATCAGCCAACACAGTCAAGCTGATAAAGAGAATCACAATACACTTATATAACATATATGCTCCTTATTTTTATATGAGATTACGGAAGCCTAAAAGAAAAGTGACAAGAGTTTCAGTTTTTTTTAAAATACCGATAGGCTTGTTAATTGAGAATATTCATTAAGTAACAAAATATAATCAAACGGATTGATACAGGATGTCGCTTTCAAAGACAACAAAACGCTACTTTCAAAAAGCTTCCCTGTTCTCCCTACTATTTTTTTCACTTCAAATAAACACTCTTGCAGAAGAAGCTTTACTCAATCTCAGCTTGGAAGAGTTAATGAATGTCAAGATCAGCCATACTGCGACACTCACCGACACCGAAAAACGCAAAATTCCGGCCTCGCTAACACGCATCACCAGTGAGGATATAGAAAATGCCAATGCACGAAGTCTTGATGAACTTTTACGAATCTATGTTCCAGGTGTACAAAGCATGATTAAAAACAGTGGTGGTGACCAACTGGGGATTCGCGGCATCATCAGTGACCGCAACAATAAGTTTCTCATATTGGTTAATGGCCGGGTGATGAATGAAAAAACAGTCTGGGGAGGAATTACTGAAAGGGATCTCTCAATACTAGGGGACATACAGTATGTCGATGTCATACGCGGTCCGGGTTCGGTTACGTATGGTCCTGGAGCTCTTGCCGGTGTTATTAATATTGTCACTCATACCGGTAAAACTTTTAATGGCATGGATATACAAGTCAAGCAGGGCTTCATCGAAGAGTTTAATAATCTCGAAATAAGGCTCGGTCATACTTTTAAAGATGACTCAAAGCTGTTCGCCTACTATGGAATCGACAATTATAGCGGTGCTGATGGTGATGATGCGCCCCATATATTCGGTCATAGCTTTACTTCACCTCAAGGAGAATCAACGGCTGGAAAGCCCTTTCCGAAAGATTTTATAAATGATGATCGAGCATACAGAAATCGGGTACGACACAAAGCCCATATTCACTATACTATCGAAGACTTACAATTGCACGTGCGATACACTAGAGGAGGTAAGTACAGTTCCTACAACCGCACCTCACTTTCAAGTAGCAACGAAAGCAGGGCCGAAAAAACTTCTCATGGCTACCAGCAATTAACTCTCGGGGCTGATTACAAACAAGAAATCAGCGATGACTTTTGGTTTGATTACCGCTTCAGTTTCGATATGCTGGATACTGAAATGGAGAAAGGTCAAAATGAAACTTCAAACTATCGTGAAGACGAATACTACGCCAGAATTATGGCAAATTGGCAGCCTGTTGAAAACCATAAACTCGCCTTTGGCACAGACTACTCCCACGACCAATTTGGTAAAGACAGCCCGGGTTACCCAAATATCGATCCAAGAATTGAAAGACTTGGTAACAATCCCGGCCAGTGGAGTTCTGACACTCTTTCTTTATTAGCTGAACACCAGTGGAACATAAACGAGCAATTCACAACCTTCACCGGCCTGCGCCTTGACCTCAATAATTATACTTCTGATCTCTGGTCAGGACGAACCGCTTTAGTTTATACACCTACGGCAAAAGACACCGTAAAACTCATCTACAACCACTCAGTCAGAAAAATGGACGAAGCTGAATTACGCGCCAGTGAATGGGCTGGTACAGATACCGGAGAATCTGAACAATTGGACAATTATGAGCTGCGTTATGAGCGTCAACATACAAATGAAGTCTGGTTTGCTCTTTCTACTTTTTATGTCGACTACGATGTCATCGCCTGGACTAACTCCCTGAAAGAAACAAGACCACTTGGTAACCTTGAATATGGGGGCTTAGAACTGGAGTGGATTTATCAAACAGATAAATTCAAAGTTTCATTGGCACATTCCTATATTCAACATCTCAACTTTAATAGTATCGAAGAAGGTCAAGTAAACAATGTTACGGCCTCTGATCTGGGGTATGGTGATGACCTGGCCAACTGGTATAACCATCAGACCACCATGTCCGCTTACTACAAGCTCAATGAAAAGTGGAAGATCACTTCTTCACTAACAGCTCTTTGGAGATTACCGGGTGGTCATGACCTTGCAGAATATAATAACGATAATGGCAATCAAAACAATCTTCCCAAACACGATTCTGACTTCAACCGCTCCTGGGATGAAAGTATTCACCTCAATATGGGCCTCGAATATAAGCAAACAGAACAGCTGACCCTAAGACTCGATGCCTACAACATGATGGGTTGAATCGATAAAGACTACAATAAAATCAATGAATTGCAAAGAACCGACCACTACCAAAGTCAGGCAGCAGCCATAGGCATTTCACTGCGATATAAGTTTTAACTATAGCTTATTCAAAACGTTAAACCGCAGAGGGCTGCGGTGCTCCCAGAGAAAATACTACTCCTTCCTTGCTCTAAAGGCCATTGAAGTCTGGATTGCATAATTACAAACACAACCAGAGCTGGCTTCTGGAATGAGGAGAAGTCCACAGGCAGGAATCATATTCAACCAACAACCTGGCCGGGTAATATATGTGACTTTACCTAATTTATTGCTACCCAAATCAAAAGATCCGGCTGTAGCATTTCGAAAGTACATCGCTGTACTTGATGCTGTAATTTGCCCACAACCTTTGCGCTTGCTTATGCTGTAAGTAAACTCTTTGTCGTCTTTGCCCGTTTTTAAATCGTAGCAATTTGGTTCCAGGTAAAGTTTATCACCAACGATGACCGGCCGGCGATCCGGCTCACCATGCGAGCCACCACCTTTTAACTTGGGATTCATTTCTTTACTCCAAAGGTACTTGCCTGAATTAGCATCCATTGTGTAAAGCTCATAACGCACATCACCGCGTTTGTTGACTTTATAATTATTAAAAGCCCCACTGCAGATCAAGACATCATTTGCTGCAGATAAGCTGATATTATGCCTGAATTTAGAATTCCTGTTTTCCTGACGCCATAGCTCACGGCCTGTCTTAGCATTAAGGCAAACAATTGAGCTGCCTTTAGCCAGCAGAGTTTCAAGCTTCTGTTGGCCACCAAGTGTTTCACTGTCGTGACTCTCTATAAAGTAAATATTCTCTTTATAGATACATATACTGGTGTTTGAAATACCGCCTTTCGCCTTATAAATCCAGGCAGCAGTCTGACTGCCTTTTTTAGTACCGGATAGAGTACTGGAAGTTATCACCGGAACATAATCATAATGCGTTAAATCGGTCGTATTTTTATGGCTCTGGTGCCGGCGAATAGCGCCTTCAGAAACACTGCTACCAATCACCATATCTTTGCTTAAACCAACATAACCCCACTCAGAATTTCCTTTAGTCGTTTTCAACTCTTGTACCACTTTGCCATTACGGACATCGACCACCAGGCACTTGTTTTTAGCTGCAACGTAAAGATACTTTTCATCGACAGAGATGTAACTGCAATCCTTTTGGGCCATGATGCGAATAGAGTCTCTAACCGTTAATTCCCAAAGAACCGTGCCATTCCAGGCATCTGAACAGATAATGACATTCTCGCCAGGTATAAATAAACGGCCATTGTGACTCAAAGGAGCAATGGTGCGGTGGTGGCGGTCAACCATTTTACGCGGTCCCGGAGGACCAAACCACTGAATGGCTAACTTCGTGCTGACATTTGCTTCATTACTGCAATTCGTATTGGCTGCATTGCCATACATATTTGTCCACTCTCCTGCGCCTGTCGGTTTAATTCCGGCAGCCATTGTGCGATACTTAGACCCAGATAATGCCAATCCAGTATAAGGCTGTAAAACGCGTTGCTTTTCTTCTTTTGAAAGCTTTTGTCCGGGATCAAAAATTAGATTGAAAGTGCCATCGACATAAGGCAACTTTTTATCCAGAGTCTGCTGCACCGTAACACGGGTTCCGTACAGTCCAAGAACGTCCAGAAGCTGCCTCATCTAATCGATTTTTGCGGCATCATTTTCTATCGCAATCACCTGATAATCGCTGTACTTACAAAGGCTGTAAATCTCTTTTACCGTTAAGTCAGTAACCAAAGCATAACCCCTATGTAATTGAGGGCGCTTGTTAAGTAAAAAACGGGTTATTTTTTCTGTGCGCTCCTGATCACTTTTTGAAGTGTAAGGCAGTTTTTTAGTTATATTATTTGTTATAGCCTTAGCAGCTCCGGCTTTGCCGGTAAAACAGTAAATAAAACCTTCATCGGTTGAAGCATAAAGGCGGCCATTGATAACTGCCAGAGAGTAAACTCTACCAGTCACTTCCGCGCGCCAGAGGACTTTATTTTTAGTACCATCTATAGCGATAATTTTACCATCACCGCCACCGATATGAACATTACCGGCTTTTATAAAAGCGTATGAATATTCTTTCGGAAGCAAGAGCATTTCCTGACTGAGACTTTTAAAATTCCTCTTAAGAGTCACCAGGAACTTTTTGGCAGGATGACGCCCCTGGGAAAATTCAATCTGCCCTGAGTTTGACTGCATGTAGCCCTGGGCCGAATACCACAATTTTAAATTGGCTAAAATCTTGCCTGACTCGACATCCGCACCACCGCGAAAAACTCCCTGCGAAGGAAAAAGACCAGCGCAAAAATGGGCAATTTTATCTTCGATAATAACACCGGTACGCACCGGCCATTGACTGATCATTCTTTCGTTACCCGGAAGTCTTACATCTTCTTTCGCAAGTCGTTGTTTCCAGATGAGCTTTCCAGTCGCAGCATCGTTACAATAAACATAACCATCATCCGAACCGGTGTAGACTTTACCTTCATAGACACTGGGTGCCAGACGTACCGGGCCTTCTGTGAAATAACTCCATACCTCTTTACCGGTGCGATTATCTAAACAATAAATTTTGTGATCTGCAGAAGAACCAAAGTAAAGTAAATTGCCTTGACCAACCAGGTGATAAGCCCGGTCAAAAATAACTCTTGCCTTAGGAGCGTTTTCACGCCAGTAATCCATCTTCGCTGGCAAAGGCCAGGCTGGTGCCGGTTTGTGACGCGCTTTATAGGACCAGGCTTGTTTTAATGGAAAAGGCAGTTCTGTCGGGCTGGCCGCCTGACGCTCATTATTCCCTAAGTAAGTCGGCCACTGACCATCGTTATTTAGGGTGCCTTCTATACCCGGAAACTCATTTTTCCTTTTCTCGAATTCTTTCTGAATAAACTCTTCCGAAAGAGCTGTATCGTAAACGCTAAGTTCATTTATCTTACCGTGAAACGGGTGAGTTTCATCGTCATCTTTGAAAGCTCCTACCGTCGGCAATTGAACTTCCGGATAAGAAATATCGCCACCATTCGACTTATAAGTACTATCCAACTTACCATCGATATACAGGCGCTGATACGCCCCATCGTAACTTCCAACGACATAGTACCAAAAGCCGGTGCTAAAAGGAGTTTTACAGGTCATGTAATGAAGGCTTTGCCGCTTCACTCCCGCAACACTGAATGAAAATTTATTAAAACGACTGCCCAGGAAAAAACCGCGCTTATACTTGCCATTATCCTGAATCAAAGTGGTGATACCGGCCCATTTGGGAGTTTTGTCAGCTTTTACCCAGGCCGCCACAGAAATTGCTTTCTGAGGATACTTCCCTTCTCCACCGACGACTTTTAGAGCTTCTGTACCGGTAAGTATAGCTGTCGGTTTCCCTTGACTGAAATCAGCCTTAGTAGAGCTCAGCTGAAGATTTCCCTTACTAGGAGAAATCATACCTCCTTTAAACTGTTTCTGACTAAACTGCCATTGAAAAACAGGTTCCTGCCCAGGCAGAGTACAAGAGAGAAAAATGAGTAACAACACGACACGCAAAGTATTATTCCTTCAATTAAGTATGAATTTCCCTAATATATGACAAGCGCAAGAAGAATGATAATTTTTACATATTTTTAGCTGTCGAAAAATGCCGACAGACTTTCTTTTGCCCTTTCTATGAGATAAGGTAATGTGTATTTAATTTTATCTGGAATGAAGCCTATGGACGTGGAAAGTACTTTAGAAGAACTTGGACTTAAAGGTAAAAAGGCAACTGTCTACCTGACCGTTTTAAAAATCGGCTCCGGTACAGCAACCGAAATCGCCGCTCTCTCATCCATCAAAAGACCAACCTGTTATGATATTCTCGATGACCTCATGGGCCAGGGATTAATTAATCAGACCCACAAAGGCAGCCGCCGCTATTTCTCTGCCGAAGATCCACAAAGATTACTTGAAAACCACCGTGCTAAAGAAAAAAAAATTAAGCAGCTTATGCCTCAATTGTCAGCTTTTTACGATAATGCTTCGAATAAGCCGAATGTACGCTTTTACGATGGCGTCGAAGGCATTAAGAAAGCAGAGTATGAAGTCCTCGACTCAACAGAGTGTGAGTACTACTACTTTGGATCTCTCAAATCCCTGGATAGTGTACTCGGCAAAGAGTTCCTTGAGAATTTAGTTAATGAGCGCGTCAAAAGAGGCATCTGGTCGAATGCCCTCAGAGTGAAATCACTTGAAATGAAAAGCCTGCCTTTTATGAGTGATGGCTCTGAGTATTTACGTCGCGTGCGCTACATGAATTACCCTGTTCTTGGGGAGATAGTAACGATGACGGTCACCGACACCAAAGTCTTCATTTCATCATCCTATCAAGAGTGTTATGCTCTGATAATCGAGAGCGCCGAACTGGTCAATCTTATGAAGGTAGTCTGGCACTCTTGTTGGCAGTCGGCCGAAAAATAAAACAGGTGTCGAATATTCTTGACAGTCTATATCAACTAAAAGCCTCTATATTTATGATCAATCAATAAGGTTCAGACCCTCTTCCTCCATAACGATGGTCTGCTTCTTAGCGCCCTTATTGCCGACCGCACCTTTTGTCGAAGGTAGGTAGCGGTAATAAACCGTCAACATCAAAGCACAGAGCGTGGTTGCATAGACTTTGTCCTCTAAACCGGAAATTCCTTTACCATGATAGTTACCCGGGTATTCCCAGTAGCCTTCAGAGTGCTGTGCGTCCCCGACAACTTTTTGGAATTTTCGGTTCCATTTTTTCCACATGGTACCGCCTTTCTGGAACATCGCCTGAGTGGCATAGTACCAAGCATAAAGATTATCCTTTTTAGGAGCATCCCAGCTCAAGTGAGAATAGTCAAAAGTTGAAATCTTCTGTATTTCGTCCTGAACTCCCGGGTAATTGCCTTCTCCATAAAGTTGCATACACAGAACACCGACGGCGCGCATAGTAAAATGCCCTTTCCAATCACCGGCTCCACCATTGGCAAAAGAATTGTAGGGAAATCCATCACCATTATTGTCAGAATCTGCATATTTCTTAAGCCAACCAACGGCTTTGATAATAGCTTCTGTTAAACCTTTTTCTTCACAACCGGCTCCATAAGCCGCTTTCATCGCCTGATAATTCCAACCTGCTAAAGAGATGTCGTCGCGATCGCGTCCCGTACGGTAACTGTAGTCATAGCTGCCACCTCGGCCTATGCCATTGATAATGATCCGCATATTGCGATTCATCGCCTCTTCAAGAATTGAAATTCCCGTCATCGCATAGGCTTCGGATATGGCATAACTTTTAATTGCATGACTATAGCTTCTGCCGGCATTACTGCTGGTTGTATCTATACTCAACCATTCCATCGCTTTGCGCACGGTCAATCCGAATTCTTTAGAAGTCGGAGTTTCGCCATAAGCTAAAAATGTCAGCATCGCCAAACCGGTAAATGCCGGTAAATTTTTATCGCCCCATGAGCCATCTGGATTCTGAACTTTTTTCAACCAGTAGAGAGCTTTCAAAAGATTTTGCTGACCAGCTACTGTACCGCCAAATTTTGAAACAGCCGATGCTCGACCCGCGGCGCTGCGACCACCAAAGAATGATGGCGAAGCAAAAGCCGAAGGAGATACAACAACATCAGACACGGCATCAATCGCCGAATCATCTTCTGTCGAAGGAGCGTCATCGCTGACATCTTCTAAGGCTGTATCATTGGTTTCCACCGTTTCTATGGCAACGGTCGTTAAAATCGGGTTTACCGTATCACTCTCTTCAATCACTTCTTCAACAGGCTCTTCAACCGGTGGAGATTCCTCAATTTGGGCCTCTTCGACTTCCTGCATCTTAATTTCTATTTCGGCTAATTCCGGCTGATACTTGTCGGTAATCATAATCGCTAAAATAACAATCAGCAAGATGTGGAAAATTGTTGAAACTGTCGGCCCAATAAGGGTCTCTTTTAAACGCTGGCGGCGATAAGTTTCTTGAATAAGGAAGATATCCTCTTCACTTAAAAACTCACTTTCATACTCTTCTTCGTAGTACTCAGACATCTTCTACTTCCTGATATTAATGTTTGAATAAATAAACACTAAATGATCTCAGGAAATTATTTAAGATCTGATTATGTGGATTAATACCAACATTATCCAATATATCAAAAATCAGTTCTACTCTTTGAATCGATCCCACATGCCATAACGGCCACCACCCCAGGCTTTCCAGACATTTACGGCACGAACTGAACCATCGGCAAAATGATAATTAAAAATTAGCGGCTTGTGAAAAGAAAGATCATCAACAACGCTATTATTCATTTGCCAGCCATAGACACTTACGGCCGAATTATGGCCAGCACCTCCTGTCATATTCGATGAACTCGGCTGTTCTAAATGAGTAAAAGTCATCGACGGCTCTTCCACTTCGCTGGCATAGACCGAAGAATTTCGACTACTGATCCCCCAACGCACAGTATCTGTGGTACCATCAAGACCATAGCCATTCATCGAGTATGTTCGCCGGGCTCGACCTTCTTTGCCTTCTTTAAGAGGAATTTCATCGATCGGACAAAGTAAAAATTCTTGCATCTGAGGCAGGATCTCTGGATACTCTTTAAAATAATAGTGAAACTCTGAGTAATCTGGTAATTCTACTCCAAGATATTGGCAAATAACCTCGTCCCAAACTGCATCTTCAGAAGTATCCCAGGCCTCGGTATACTTACCACTGCGATCTTTAATACTTAATTGTTCACCGATGCCAATTTGCTTCATATTATTCATACAGACTGCAGCCTTGACTGCATTCCGGCTTTTAGTCAAGGCTGGAATAAGCATGCTGATCAAAATGGCCATAAATGCTATAACAACCAGCAATTCTGTCAAAGTAAAACGTTTCATAATCACCTTACACTCAATAAAGCTGAAATAACTATAGAAATGCAAACTTTTTAACAGATTTTTAATATTTTGGGCAAGGACAAAAACCTCTCTACTCGAAAATTCCGGCCTGAGTTATTTCCTTTTCCATGGCAGTCAGAATGGGCTTTAAAAAGTTATTGTAAGCGTCTGTTGCCTGTTTAGCTTCTGTAGAACTCATGCCTTTCTCTCGGCGAACTTTACTGCTCAAGTTCCAAAGCTCACGACGCTTTGTTTCGGCAGTTTTATTCAAATGTTTGTCGTATATAGCACAGACCTTGCGCTTTTGTTCGAGAGTCATTTCAAGGCGCTGAAAGCTCGCTGGGAGGATCAGGTTCCGACTATATAAATCTGAGTCTTCTTGGCTAAATTTTATCTCGAAATCATCTGTTCTAAATGGAACTGCCGGCAGACCTTCTTGATTGTAAAGGTTAGCATACGGAAATCCACGATAAGCATAGCGAATGGCTACAGGCTTACTTACTTCGGGTGAAGTTAAGATCACTTTGTCTTTTTCAATAACGGCTTTGGCTGTATGGAAAATCTGATCCTTACCGGAGAGTTCAAAACCTTCAAGTTGTCCTTGCGGTATCTCTCGCTTTTCAAGAGTCACTTTACGAGCCAACAAACCAGAACCCGAATGCTCAAAACTAACAATGGCTTTTGAACCTTTGAAAACATGACTTTTATATACCGGCCCACTGTAAACAATACTCTCACCATAAGCCACTTTTTTCGCTGCCAGTAAAAGACGACGACTGACTTCTATTTTGAAAGGAGGGTGTATGTCTTTTTTTAAGCCAAGATCATAGGCAACGGCCATGGCGGTATTTTTCAATTTTAGGGCAGCTGTTTGACTGTCTCGAAGGGCCGGATAAGTGATACCATGCATATAAGGATTGCGCTCAAAACCGGCAAGCTGTACATAGAGGAAAGGTATCTCCGGATCATTAAATTCATGACGCCAGCCTTCGATCATGCGCTGAAAGGTGTCTTTGTAGTCCTTTGCCCTTTTTAAGTTTATAGCGTCACTTTCACCCTGATACCAAATAAAACCCTTGATGGGAAAATCTTTGTAAGTGTGTAGCATGGCATTAAACATATTTTTAGCTGGACGGCTTTCGCCTCTAGCTTTTCTGGCATGGGGAGGCTCCCAAAACTTAATAAAACTGCCGCCTTTATTGGCGTCTATAAGACCGATCGGTATACCTAAATATTCTTGCAAACCTTTGGCAAAAACATAACCTACTGCAGACATACGAGGCGTAACTTTCTCTGAAGGCATTTGCCACTTGCTATTAAATACTGCATCATCCATCATCGGCACTTTAGTTTCTGTTGGCAAAGTGGAGATCTTATTCATCAGTGCCAACCTGATTTTTGCATTGGGCTCGTGGGCGATTTTTGTATACTCAGCCGCGATGTCTTTATACCAGCGGTTTTTCATATAAACCAGGATGTCGTAATCCATGTTGGATTGACCGCCGCATAACCAGATGTCACCAACCAACACGTTATTAATATCTATTTTATTCGAGCCATCAATTTTTAAAGTATAAGGGCCACCAGCCGTCATCGGTTTCAAGGTTACTTTCCACTTCCCATCCCTGGCCTTGGTCTTGACAAGCTGACCATTTATCGAAACCTGAATCTCTTCATTTGAGTCGGCAGTTCCCCAGACATTTACAGGTTTATTTCTCTGTAAAATCATGTCATCTGTAAAAATCCCGGAGACAGTCACTTCAGCATGACTCCCAACTTGCAGGCAAAATAACAATGCGATGAGCAGTTTAATTGTAGGGTTCATTATCATTCCTTGATTTACTTAAGATTATTAAATGTATAAGCCGATGTGTTATCAAGACCTGCTTGGAATTTGGTCATCACGCCAACATGGCCATCAACAAAATTGACATTGAAGCGACCCAGCTTTTGATTGTGAAAAAGCATCTCACTCTGAAATCCGCCCCAATTACCATTTCCAGCGCTGTAAATCCACCACCAGGCGCCATCTTCATACATCTGAATCATTCTATCAGGACTATTGACCTGCCCCTGTTTGAGAACATCATCTCCCAGAGTATTGGCACTCCAGCGCGTGTTATTGTAGTAATTTGTTCCCCAATCGTCCCAGTTTTCACCTTTTCCTGAAGGGCACTTTGATAATTCTTCATGAGCTGAACCAAGAAAATTATTGAGGGGCTTGTCGGTCTGCATCCAGGAACGATTACCAGCCGGCCCCAGCCAACTGACACAACTTTGATAGTAGTAAGGGAAAGAGCTGCTGTTATCGGCAGCATAAACACCAACAGCCACTCCTGATTGATTTAGATTAGAGGCACAGACGGCAATTTTGGCTCTTTCCCGGGCATCTCTCAACTGTGGTAAAAGAATGGTGATTAGAATGCCAATTATGGCAATGACAACTAAGAGTTCGATTAAAGTGAAGCCTCTCCTACGGATCAGCTTTACCTCACCGACCAAACCGTGCATGAAGTTTTCCCTCAC
>JAKVBD010000106.1 GCA_022446985.1 Lentisphaerales bacterium
TGCGACGGCCCCATAGAGTATCCCCATTCTTATTTTCGGCAAACCGCTTTTTTCACTTTTTTGAAGTTTTTTAGAAAAACATTAAAAAGTCACATTTTGCGCCTTATTGACGTGCTCAAAACATAACAAAAAAAGGCCCCACTTCCGAAGAAATGAGGCCGGCGCTTATTTGGAGACTTATTAGTCCTGAAGCCTATCATCGGTCCATAATAGACCTGAGCTGACTAAATCTAAATATTGTTCATCTGAATAAGTAACTGTGCTATGGCCAATACTTGTTCCAAAAACTTTACAGCCCTTGAACTCGTTGGTCCATATTATGGGATGAAATGTTTTTGTCTTCTCACCCAATGCTCCTACTAACTCTTTAGCAGTCTTTTGAACTTCTGTTATGAGATACACTTCTTCAACCGGGAATTCGTAAGCCTGAGAGAAGCCTATCATAATAGGAAACTCTGGTGCAGTATTCTCACAGACAACTGTTGCCAACTTATCATGCCCGAAACTGGTTAAGCGCATCATCTCACGCCAAGCACTCGTACCGACATCTATCGATCTAAAATTGTGTAGTGAGCAATGAAGAAAAACGAGGCCTTTATTGTTTTGAGCAGCTTCTTCAACGGTACTTAAAATAAAATCATCATCCTGAACGTGTCCGTAGCAGAAGCTTAATAAAATTACATCATAGCCATCTGAACAACTTTTCTTAAGCATCTTTGAATGCTTATGAGTTCTACTTTACCCTCAACAATAGTGTCGACGTCACAGCTCTGAGTTTCAAACTTTGCTTCAAGTGCAGCCATTTGCTTATCATACTCATGACAACCACCAGCCACCTGTATAACTCTCACCTTTTCAGGAACAGATGAACAACAAACCTATAAATACTTATACAGCTTAGAAGATACTTCATAAACTACTTCCCGAAACCTTTGACTGGCTTACCATCTTCTTTAAGTTTACCACTTGTCCAAAGAACACCGCGGCTGAGAATATCCTGATACTCTTTTGCCTGCATAGTCTCATTATGATGACCAAGACTCATACCATATACTTTACTTTCGTTATATTTGTTGGTCCAAATACAAGGGTGAGTGTCTTTACTGTTGGCGTAATGACCGTTTGCCAAGACCTCAACATTTTCGCCTTTAGCAAAAATATTGTACAGTTCGCCATTTGGAGTCTGCCACATTTGTGGAAAGTCGATCATGATCGGATGTTTCTCTTTAACATTCTCAACAAGAATTGGACTTTTCTTTCCATGCTTTTTACTGCTGAGCCCCATCAATGCACGCCATGCCGTCGCACCTTGCCTGGCATTTCTAAAAGTATGAAGTGAGCAGTGAAGAATGATTACGCCTTTGCCATTCTTAGCAGTCTCATCAACAATATCAGAGATGTACTGATCATCTGTAATACCGCCATAACATATATTATATAGAACTACATCGTAACCTTTTGACCAGTCTTTCTTATCCAATAAAGAATGTCTATGGTCTCTCTTTGTGCCTTCAGTAAAATTCTCGACTGTACAATTGATACGCTTCTCTAGTCCATCTTTATTTATATTCTGCTGATTAGGATAGTCATGACAACAACCGCCTGAAATCTGAACAACCTTGAGAGGCTTCACTTCTGCTGAGAACAATGAAAGACCGGTTAGTATCAATAAGAATAATAGCTTCTTCATGTTAAACTCCTGCTGAATTCATAATTTTATCTTCCATACTCTTAAGGAACTCTATACCACTGCGAGCAATTTCTTGAGCGCTTGGATCGTATTTGAAAACTTCAATCGAAACCCACTTATCGTAATTAATGTTGCGCAAAGCTTCATAAATAGGTTCGTACTTAACATCCCCTGTCCCAGGTCCACGTAGATTTGGATCATTCGCATGAAAGTGCTCAAACGAAGGTGCGGAATCTTTAATGATTTGTCCTATCTCTTTGTCTTCATAAGACATAGCTTTTACATCCAGGTGTAAACGACAAGCTGAACTACCGATGTCCTTGATCATCTTGATTCCCTCTTCGGCAGTCGTCAAAAAATCTGTTTCGACATGACCTAAAGGCTCAAGTACTAAAATCCCACCGAGTTTTTCACACTCACGAGCAATTTCACCATAGGCTTCAACTGAACGATCCCAAGCTTCGCTATAACTCATACCTTTTTCGACATTTCGAGTCATTGGGCTGCCATACACCAGAACTTCTCCCTTCATAGCAGCATTGATCATGACAGTATGCTTAGCGAAATCTATACTTTCGCGACGCAAGGCTTCATTCTTTGTCGAAATATGTAATCCCTGTGGCTTTGATAACAACCAATGCAAACCGGTGACTTCGAGGCCAAAACTGCGAACGGTTTCGCCGTAAGATATCGCTTCTTTTTCAGTAATATCACGTGGATCAGGCTTGAGTGTAAAAGGTGCGATTTCAACACCATCATAACCATGCGATGCGATATCTTCACAAGTTCCCTCAAGCGAAAGGTCGCCATATGTTTCATTACAAATTGAGTATTTCATAATTGTCTTACTTTGTGGTCCAACTGTTAAATAATTCTTCAACTTTTGCAGTTTTGGGACTGCCTTTGTGAAAAACCAGGCGATATGAAAAGCTCAAATCCTCCCCGGATTTCAGAGTAATATCACCAACATTCTTCTTATCTTTTGTGAAATATTTCAAACCAAAAGCATTAGCCGCACAGAGGCCGTAGTCACGAGCATGCCATGGAGTTGGATAACGGAAGTTTGCCGGATTATCCATCATGGTAATTCCAAGTTCTGCACCTTCGATTTCGTTTGAGTAAGAAATCCATTTTGCTTTCTGTCCCCAAACTTTTTTACCCGTTAGACCTTCGCTATTGATCACAGTTGCTTTCATATCTTTAACGCGAAGTTTGTAGTGCATACGAACAGCCATACACCCTTCTTTGGTATCGCCAAGCTTTACATCACCATTTGAAGCATGCAGTGTGACTTTGTAATCGATAATTCTTTTGTCCGCATCACCTGAAAAATGAATCTCAGTGGTGTCAGTCATATAGACTTCTTTACCGTTTACCCACTTGTGAGAAGCAATGATACGACCTTTATCCGAGCTTATATTATCTACTGTCTTAATTTCATCGAGAACGATGCGACAGGCTTTGTGCTCTGAGCTTTTGTCATTCCAGAAATCCTTGCCATTTACTGCACCATGTGTGAAGTAAATTGAACTATGCCATGGGTGATCTTTACGCTCCTCTTTAACTGTGTCTTTCATCGGATAATTACGAGTCATGCTGACTCCTGTCGGGCCAATTACCGGATAAAGGTAAGGCTTCTGTTCACCACTTACATACTCGGTAAAAAGTTCCCCATTCAGAAACACGAGGACATTATTTCCTTTCTTTTGCATCTTAACAGCTGACTGCTGAGCAACACAGGAAACAGTCATAAGGAATGTTGATAAAATTAAAATCAGTTTATTCATAATCGGTTCTTATCTTAGTTTATTGATTGTGTAACAGATGCGATTCTGTCCGACTTTTTCATCTTTATCAGACTTAAAGTCACCGACAATATTCAATTCGAAAATTCGACCTTCTTTGAGGTTATCCATCTTAAGAACAACGCTTTTACCATCTTCAGAAACGCTTACAGACTTGGGCTTAAAACTCTTCTTTTCGTGCTGTTTACTGCCGTAGTGGTGAGTCGATTTGTAGAAATAGCTCTTCATCGCATAGTTCTCGATTTTGGCAGCTACATCTTTGCGAATCGATTTCGTAAAAGTCACTTTAAAGCCATCTTTTTGAAGGCTCATATCCCGGACTTCAAAAGGAGTTTTGCCATTGAATGTTATGCGCTGCATACCTTCGGAAGGTCTTCCCCAACCACGAACTGTCTGGCCTGTATAAAGAGTCGTACCATCAGGACTGAAAACGAGGCGATTATTACCGGCTTTCAAACCTTTATCGACAAGCTTAACACAAGCTCCCTGAGTGACGCCATTTACTTCTTCAAACATGCAACGAACTATACGACCGCCAGCGATATCGCCAACAAATGCCTGACCTTTGAAAGGCCCGAAGTTTCCTTTGGTATCGAAAATAATTTCTGAAGGCGAGTTCATCATAAATCCATGTGGCAATTCAATCGCCGCCGGAGTTCTATCCTTCTCGTACTGTTCCATATTTTTGATGTAGTAGAAAAGCGGGTTATCAGAGACTTCTTTGACGAATTTCTTGTCCCAAACCAGGCTGTTTGGGTGGCCGTAGAACTTATCGCTCTCGACGTGATAAATCGGAGAAGTTCCGCGCCAGTCACCTTGGTTATCAGTTACAAATATTTTTCCATCTGGGCTCATACCTATGCCATTGTTCGCACGGAAGCCTTTTGCAAAAGGAGTTGTTTTACCATTCTTATCGATGTGCATGACCCAGCCTTTCCAATCACTCGCTGAGAAGTTGCGACCGCGACGGCCATTGTAGCTGAAAGTACCTTTCGTTCTAAAAAAATTCGGCCCGTTATGAGAAGCGGTACCGATAGCGATGTACCAGCCACCTTTTCTATCTGGAACGATAGTATTCGTCTCGTGGTAGTTACCACTCATTCCCCATTTATCAGAGATGTTTTCGTAAAGATCGGCAATACCGTCACCATCAGTATCTTTGATACGAGTTAACTCAGGCATTTGCGAAACAACGATTTCGTCTTTGCTGATAACTTCTATACCACAAGAATTGTGCAGGATGTCTTCAGCGAAAACCCGCCACTGAAATTTTTTAGGATCTTTAGTCGGCTTGGCCATAAGTACACCATGACGACGAAGAGCAACGACAATATCACCTTCTGGAGTGAAGCCTAATCCTCCGACTTCCGGTGCAACATAGTGAGGGAAATCTATCGTTTCGACTTTATAACTTTCGGCAAATACAGAAATTGTAAGGATTAAAAGAGTGAGGAAGTAACGCATTATTTAGCCTCCTTGCTGATCGGGCGAATAGTGATAGTAAAGGCGGCTGCATCTGTGCCATTCAATGTAAGAGTTCCATTTTTGAACTCTCCTCTATCAACTGAAAACAGTTGAGCTTCATCTTTATTGAACTTAAAAGTTAAGCCATTCACTGCATCGCTGGTGTAGTGACAAACTGCTTCGCCGGCTTTCTTGCCAGGAGACACTTTCAATGTGAAGTTCACATCGCCGATTGAGTACATGAATTCAGGAATATTGTTAAGCTTCCGGTAACCTTTAAACTGTGGTGTACCGACTACTGGTGCTTTGCCTTTTGTCTGGTAGCCGACATCGCCAAGAACTTTGCCAATGTAACCAAATCTCTTACGACCACTGCCTGCGCCTTTTCCCCAGTAATTAGTCATATCCATGAAACCACCTTTCCAGGTGTATAGCAAACGACACTCTGTACTGTCAAAGCAGTAAGAAAGCTCTTCGCCGAAATTAACAGCTATGGCTCCGACTATTCCGTGAATTGGTTTGTCGAGTTTTTCAGGATCTTCCTTACCACTTTTATGAGTATATTTATGAACAGCTTTTCCTTTATCGTGATGTCCAAAAACTTCATCACTTAGATCAAGAACCGGCATATATGTTCTCATCAGTAATGGACGATCGAGCGTTCCTTTTGGGAAAGGAGTTACGGAAGACTTGCCGGTAGCGAAAGGACTTGTAAGGTTTTTGCCCATGATCGATTTAATGAAATCTGCGGCATCAGCAATCTGATCTTTCTTAAGATTAGTTCCCCATGGCGGCATAGCTTTTGCAGGAACACCATTAGTAATGACTTTTATAATTTCTTCTTTGGAAGTTCCGTGCAGAACTTCTTTGTCTGTCAGGTTTGGGCCTACTAGACCGGCGCCTTCAGGGCCATGACAGGAAGCACAGTAGGTTTTATAAACTACTTCCCCTTTTTTGACATCGGCCACAGCACTGCCGATGAAGAGACTCGCACTAAATACTATTGATCTACACCACATATATTTGTCCTTTCGTAAATACTTTGATTAAATAAAAACCAACTGAAGCTAAGCTCAGCCCCCAAAATACGCATAGATGCCTAAAAATGCGCAAATCATAAAAAAGACATTGAAATACGCAAAAAATTCCACTTAATTGCCATTATACGAAAACATTTAATTCACTGGAAAATTTGAATGAAGCAGATTGCCCTTGCCTTCCCAATGGGAGTAAGCCATTTAGAAAGAGTTGCTTACGGCATTCGCCGCTACAATAGAGAAAAGGCTAATTGGCTTTTGATCACCAATCCGGAAAAGCATCACCTCGAACTCGAACAATTGCGCAATTGGCAAGGTGATGGTGTTATTGGCTTCATAAATACTCCCGAAGAAGCCGAAATTATCAAAGAACTGAATATCCCGGCAATTAATCTTTCCGGTGCGTTAGAGCAATCTCCACTTCCCAGAGTCAGAGTTGATTATCACAAAATTGGCGAACTTGGTGCTGAACACTTTTTATCTCGTGGGTTTGAGAGCTTTGCCTACTATGGTATCGAAGATGTCTGGTATGCTCAGGAAATCGGTAATGGGTTTAAAGAATGCCTGGATTTTAATGACAAAGAAATTCACCAATACGATGCGCAAAGTACTTTATCCGGTAACTGGAGTGGAGCCAATGAGAAACTTCTTGCCTGGCTGAAATCGCTTCCGAAACCAACAGCTCTGATGGCTGCCCATGATCCAAGAGCACTGGAAGTTCTACAAGCTTGTTTACAATTGGAAATCCGCATACCTGAAGATATAGCGCTTCTTGGTGTCAATAACGATGGAATTACATGTGAGCTGGCAAATCCTACTCTTTCCAGTATTCCCCGCGATGGTGAACAAATCGGCTATGAAGCTGCCGCTCTTTTAGATAAATTAGTGAACGGCACTGTAAAGTCTGGCGAGATTAAAGAAGACATAGTTTTTGAACCACTCAATCCGATAGACCGAGGATCTACTGCGTATCTTGCTCTTAAAGATCCGGATCTTCTCAATGCTGTAAGTTACATCCGTAAGAATATCGATAAGCAAATCAATGTTAATTCCATCTGTGACTATATAAGTAAATCGCGCCGCTGGCTTGAGTACTCTTTCAAAAAGGAAATGGGAATAAGCCCATTGGACTTTATAATCAAAGTTCGCGTCAGTAAGGCCAAAGAAATTCTTGAAGAAGGCGGTAACTTTAAACTAAGCGCTATCGCTTACATGGCCGGCTTCTCAGGTACAGACCAAATGAACAAAGCATTTCGAAAAATTTACGGTAATAATGCTAGAGAGTTTAAAGCAAAAAGTTAACGCTTTATCTTGCCCTAAAACTCCTAGTAGACGATTTTTTTATTCAAGACTACAGCATTCTTATATCTTATAGTTTAATCAGTTGTGTAAGAGACCTTAAAGTATTATGTGTGGAATGAATTACTATGAAGAAGTCTCACTTTACCCTGATGGAACTATTAATTGTCATCTCAATAATTGGAATCCTCGCTAGCCTACTGCTTCCGTCTTTAAGCAAAGCCAGAGAAAAGTCCAAAACGGCTGTATGTTTATCCAATCTCAAACAAAGCTATTTTGCCACAAATGTTTTCACATTAGAAAACAAAGGAAAACTTCCTGGACCAATGTGGGCTACTATGTGGCCTCTTTACAAAAAAAGTTCAAATCGACTCGCATCCTTTATTGGAATCTATGCAGGATATGATGCTCCAACATCTGAAGAAGTTACCTTTGAACTATTTGTTTGTCCATCCTATACGACAACTATGAACGGGACACAATTAAACCGAACTCACATGTCTTCTACTTTTGGCAGGAATGAGTACGGAGAATTCTACTTCGGGAAACCTGAAGAATATGATTCAAGCATGCTCGTTCAAGTTGAAGACCCTTCTGAAGAAACCTGCTTCAGTGAAATTGACGATCTGCTGTTTACAAATTTTTGGAGCAGTTCAATCTCTCCTTTGCCACGCCATGGATTCAAAGGCGGTAGCGGTATAAGAAATCAAGTCTTTTATGACGGCCATGCAATAACTACAACACAAACGCCAGTTGAGTAGAAGTTTACTTTTCTCCAAAAAGCAGATCTAAAAAATCTAACTGCATATCGCTGGCATCACTTTCATCATAAAACTTGACGCCAGCGCCGATCAGTCTGACCCGCAATTCACTGCGCTCCAAGCCCTGCTGTAATAATTCGTGAAAGTGAGCGTCATCTGCGCCCTGCCAGGCGCGCTCAACTGTCGTCGACTGAAAGTCACTGAACTTCACTTTCACAAAGGATGTCTTAACCTTATAATCGGCATTTTTAAGAAGAAAGTTCTCAAGAGATTTAAACATCCTGCGCAAAATAGTTTTTAACTCTTCATGACACTCTTCCGGAGTTAAATCCCGTTCAAAAGTATTTTCCTGGCTGTATGACTTTCGACGCCTTTTATTTTCTACAGGCCGATAATCTATACCCCGAGATAAATTGTAGAGCTCACCTCCAAACTTACCGAAGTTTTTAATCAGTTCAGTCTTCTCAACCTTTTGCACATCGGCACAAGTTACAAGCCCCAAACTGTGTAAGCGCTCGGCAGTTTTTTTACCAACGCCCCAAATTTTTTCTACTTTCAAATCTCGAACAAATTCATCCACGCCATCCGGAGTAACCACAAACTGACCACTGGGCTTATTCCAGTCGCTGGCAATCTTAGCGATGAACTTATTCGGCGCTATTCCTGCTGAAGCCGTAAGGTTTCTTTCTATGTAAATACGGTGGCGAATCTCTTGGGCAATGAGCGTGGCACTGCCCTTATACTTTTGGCAATTGCTCACATCTAAGAATGCTTCATCAAGAGAAATATTCTGAATAAGATCTGTATAGTCTTTAAAAATCTCAAAAATTAAGCGGGATTCTTCCCGGTAAAGTTCGAAGTTGACCGGAACTATGACCAGCTGTGGGCACTTCTGTAAAGCCATTGAGCTCGGCATAGCCGAACGAACACCATACTTCCGAGCTTCATAATTCGCTGTACACAGCACAGAACGCCGACTTCTACCACCGACAGCCACTGCCTTATCTTGCAAAGCCGGATTATCACGCATCTCAATTGCTGCGTAAAAACAATCCATATATATGTGAATTATCTTTCGAGTCATTTTTCATTTCTGTTGCTGTAACTAAGCTTTCTCCTAACCTACAATGTGTGACTTGAAGGAGCAACATAAATTATGCAGGAATACACCACTGCTTTATTGCAGATCGTTTCAACAACAGCGAGTGCTGAAGAACTCGAAAAAGGCCTGGCACTGCCAAATGCAGCCAGACAACAGCCACCGCCACCTCACTCATACTTTGGCTTTGAGTCAAAAGCACTTTGTTCTTCAGGCGACATAAATGCTCATATAGATGTTATCTGCAGTAAACTTTCTCAAAGAAAAGCTTTTCTACTCGAACGCAAAGTCGCTGGTGATGAGATTTCACTTCTGTGGTTTGCCGACCACAAGAAAGTACCGTTTTCTTTACTTAGCCCCAATGCGATGAAGGCTCTATCTGAATATCAAATTCCTCTACTTATTAAAAATACAGATCCTTCATGAAATACTTACTAGTTCTAGTTCTACTTATCTTAAGTTCTTGTTCTAAACCCTTTGTTGACCCAGCTCCTTTAACACTCATACCTGCAGACTTTAAGTTCGTCGGTCGCATTAATGTCCCCAATATCTTAAAGACACCTGGAATTAACAACAGACTTGAGTATGAAACCAAAAGGAAGCCGACTCTGAAAGTACTTCCATTGGCAGATCTAAAAACTCTTTACATTGCCTCAAGTTCTGGAAAGCAAACTGAGGAAAAAGGGCTCTTATATGTTTCCCAGTTTATGCAAAAATGCGAACTTGATAAAATCATCGCTAATTACGAACTGAAGACAAAAAGTGATAAACAAATCATCGTCACCAGAAGTAAATTAGACAACCTGCTCATTTACCAAATTCGCGACCGTAAACAAGAGCTCGCCATTTGCCAAATTGGTCCCAAGACCTGTCTCGCCGGCCCACTGGATCAAATCGTAAGCTCATTTAAACTAGGTGAAGAAAATATATCTAAAAACCAAAAACTTCAGCAGTATTTAGTTTCATCTGAAGATAGCGACTTAGCCTTGTTTCTTCTCTCAGCCAAGGACATCGGGGCCTATTTACAAAACTTTCAATTCTTCGACTCTGTTGCCGTAAAACTTAAAAACGGTACTTCGAAGACGGAATTAAACATAAATGCTGATTGCCAAAACAATGAAGCAGCTCAGAAAACCGCCGCAGCCCTGACTTTAGTTCAGACAGTTCTTATGTTCAGTAAAGGCCAACATATAAAACCTGGAGATATAGAAGTTAAACACCAGGAAAGCCAGGCCATAGCAAAAGCACAATTTTCGAATGAAGCTATGATTGACTTATTCTCGAAGAAGAAAAAGTAGATTAGCCAAGATCGTTTTCTAAACGATTAATCTCAGCGAAAAGTCGATCCTGAACACGTTTTTTATACACGTAAACAGAACTTTCTGAAATACCAAACTTTTGAGCGATGTCACCAACTGGAATATCGTCTGCCATAAGCAAAAAACATTCACGAACATTTACTGTGAACTCTTTCTCGATGTTATTCCAAGCCATATTGGCTATGTAGTTTTCCCACTCGCGGGAAGATATCTTTTCTATTTCGGGAAGTGACACGCTATTGAGGTACTTTTCCTCATCCTGCTGTTTCATCTTTTCGACGCGATTTATCTGGCTTTTACGGCTACGTAAAAAGTTTTTAACGATATTACCAGTTACTCGACACAACCAACCGCGAAAGCGACCCTTTTCAGAGTCATACTGAAACTCAGGAAGTTTATCCCACACCTTTACCAAAACCATCTGAACGATCTCTTCAGCATCGTGATGATTAAGATTCATACTGCGAACAACAACGTAGATGTACTGCCTATAATAAAAGACAAAATCTTCCCACGAAGTTTCATCGTGCTGATCTCGAATCTTCTCTAAAAGAGTAAGTCTGGTATGCCAATTATTCATAAAAATTCTTTAACCTGCTAACGGCACATATAGTCACTAGACTGTTGTGCTCACGAATAAGTATTGCACCGACTTACAAGTTTAGCCAACTGATTGTAGAGAAAATTAAAAATCAATCTTTCAATCAATTTTAAAAATCGGCGCCCAGTTTATAAAATAAAAAACGTTCGATAAATCAAAAAATTTGCAACTTGTCAGTTTTTCTTGCGTCAGGGAGTAACTAGATGAGAGATTATTATTTTGTGTGTGTCTTGAGTTATCTCGAGAAAGTGAAGAAAGGATAACCCCGGAATTAACCGGTTATGTATGGTATGTTAAGAGAGTATTTACATAGGCTAAAGTATAGCCCCCTGCTTGCAGTCTCCCTAGTTATAAGTGGTTGCAATAGCGCCAAGGAATCGTATAACTACTCAGATTCTACTGCGACGAACTTAATTAACGAAAAACGTCAAGAGTTGCTAAAATCTGACGAACCGTTTACTGTTTCCCCTATTGAAGATGACCTAAGAAATAAACTTATTCAGACTCAAAACTTATTGGTCAAAGACCCACAGTATGCCAATAGCAGAACATTAGAAAAGCCAGAACATTGGCAAGATGAGTTGGACCTCATCACAACTAGTGAGCATCAGCTTCATGAAGTTAACTTAGATAACCTTACTTTAAACGAGAGCTTAATGATCGCCGCGGCTCACAGTCGCGATTATCAAAAAATTAAAGAAGTCATTTTTAGAGCTGCCATGTCTCTGGATATGCAACGCGAAGACTTTCGAAACAGCTACGCAGGCCTCTATGATACACTGCTTACCTCAAACCAGAACCCAGGAAGTAATAGAACAGGAATTGATAATAGCTTTACAGCCTCAGCTACCAGAAAACTTAAAAGTGGCGCTTCCTTAACAGGGAAAATAGCCTTTGATATAACAAGAATTCTGAGTACTGGCAAAGCTTCTTCAACAGGGGTTTCTTTTGATAGTAGTGTAAATATTCCTCTTCTATCCGGATCTGGAGAACACATAGTCACTGAAGACCTGACTCAGGCAGAAAGAAATCTAATCTATGCAATTTGGGATTTTGAAAAAATTAAGCGCTCATTAGTTGTCACTACAGCGACATCATTCTTATCTGTCATACAGCTACAAGACAAAATGGTAAATGCCGAAACCAACTATCGTTCAGCTATTTCCTCAGCTCTTAGAGCGAGAAGACTTGCTGAAGCCGGCAGACTACCAGACAATCAAGTTTCTCAAGCTGTGCAACGTGAACTAGACGGTAGGGCTCGGTGGATAAACTCAGAAAAAAGCTATCTCAGTCGTCTTGATTCCTTCAAGCTAAGTCTTGGTCTCCCAACAGACTCTGAAATTAATCTGAAACGCGATATCCTCGCAAAACTTTCAACAGATTTCAAAAAAACACTCAACCCAAAAGATGTTCAGCAAGACTACATAAAGTCAGAAGATGACATAAAACTTATTAAACCCACGAGAAAAGGTGGTGGCCCCTACGAATTAACTGAAAAAGAAGCCATTGAATTAGCTTTATCTAAAAGGCTGGATCTGCAAACTCGTCACTCCCGAGTTGTCGATGCTCAACGCAAAATAATTATTGCTCGAGATAAGTTAGACCCAAAACTCAATTTAGTGGGTGGTTACAAAACCGGCGGCAGCCGTTCTGGTGCTGGAGCCTATGCAGACGACATTGGTCCGGACTTTAGTCATGGTATTTATACGGCTGGCCTAGATGCCGACTTACCGTGGGATAAAAACTCAGAGATGCACAGCTTCCGCCAAAGTTACTTAAACCTTGAAAGTGCTTTGAGGAACTATCAGGAACTGGAAGATACCATAAAACTGCAAATACGTGAAAGGCTGCGAAGCCTTATCCAGAATAGACAATCTTTCATCAATCAACAAAATGCCGTTGCCCTGGCAGAGCGACGCGTCGATTCCACAAACTTATTTTTGCAAGCTGGACGAGTTGCAATCAGGGATTTACTCGATGCTCAAGATGACCTTGTTGAAGCACAGGACAGCCTGACTTCTTCAATAGTTTCATACAGATTGAGCGAGCTGGCAATTCAAAGGGGCATGGGCACACTGATGGTCAATGATAACGGTTTAGTTAAAGAGATGTACGAATAATGAAAAATAATAAATTAGTGAATGCTGCCTTATGCTTGATTATACTGCCCGCAGTCATATTAAGCTTTTCCTTTTCAGGAGAAGATGCAGAAGAGTCCGCGACCAATTCCCCCCTGTATAAAGTTAAAAAAGCTCCGTTGACAATCAAAGTCACCGTTCCTGGAACAATCACCAGTAGTCAATCTGTGAGCGTGGTCAATGAAGTTAAAGGTAGCCGTAGTGTTATGTGGGTCATTGAAGAAGGTAAAAAAGTCAAAAAAGGTGATCTACTCGTTGAATTGGAAAACTCCGATCTTGTTGATGAAAAAGAGAAAATGGAGATTCAGGTTTCAGATGCCGAACTGGCTCTACTACAAGCCAAAGAAGACCTTGAGATTGTCAAGAAACAAGGTGAAGCCGACCTAAAAGATTCACAGATTAACTACGACTTCTCGAAACAGGATTTACAAAAGTACACCGAAGGTGAGTACATTCAAAAGGTGAAAGAACTCAAAGCAAATATCACTCTCGCTGAAGCTCAAGTTGAACGTGCAGAAGATCGCTTAAACTGGACAAAGAAACTAAACAAAGAAGGTTATGTAACAAATACTGAACTACAAACTGACGAATTATCCGTTCAACGAGAAAACTTAAAACTCGACACAGCAAAAGGCGCTTTTGATCTATACGAAAAGTTCACTCACCCAAAAGCTGTTACTCAATATGAACGCCTTGTTGAGCGTCGCAAATTTGAGTTGGAGCGTACTCAGCACAAGATAAGTAGTAATGTATTCAACTACAAAGCCAGACTGCGTTCCAGAGAAGTCGATCTTGATCGCAAACGCCAAAAGCTGGCTGAAATAGTAGAGGAAATAGAACTTTGTAAACTCAAAGCTCCAATCAACGGTCTAGTTGTTTATGCCAGTTCTCAGCAAAGTTCAAAGGGCAGAAAGACAAACTCACAACCTCTAGAACAAGGTGTAACTGTCAAGCAACGTGAGACACTCATAAGAATCCCAACAAGTCAGAAAATGCATGCTTCATTTAAATTACCCGAGACTGCACTTAATATAATTCGCAAAGGTATGGCAACTAGTGTTCAAGTTGATGCTCTAAATAGCATAGTTCTCAATGGAACACTGCAGCATATAGACCCTATGCCTAACCCCGGCAGCCTATGGATGAACCCAAACCTTAAAGAGTATAGCTCGGAAGTAGTTATCGCTGAAGAAGACGTTAAGGGAATGCGACCTGGAATGAGCTGTAAAATTGACATACTTGCTAAGCATTTCGACAGTACTATCTCTGTTCCTGCACAGTGTGTCATCAAAGAAAAGAAAAAATCTATCGTCTATGTTGTCACGCAAAACGGACCAGAAAAAAGAGAAGTCGAAACTGGCATGGACGATGGAGTCATGGTTCAAATAAAGAATGGTCTTGCAGTTAAAGAGGAAATCATGTTAGCTCCTCCTCTCGAAGAAAGCACCAAGCCAGAAGTAGCTCCTGAAGAATTTGAAATGGCAGATGGTACTCCACCGGCAACTAAAGCAAAGAAGAAAAAGAAATCTAAGCAGGAAAAAGCTCCTTTATGAAGCCAGTCATTCAAATTGAGAATGTCTGTAAAACTTACTTCATGGGAGAAAACCAGGTCCAGGCACTCAATGATGTTTCCATGGATTTCGGCGAAGGTGAGTTCTGGGCTCTCTTAGGCCCAAGTGGTTCTGGGAAAAGTACACTTCTCAATATGATTGGCTGTCTCGACAGCCCGACATCCGGCCGTTGTTTAATCGATGGCATAGATGTAAGCACTATGAATGACAATCAATTAAGTGACCTACGTCTGTCACGTCTTGGCTTTATTTTTCAAAGTTTTAACCTCATCCAACAACTCACTGTTGCTGAAAATATTGCACTTCCATTATTTTATCAGGGATGCGATGACAAAAAAAGTAAACAAAGAGCTAAAGAATTAGCTGCTATGGTTGAGCTCGATAACCGAACCGGCCATTTACCGAAAGAATTAAGTGGTGGTCAACAACAGCGCGTTGCCATAGCCCGGGCCTTGGCCAATGATCCCTCGATTATCCTGGCAGATGAACCTACTGGTGCACTCGACACTAAAACCGGTGAACAAATCATGGCCATGTTGACAGACTTAAATAAGATAGGCATTACCATCATTATGGTAACTCATGAACCGGAAGTTGCTGACTTTGCCAGCCACAAGCTTCATATGCGCGATGGTGTCATCGCAAAAATAGAGAGACCTGAATGCATTACCAATCTGTAATGAAAACAGTGATCCTTGGTCTACGCAGTCTTTGGCTTCATAAGTTGCGTTCCTGTTTGACCATGCTGGGAATTATTTTTGGTGTCGGAAGTGTCGTGACCATGCTCGCAGTAGGCGAAGGTGCCAGCCAACAGGCTTTGGACAAAATTCGAAAACTTGGAGCCAACAACATCATCATCTCTGCTGAAATGCCTCAAAATGCTCAAAAAGAAAGAGTCCGCATGAAGATTTTTGGGCTCAAATACAATGATATTAAGAGTATTGAAGAAACCTGTAAAAGGGTACGCCATATAATTCCCCAGAAAATTATCAATACACAAAGCATGGCAGGAAACAAACAGATGGACGTTCGATTGATTGGCACTAGCGAAACCTTTTTTAATCTAGTCGACCGCCCACTTCTAGCGGGTCGCGCCCTATCTCCTTTCGACCTAGATAATGCTACAGAAGTTTGTGTCATTTCAGAAAAGATTGCTCGTCAACAAATGAACAATGACTATACCCTCGGTCAGCACATTATGGTTAAAAATCGCTATTTTAAGATTATCGGTATTCTTGAATCGTCAGACCAAAGTGATCAAAACTCTTTTATTCAACCGCAAGATATTATCGTCCCGCTGACAACTTTAAGAAAATACTATGGTGATTCTGCAATTGAAACTACCAGTGGTTCTACTACATGGGAAAAAGTGGAGCTTCACAAAATCTACGTTCAAACCTATTCAACAGATGACATAGAGATGACAGCTCAGTCAGTTGAAAGAATTTTTGAAGCTAACCATCCAGAAAAAGATTACAGTATATCTGTTCCCTTGGCTCTTCTAAAACAAACTATGGAAACTCGTCGTATGTTTAACATCGTCCTTGGAGCAATTGCCGGGATAAGTTTACTTGTTGGTGGTATCGGCATTATGAATATCATGTTGGCAAATGTCACAGAACGAATCCGTGAAATTGGCATACGCCGAGCTATTGGTGCAAAAAAGATTCACATCGTCGGTCAATTTCTGATTGAGACTGTCGTCTTATCAGTCCTTGGTGGACTCATAGGCATAGTCTGTGGCATTTCTTTGCCATCCTTAATCACCTATTTCACGCAGATGCCGACTTTTATTACCTCTGGAAGTATCCTACTGGCTTTTGGAATCAGTGCATCAATAGGAATACTCTTTGGGCTATACCCTGCTTATAGAGCTGCCTCACTGGATCCCATAAAAGCTCTCAGGAATGAATAAGCTCTAAATGAGCAGCCTCTCTTACAGCTGCCTTGGGGTCTCTTTCAAGGCTTGCCATTAAATCTGGACAGAGACCTTTCTGAACTAAAACTCTGGCTAGTTTTTCTCGAACGTACCAAACATGGTCACAAACTAATACCTTTAAGTACTCATCCAGGTTCTCAGGAGATAAACTTAACAAGCAATCCATTGCCTGCATGCGTATGACTGTTGACCTGTCTTGCAACAACTTAGCAATTTGAGGACAAAGCGTCTTATCATTCAAGACTTTCGCTGCCAGTAATGCACTGCGCTTCAAAGTCAAATTATAATTATTTAAGTAATCAATAACTAATCGTCTGCATCGAGGGTCATTGTGAGCCGCCAGGCCAAGAATAGCCGATGCTTTATAACTGATAACATTACCACATGCGTCTTCATATAAATGGTCGACTGCCACTCGAGCCAGCAGATCAACTTTTTCTCGAAGAATTACGGCATCCAACTCCTGATCTGAAGTCAGCTTCTGTAAAATTGCCTCTATGCCCGAGCCCCCACTCATCAAAGGATCTTGTGTCATGAATTTGCTCCGAAATTTAATTTACAGAGTAATTGCAAATGCCGGGCCAGCTTCTAGTTAAGCTCAAGATTAGTCTTCTTAACAAAACCTTTGGTAATTATTGCCGGAAATTATTGCCATTTCAGGAAAAAACTCACATTTCCAAAACCCATATTTCTAATCTCTCTTGTCAAATTTCAAAGTTATGGTTGTATGAAACAAATAAACAGGGCTTTTTCATGAAAATTTTAATACTAATTAGTGTCTGACCGGATTTTTATAATATCTTGATTGCCAATAACTCTCACTCATTTTTGATTTTGAATTTATCGTCG
>JAKVBD010000107.1 GCA_022446985.1 Lentisphaerales bacterium
TTTTAGACAGACTGCCGGTGCGGATTTTCTTTTTAGCCGCGACTTTAGAATTAACTTTTTTGTTCATAAACATCTACTCACTTTAATTTTCTTATAGAGTGAATAGAGCGTTTATGATAATCCCACGGTCTAATTAGAAAAAAGTTATTCTTCTCCGGTAGGTGTTTCTATTCCTGGCCATTTTTGATTATCGACGTGACCATCGAGATAGATAAAGTTGGCACTTCGCTTTTGGTGACGTAAAATAATGCCGCCATAATCATCAAGTTCTAAATCTCCGAAGTAAAGTTCAGTCTTAAGGGAATTTGCCTGGCGAATAAATTGAGCATCTTTTCTACCATCACCCATAAGCAAAGCATTTGACGGGTTTTCAACAAGTAAGGTATTGAATGAATTTTTAGGACCATTTTTATCACCTGACCAGGCATTCCAAAGATTTGAATTTGGTCTGTAACTGACTCTTCTCAAAATTGTATTACCATCAAACTGGACACTGTCATCTGTGGGGCATTTCAGCATGGCATATTCATGAGTTAACTTTCGCCAAAACTTAACTGAGTTATTGCTGAAGTGACCTTCGGCATGATCGACTAAAAAGCCGGTAAATCGCTGGTGCTTGGCACTGTCATTACCAGTGTAAATACCAGTGTAAATACCAGTGGAGTTATGCATGTCATAGTACGGTTGGTCTACAGTTTGAGTGTAAATGTCAATTGGAGGAAGTTTTCCTTAATGTTCGCTCATAAAGCGATTCGACAGAACATAAGTTTGTTTTTGATTACTCATGCAGAGCGCAGATTTTGTTCTTTCACGACTTTCAGAGAGAGAAGGCAGTAAAATAGTCATAAGTATGCCAATCATCGCTATGACGACGAGTAATTCTATTAATGTAAATGTTCTCTTCAAAGTTCTCTTCCTCTGTTAATCACCACAACAGGTTTATAGTTCACTTAAGGCGCCCCCACGGCCTAGAGCATTTTTTGAGAAAGATTATTTTGCCATACAGAGTTAGAACTAACTGAATCCTTTGATAGAACTTGAAGTACTGCTGCCAAACTTATCAATTTCGAGGCCCAGTCCTTGCCCAAATTGCACGAAGAGATTAGCAAATTCAGTATTGTTCTTTTCGTCATGAGCTATATGAGAACCGTGTTTATAGCCTCCGCCGGCAACCAGGATAGGCAGGTTGCGCCAATTGTGCGATGAGGCATTACCCAGATTTGAACCAAAAAGTATGGCGGTGTTTTCTAAAAGGTCTCCGGAAGTTTCTTTGGCAGATTTTAACTTGTTTAGAAACTCATTAAAACATCTAAACTTAGCCTTTTCGACTAAAGCCAATTCGTCAATTTTCTCCGTATCTTTACCATGATGAGATAAGTAGTGCCAATCTGTTTCAACGCCTTCAATATTACTGGGGACGGCATTCATTCCACTAACTTATTTTTTGAAGAAAAATGTGAATTAAATGAACAATAGCCCGTGGGGTTTACTGATGAGCTTTATTCATCTAGTAAGATCTTAGAAAAAGAGAATTAAATACAGTGTCCCACACACGCATATCGGGTTTCTCTCAGGAGCAACCCGTTTCTTTATTTAATAATAACCTCAAAAGACCGTGGGAATAAAACAAAAACTCCTATTGATAAATAAGAAAAATAATTCAATGAGGAATAAATGTTTAAAAAATCAATCCTAATTTTTACCTTGTGTTTGAGCTCTGCCTTTGCAGAAAAGCCGAATATTTTATTTGTTTTTACAGATGATCACGCGACTCAAGCAGTCAGTGCCTATGGCGGTATATTGAAAGATGTCGCGCCGACACCACATCTCGACAGCCTTGCTCAAGAAGGGATGCTGTTTAAACGCTGCATGGTGACAAATTCAATCTGCGGACCCAGCCGGGCAACAATTCTGACTGGCAAGTACAGTCACCTAAACGGCTTAATGGTCAATGAAAACTCGTCATTTGATGGATCACAACAGACTTTTCCGAAACTCCTGCAAAAAGCCAATTATCAAACAGCTTTGATTGGGAAGTGGCATTTAAGAAGTCAGCCCACCGGTTTTGATCATTGGGATATTTTAATAAGGCAGGGTGAATACTACAATCCTGATTTTATATCTGCTTCGGGTAAAGAAAGAGTTGAAGGTTACTGCACCGAAATAGTTACAGATAAAGCGATCGAGTGGCTCGATAAACGCGATAAAAACAAACCTTTTATGTTAATGATGCAGCATAAAGCACCCCACCGTGAGTGGTCTCCAGCTTTAAAGTATCTGACTGCCTTTGATGATATGACTATGCCGGAACCGGATACGCTTTTTGATTCCTATGAAGGCCGTGGCCGTGCTGCTCGGGAGCAGGATATGACCATTCATAAAAGTCTGGAACTTGGGAAAGATATGAAAATCTTGAAGTACGACAAAAATGGGCATCTTGCGGCGAGAATTTACAATCGTATGACTCCAGAGCAGTTAAAGCTCTGGAAGGCAGCTTATGATCCTAAGAATGAAAAGGTTCTTAAGGAAAAGCCAACCGGTAAGGAGCTCATTCGTTGGAAATACCAGCGTTATGTCAAAGACTATCTTCGTTGTATAAAATCTGTCGATGACAGTGTCGGCCGTGTGAAAAAGTACTTGAAAGAGCATGGCCTAGAGAAGAATACGATCGTTATTTATTCTTCAGATCAGGGCTTTTACCTAGGTGAGCACGGCTGGTTTGATAAACGTTTTATGTATGATGAATCCTACCGTACCCCATTGTTGGTAAAATGGCCAGGAAAAGTAAAGCCGGGTACAGTGAGTACTAAGCTCGTTTCGAACCTTGACTTTGCGCAAACCTTTCTCGAAATGGCCGGTGTAGAACAGCCACAGGATATGCAGGGTTTGAGCCTGGTTCCAATATTAAAAGGACAGACTGCGAATGATTGGCGCACCAGCCATTATTATCACTACTATGAATTTCCCGGTTGGCACATGGTTCAGCGTCATGAAGGAGCTTATGACGGTCGTTACAAGTTGATGTATTTCTACGATATAAATGAATGGGAACTTTACGACCTTCACTCCGACCCCAAGGAGATGAAAAATCAATTTGCGAATCCGGAGTATGCCGCAGTCGTGCAGAAAATGAAGGGAGAACTGAAAAAGCTTCGAGAGCAGTACCTGGTTCCTGAAAATGTCCTTCAAGACGTTTCCAACCCATCTCAAAAATATGTTAAAAATCCAGTTGCAGAAGAGATTGAGTAAAGCCTGGAATCTAGAAAACTAGTTTAGAGTGTTGGTCTTAATTAGCGTCTGTGAGCAATAATAATCATAAATGAATATTTTCAATTAAAGAAACCCGTGGGTTTTACTGATGAGCTTTATTCATCTAGTAAGATCTTAGAAAAAGAGAATTAAATACAGTCTCCCCCCACACACACACGCGGGGCTACTTTCGGGTAGCCCCATTATTTATTAGGATATAGTTACTATGAAATATTTATTTTTATCATTCATTTTAAGTCTCAATACTTTTGCCGGCACTACATTTCTATCGGCAATGGCGCTCACCGGATGTACTCCGAGGATGGAATTACCTGGACAGATCATCATTTTCTTGGTAAGCCTGGTCACGATCAAAATGATCTTAAGGGCTTAGATCATGGAAATGATGTGACTATTGCTGTTGGTGGTTTCTCACGGTCAAATATTTTTATCACACCTGATGGTAAATCGTGGGAGAAAAGCAAGTTCAATATGGGCGTGTTGAGCGGCGTGATTTTTGAAAATAAGAAATTCTACATCTTTGGTGAAGGTGGTAAGATGGTTTCTTCAAAAGATGGTGAAAAATGGAAGATTCTAACTAAAAATGTTGTCGGTGATTGGGCTAAAGAGGAAGCCAAAAGGCAGGGGATTGATAGACTGAAATCAAATGTCCGTATGTGGAAGTTTTCAAACGGCAGTTTTGTTGGAGCCGGGGATAATGGCGTCGTTTGCCAGACCAAAGATTTTAAGAAGTTTAATATTCAGCAACTTAAAGGCGTTGGCCGTTTTCGTTTAGCTGCTGGCAATGGTTACTTTGTGGCGGCAGACAATAACAAGCCCGGTAAAAAGGCTTTTTATTCAAATGATGGGATTAAGTGGGAAGAAATCAGTCTCAAGATTGATGAGAGAGATAAAATCCGCGATGTCGTTTTCGATTATATAAATAAATATTTAATTCATAAGGAGTAAGATTTAATGCTTAGTAAGTTTAAAAATATAATGAACAACCTCGGCCCGGGCCTGCTTTACGCTGGTGCCGCCATTGGTGTTTCGCACTTGGTCGGTTCGACCAAGGCCGGCGCAAAATACGCCTTTTTCCTGTTGATTTTCATTCCGCTGATCCACATCATCAAATACCCTTTTTATAAATACGGTCCGCAGTACATCGCTATTACCGGGAAAAATATCCTGCACGGTTATAAAGCGCTCGGTAAATGGGCCCTCGGTGTTTACATAGGTATGACGCTTTTGAGTATGTGCCTTATTCAAGCGGCGGTAACCATAGTCACCAGTTCCATCGCCGTTAAATTTTTTAAACTGAATATTCCCCCCGAATACATGCCGCACGTTCCGGCGATTGTCTTTTTACTCATCGCCGCGGCGCTGCTCTACAGTGGAAAATACAGCATGCTCGATAAGATGATGAAGTTCATCATCATCATTCTGACGCTGACTACCATCATCGCGATTTCCATGGTGCTGTTTAATGTCCCCGATACTTTCACCAATGCTCCGGCACCGGTTTTCGACTTCGGTAAACAGACGGACATTCTCTTCTTGGCAATTTTCCTCGGCTGGATGCCAGCTCCGATGGATATTACCGTTTGGCACTCTGTTTGGTCTGAAGAAGCGAATCGCAGCAGCGGTACAAACGCCAGCGTCAAAAAATCAATATTGGATTTTAAAATCGGTTACATCGGCACGGCCATTCTGGCCATGTGTTTTCTTTCTCTCGGTGCTTTTGTTATGTACGGCAGCAGTGAAAAACCTTCTCCGAGCGGTGCTGTTTTTGCCGGTCAGCTTATTAAAATGTATACCGACACCCTCGGTTCATGGGCTTACCCGCTCATCGGTGTGGCCGCTTTGGCGACTATGTTCAGTACGACTCTGACCTGTCTCGACGCCTACCCGCGTACTTTGCGAGAAAGTCTGCAGATCTGGAAAGGCGATGAGGAGTCGGCCGAACGCCGTGAAAGCGGTCAAAAAATTTACCGTTTAATTCTGTTATTGGCGGTTGCCGGTACAATCGTCATTTTTATGCTGAGTACGGGCTCCGAGGGCCTTATGGGCAAGCTGGTTATGTTCGCCACTGTGGTGGCTTTTATTTCGGCTCCGGTCATTGCCTTAATCAATCACATGGTAATGAATGGTTCGACTATTCCACCGGAAGAGAAGCCTGGTCCGCTGATGAAAAATTGGGGTCGTGGCGGCATTATTGTTTTGACGGCCTGCAGTCTCATTTTTATCTGGGTGAAGTTCATTTACACCCCGCCGGTTCTTCCTGGTGATAAGGTGGTAGATGTGAAGGAAGTAAGGGTAGAAGTTGCTCCTATAGATAAGTAAAAAGTTATTACCCCGCTCGCACCAATAATGCGGCCGGGGTATTTTTTTGCCAATTACCCAGGTGGGTGGGACATCGCAAGGCGTCATAGGAAACAGGCGTGGGTATAAGGTCGCCTATACTGTGCGACTTGGGGCAAAACTTTTCCCAATTAGCCAGCTTTCTGGGAAGGTAATAAACTGCCGTGACTTGGGGAAACAAGCGGCTCCCTTGTCACATCTCGGCCCAACACCTTAGTCTAAAAACCACACCTGAAAATCCGTTCCCAGGAAGCTGGCTAATTGGGAAAAGAAAAGTAAATCTGGTGATCGGTTAGGAGCAGAACGTGCTCGCTCCCGCATGGTTTTAGAAGGTAAATCTTCCGGCCTTGCTCAGCGTTTGGATCCTAAGACTTTATACTTGGATAAGTTACCTTATTTATTTATAGACTGGGTCGAAATAGAAGGCCCACAAAAAGGCCCTTGGCCACCTAAGAGTATGGAAACGTATTTTCCTTCCGGCTTTGAGAACACGCCGCAAACAGAGGCGACAGTTACTGGGATTTTGAAGAAGCTTATACCGAGAGCCTTCAGAAGACCGCTTAAGTCGGGGGAAGTAGAAACTTTTCTTGGCTTATTTAGAAATCAGCTAAAGGCAGGCAATGAATTTAACGAAGCGCTTAAAGTGGTGATTACCGCGGTTCTTTGCTCTCCGGATTTCCTTTACATTTTTGAACCTAATGAAACTGGCAAAAAGCGTCAGTTAACAGGGTTCGAATTGGCCTCGCGGCTGTCTTATTTTCTCTGGAGCTCTTTGCCGGATGACGAGTTGTTTCGCGGCGCAGCTCACAATAAACTCTCTAATCATAAATACCTGGAGAATGAGGTAGACCGCATGCTGGCAGATCACCGTTCAGAGAGATTTTTTGAAGGTTTTGTCAATGAGTGGCTCAAGGTTGAGGAGTTTGATCACTTTGAACCCGATAAGTATAAATACAAAGAATACTTTAAGAATGAAAATATTGGTATCGATGAAGACATGAAACGCGAGCCGGTTGAGTTTGTGAAAGAAATCATTCGCAGCAATGGCAGCATACTGGATTGTGTTAAGAGTGACTGGAGCATGCTCAATGAAAGGTTGGCCAATTACTACGGTATTTCAGGTGTTGAGGGGAGTGAATTCCGCCGTGTAAAACTTCCTGCAAAGCTGAACCGCGGCGGCTTCATAACTATGGCTGGTTTTCACAAATGGGGTTCTGACGGCAATAGAACCAAACCGGTTGAACGAGGTAAGTACATTGTCGATGTTCTCTTTAATTCACCGCCACCACCACCGCCGCCAAATGCTGGTGAGATAGAGCCAAATGTCAAAGGGGAAAATCTCACTGTACGCGACCGACTGTTACAGCATCAGCAGATTCAATCTTGTGCTGTATGTCATAAGAAAATTGATCCGTATGGCCTTGGCCTGGAGAACTTCAATGTGATTGGTAAATGGCGTGAGAAACAGGATGGTGAAGGCTTCCGGGGGAGTAAATCTCCAAATGTCGTAGTTCAGGGAAAATTCCCAAGCGGTGAGACATTTAACAATTTTGAAGAGTATCACAACGCTCTGGCTGGAATGAAAGACCGCTTTGCCCGTGGACTGACAGAGAAGATGTTGACCTATGCGCTTGGTCGAAAAATAGAAGCTTCGGACCTCGGAGAAATAAACGACATAGTGCACAGGCTTAAAAAAGAGAATTATTCGATGCGCACCCTTATCAAGGCCGTGGTCAATACTAAAGCATTTCAATCCAAGTAGGGACTTATATTATGAACTTAAATAGAAAACAGTTTTTACAAGCCGGGAGTGTCATGATGTCCCTGCCGTACCTCGAAGCATTGGGTAATCAGAAGAAGAAAGAAATTCCACGACGTATGGGGATTTTCTACTACGGCACTGGGATGAATATGAATGAATTTGAGCCGAAAGAAGATTCCGTCGGGTCAGATTATGAAATGTCACCGACTTTAAAAGTACTCAAACCACATAAGAAAGATTTTACTTTCCTGCGTGGAACCTACCTGAATTATGGTGGTGGTCATCAAGGAGATTACACTTTTGCCACAGGTGCTCCGGGAACGACATCCAGCGGCATAGTGAATAGTATTTCTATGGATCAAGTGGCTGCCAATCAAATTGGTAGTCAGACGCGTTATTCTTCCATTCAATTGGGCGAAAGAAGCGGGACTGGCTATGGCGGTGATCTTGAAACTTTGTCCTGGTCTGAAAATGCTGTTCCACTTGCTGCCGAGTGTGACCCGTACATCATTTTTAATCGTTTATTTAAAGCGACCTCTAAAGATGAAAATACGTCTCTTGATAGTGAATTCCAAAAGCAGGGCAGTGTTTTAGATCTGGTTTTTAAACGTGCCAATAACATGAAGAAGTCTGTCAGTAAGTCTGATTCCCAAAAACTTGACGAGTACTTCACTTCTGTACGTGAAGTGGAGAAGCAACTACAGCGCAGTATTGCCTGGTCGAAAAAGCCGAAGCCTAAATTGACAGCGGCAGATTATAAACAGTTTTCGGCTTCTTATAAGCCGGGGTCACCGGGGTTCAGTTACAATAAATATGCTAAGATGATGTTTGATCTTCTCGCTCTTGCCTGGTCTTCTGATTCTACTCGTGTTGCCAGTTATATGGTTCGCCGAGAAAGCAGTGGTAAAACCTGGGATGACCTCAAAGCTTCGACAAGCTTTCATGGTCTGACGCACCATGGCAATGAACCAAAGAAATTAGCTGAATTAGCCAGAGTCGACCGCATATATATGACTCACTGGAACTACTTCATGACGAAGCTTAAGTCGATTAAAGAAGTCGATGGTAATTCTCTCTTGGATCACACTATGCTGGCCTTTAGTAGTAGTATGGGAATCGGTCACTCAAAAGATCGTTTGCCAACAGTGCTTTGTGGCGGTAAAGCACTTGGCATTAAGCATCAAGGCCATCTGGCTATGAAAAAGAATACGCCACTTTCAAGATTATGGGAGACCATGTTGCATGGTATGCAAGTGAACGTTCCTGAAAAATTTCAGGATAGTACGGGGAAGATCGATGAATTACTTTCTTAATATACTGATTTGTTTAGCTCTCTGTGGCTCAAGTTCAGCACAGAGTAAAAACTCCGTTGGGATGGATATGTTTAAGATCCAGGCTGGTGAATTTGAAATGGGCACGGGGAATACTCGTGATTTACGCGATGTACACTTTCCCAAGTGTAACACGCATGTCACTCTGGATGACGAGAAAATTGAGTTCAAAGTGAAGATTACCAAAGGCTTTAAAATAGCATCGACAGAAGTCACAGTCGGACAGTTTAAGCAATTTGTGAAGGCCACAGCTTATAGAACTGAACCGGAGAAATCTAAGCTAGGAATCATTTCTTTTAATCCCACAAAATTTAAAAAGAAAGGTTGGCAACAGGGGCGTTGGTCTCATTTCTTTGAGGAAGACAAAACTAAGAGCTGGAAAAATCCGGGTATTCCACAAGACGATTCACACCCGGTTGTTGGTATAAGCTGGAACGATGCCAAAGCATTTTGTAATTGGTTGAGCAAGAAGGAAGGTAAGAAGTACCGCCTACCTACGGAAGCTGAGTGGGAATATGTCTGCCGTGCAGGAACTTCAACATTCTTTTCATTTGGGGATAAAGTTCGAAATACCATTCATAGCAAGGCGAATATTGCCAACGTTGAACTGGAAAAGAAGTATCCGGATTTGGTACTGCGTCAGTGGTTCCTGGATGTAAATAAAGAACCGGGCGATAAGCATCTCTATACGGCTCCAGTTGCATCTTACCCTGCCAACAAGTGGGGTGTGCACGACATGCACGGCAACGTTTGGGAATGGTGTGAAGATTACTATCAGCAGTTCTTCTACAAACAGTTCAGTAAAAAGACAGCAACCAATCCGGTCAGTAAAACAAAGCAAAGTGATGCCGCAGAATTGCGCGTTGTGCGTGGCGGTTCCTGGTACAATCAACCGCTCCTCTGTCGTTCAGCCGCCCGTGGTTTTTACGATGCTCCCATGGCCTCAGTTTACGTTGGCTTCCGCGTCGTATGTGAAGATTAGAGAGCTTTGCTCTCAGTTGATAGTTTTCAGTTCGCTTCGCTTTTAGTTGTTAGGCTGTGACGCCGAAAATTTATGCCTCTGCCGGCTTCGGCAGCCGCCGGACAAGGTGATAAGGTGAATGGCGTAGCCAGAGAGAATAGCCTGGGCTAGAGCTTGCTCGAGAGGTAGCCTGGGCTAGGCTTTTGTATGGGCTCTGCCCAAACCCGATCAAGATGCGTGCATCTTAATAATCTATTAAACCTTGGCAACGTAAATGAACTTTTTAAAATTTATACTTTTATCCACTCTAATCAGCTCAGATGGAAAAGGTGGCGCCCAAGGCCTGGCAGATGTCGCCTGGGGAAAAGTCAAAAAAGTTTCGAAGTCGTTAGTTCTAAAATAATTACTCAACTTTTTTCATTAAAGTTTCAGAAAACTTAAATTATAAGCGTGGGATATGTTGCACGCATCTATTCATAGATGTGTAAAGAAAAATATAGGTGATGTTTATGTTGAGAAAATTTACTCTTGTTACGATCATGCTCCTTAAGGTTGTGAGACGTAGAATTAAATGCGAATATTTTACAGTAGACGCTCTGCGAGAAAATCAACCTACTGAAATTCCATGTTAAAAGTAATACAGAGCCATGGGGTTAAGGGTTATTCTTTATTTAGTTGATTTGTAACTCGTATGTGAAAGTATTATGTTAAAATGTATGTATTGGAGAACTGTTATGTTAAAAAAGAAAGTGTTAACGCTCATTGAATTATTGGTTGTTATTGCTATTATGGGAATATTAATCTCACTATTGATTCCATCCTTAAGGAAGTCACGTACAGCCGTCAGGTCGGCAGTATGCATGAGCAATCTAAGGCAGTTAGCAACCTGGGGGATTTTCTATGCAACTGACCACAATCAAGTTTTACCTACCGAAGGGAACCCATACCGCCCTAGCTACACAGAGATCAGTAACACATCCTGGTACGAAAAATACCCTGGTTATGTCAAGCGTTCACCCAGTGGGACAGCGATGCACTGCCCACAGGCGACTATGAGTATCACTCCTCGCTATGATTGGTATGGTAGAAATGACTTTGATTATGGATTAAACCAGTACTTGGGTGGTCTAAAGAAAGAATGGACTGCCGAAAAACCAAGAGCACATTTATTAACCTCAGAAAAGTATTGGTTTGCCGATGGCAAGATCAGTATGTCAGCTGGGAACGGTTATTACGTCTGGCATTACATGAATGCAACAGAGACGAATAGAACTTCGTGGATGTGGGAATACCCTGAGTTTCAGGGGCACCCTCAGCAAAAAAGCAATTTTGTTTTTGGCGATGGTCACGTTGGGTCGCGTTCAAAACTTTCTGTAATATCATTATCTGGACAGGATAAATTAGATTTTCGGGGGACGGCCACTGAATAAGCAGCAATAGCTTTGGGCAAGAAGTGACACCTCATTCAAAGCATCTTTAATGACACTTTCGCGTCGTATGCGAAGATTAGTTCGCTTCGCTTTTAGTTATTAAAATCCTGGGAGCCCCGCAGCCCTCTGTGGGAAAGATACTAATATTTATAAGAGTTATTTTATCAGGAAGATCAGAAAAGGACTTTTAATATAAGGCGCCGAAATTTTTTACCACGAAAGTCACGAATACCACGAAAGGATTTGTGTCTATGACGTAGAGATGCTAGGAGCCCCGCAGCCCTCTGCGGGAAAGATACTAACAGTGATGAGAAGTATTTTACCAGGAAGATCAGAAAAGGACTTTTTATATAATGCGCCGAAAATTTATGTCACGCAGGTGCAAAGCCGCAGAGAATGGATGTTAGAGGGACGAGGATATTAACCTCGAAGATATATGAATAATTCACCGAAGAGCCTGGCAAGTGTCTCCTAGGGAAAAGTTTCGAAGTAATTCTTCTTCACTAAATATTCAAAAAATTTCTATTTAAGTTTCAGGGAAACTATATTAACTCCGTGGTGTAATGAAACAACAAAGTATTGTATAAGACTCAGGTGGTTCATGAAGCAAAAGTTTACTTTAGTAGAATTACTGGTTGTTATGTCAATTCTGAGTATTTTGATCTCTATCCTATTGCCAGCAATTGAAAAGTCCCGGATCTCAGTTCGTTCGGCCGTATGCATGAGCAATCTCCAGCAGTTAGCGACCTGGGGAATTTCCTATGCCACAGATCACAATCAGGTTTTACCGACTGATGGAAACCCCAGTCGAAATAATTATCTGGAAATAAGCAACACTTCATGGTATGCCAAAAATCCATCCTATGAAAAACGAGTTGGCAGTGGGACTCCGATGCATTGTCCACAGGCAACTTTAAGTATGGTTCCACGCTGGGATTGGAATGCCCGCAACGACTTTGATTATGGATTAAACATGTACTTGGGAGGTCGAAAGAGAGATTGGACTGCCGCCGAAATACCGCGAGCACATTTATTAACCTCAGAAAAGTATTGGTTTGCCGATGGCAAGATCAGTAACGGTGGGAACGGTTATTATGTCTGGGAATATATGAATGCAGCAGCACCAAACAGAACTTCGTGGATGTGGGAATTTCCAGAGTTCTTGGGACATCTGAATCAAACCAGTAACTTTGCCTTTGGGGACGGGCATGTTGAGACGAGAAGAAAGCTTTCAGTGTTGACTTTATCTGGTGAGGCAAAAGATAAATTTCAAGGAACGGCGACAGAGTGATTTAAGCCAGTTTATACAATTTCCTAGGATTCTAAAGGATGGAGATCCTTTAGTGGGTTTGGGCGACGCCCAAGATAAAATCCTAGCCCAGGCTACCTCTAATGAGAGGGAACTTAAGGATTTTTTGTGCTGAAAGCACACATTTATGGAGATTATTAAGATGCTTGCATCTTGATCGGGGCTGGGCGGAGCCCAGGAAGAAACTGCCTACCTCAGGCACCTTTTCTTGCTTCGCAATTCATCTTGTCCGGCGGCTCACCGACACGGCGCCACCAGAAGCATGGATTTTTGCTTAAGTTCCCTCCCATTAAGGCTACCTCTCGAGCAAGCTCTAGCCCAGGCTATTCTCTCTGGCTACGCCATTCACCTTATCACCTTGCCCGGCGGCCAGCGCCGCCGCTGGAGGCATGATTTTTTACTTAATGTCGAGCAGATATAGGTAGAATTCCCCAGGATTCTAAAGGATGGAGATCCTTTAGTGGGTTTGGGCGAGGCCCAAGATAAAAGCCCCCGGCGGCCAGCGCTGCCGAGGCTGTGTAAAAAAGGGCTATGGGAAAATAAATTGGACAGGATCAACAAGATTTACAGGATCTAATCAAAAGCTACATAACGATATAACCTATTATGAATTAAACATCTGTGGTAATTCTATCCAATTATTGAATTCTTTTCCTAATCATGTTGATCATGTAAATCCTGTCTAAAAATATCATATTCTTAGTTTTTTACACACTCGCTGCCGCTGGAGGCATGATTTTTTACTTGAGGTCGAATCTGTAATGATAAAAATATTAAAGACTCTCAAGATGCTCGCATCTTGAGCAGGTTTGGACAGCGTCCATAGTTTTCAATACTTTTATAGGCCTCACCGGCACGGTGTTACTTAAGACCCATCTCTGCGAGGATCTTATTAAGATTATTGAAGGATCTTTCGACAGACTGCATAGGCGTCATTCCATCAGGAAAGTCTGTCTGCTCAATTGAAAACCATTCAGTGCCGCCATTTTGTAGGCAGGCTTCGATAAGCTTTTTCCAGTCCTGGCCATTTTCACCGATGAAGGGTTTGAAGCCTTTGGCTTTGTTTTCGTCGGTCATAGTCGATCTGAAGTGAGTCGAAGTCGTTCTGCCTTTGTAGCGGTTGACATACTTCACCGGGTCGTAACCTGCTTTCCAGGTCCAGCCGACGTCTTGTTGTAGGATAAAGTCATCGTTAGTTCTCTTAGCGAGTGAATCCCACCATGTTTCATCGACGCAGCCTTTGCCACAAGCAAATTCCTGAGTGTGGTTGTGGTAACCGGCTTTCATACCGTGAGCTTTTAAAGTTTTAGACGCCTGGTTAAAAACCTTGGCAATTTTCATATTGCTTTCATTACTGGTGAAAACATTCTTGTCGTAACTGACGATCAGGTACTTACAGTCAATCGCTTTGTGGAAGGCAATAGTCTTTTCGATATTCTCAGGAAGGAGGTCTTTGGTTTTTAGGTGAGTCACGGCAGATTTGAGCTCCAGTTTGTCGAGTAGTTTTTTCAAATCTTCCGGTTTTTCTTTGTAGTGGTAGTAACCGGCGAATTCGACGCCGTCCATACCGATATCAGAAAGATGCTTTAGAGTTCCTTCGAAATCCTTTTCATATGATCTTTAACAGACCAGAGTTGAACGGAAATTCCGAAATCCTGTTGAGAGTTTGAAGTTGCACAGCCATTTAAAAAGAGAGCTGTCAGTAACACACATAGTAGTTTGGTCATATTATCCTTTAAGTTATGATTCCGTTTAGATTGTTGAATTTGCATGAAATTAATCGAAATTAATCGAAATTAATTTTATTGTTCCCGTAGGCTAGTGAAAACTATGCACTTTAGTGCAAGGCTTTAGCTCTGTTATTTGCATTGTCTTATACCGCCGAGACGAGGCTGTGTGAAAAATGTTTTTTTTAGACAGGATTTACATGATGGACAGGATAGAGAAAATATTTATGTTATCTTGAGTTCTACATAAAGGTCTTAATTATAAGTAACTAGAACTTTATCTCAAAAAGTAAAAATCCTGTAAATACCTCAGGCACCTTTTCTTGCTTTGCAATTCATCTTGTCTTGTTGATCCTGTCCGGAATATTCTCCAACTTTAGTTTTTTACACACTCTCGAGACGGCAGCGCCCCAAGGTGAAATTAGCGCTTTGGAGCGCTGGCGCCCCGCGAGGGTGAAAAACATTTTTTTTAGACAAGATTCACATGATTAACAAGATTGGGGAAGAATTTTAAGATATTAATTTATTTTCATAAAGTTATATACCTTAGGTATATACACTTTTTCATTGGATCTAAAATCCTGTAAATATTGTTGATCCTGTCCGAAATATTCTCCTTTTTTTTATACACGCTCGCCCCGCCGGTAAAATTACATATTCTAAGTATTTTTTTTCTGATATTATATTCTCCTGGAAACTTGTGATTAATTTTATTTTTTAATGAAAATCATCATGACTGTTTAAACCTGACTTAACCAGAGACCATTCAAGAGCCCAGCAGGTGAATGCCGAGTAAACGAAATCTTTCCAACGCCGCTTTGAGCCGGGTGCCGATAAGTATTGCTTTCTCGCCGCGCGGATTTCTGATTCGAGTGCTCGCACATCGCTTAAAGATGTTGCCAGGCAACGGGCAATATAAAGAGCCAGGTTGGGTTCAGTTTCAGTTAAGAGTTGCTTAAAGGCTGGAATAGCTGTTTGAGCTAAACCCATTTTGGCAAGGCCTTCAGCAGCAGTTGCTTTAACGGTTGGGTTTTCGTCCTTTAAGGCGTTCAAGAACAGTTCTTTTGCAGAGGAGTTTTTGAATCCATTGATAATTTGGCTCTGTACGGCCCAGTATCTGACTGCTGGGTCTTCGTCATCGTACAGCTTCAATAAGTCAGGCAGGTTTGTGTTTGGGTTGGAGGCCATGTTTGCCGCTGCGATGATTTTTTTAATGGGATACAGCTTGGAATCTTGCAGAACTTCGTAAGGAGTTATGCCATTTTCATTCGCCCGTCTATGCATATCCGACTCAGTGAGGAAGCCACTGTCGCGAGTTTCCAAAGACCACTGAATTAACCTCTCTGAAAGTCTCTTTTTGATTTTTTGAATGGAATCTTTATTGGCAATATTCTGCAACTCTTTGGGATCATTTTGAATATCGTAGAGCTCTTCAAACGGTCGTTTGCTCCAGAGTTTTTTAGATTGCTCTGTATCTTTTCCTTCGTGGCGAATTTTGTAGAGTTCTTTATGGAAGTCTTTTTTGTGATCAGACATAATGTAGCCTTCTTGCATCGGTACCTGGTGTGGCAGGTAATGGCGAATATAAAGGTAGCGGCCATCAAAGACACAACGGGACAGGTCGTACATGTCATCAGCACGATCCTTGGCGCCAAAAACGTATTCATGCTTTGTTACAGCGTTGGGGCCTAAAATAGCTTTGCCTTCAAAGTTTTTAGGAATGCCTATCCCGGCTAAGTTTAAGGCCGTCGCGGGTAAGTTTACATAAGAAGTTATGCTGTCGATAACACCCGAAGTTGTTCCATAAGGCGAAAGGTGTTTGAACTTTGCAGGAATGTGAACAATTAAAGGAACGTGCAGTCCAGTCAGGTACAACCAGCGTTTGTAACGCGGCATGCCCATACCGTGGTCTGCCATAACAAAGACGATGGTATTTTCGGCCATTCCGTCATTTTTGAGGTCCTCAAAGACCGCTTTGACATCTTTATCAAATACCGACAGAAGATCGTGGTACCTTGCCCAAAGACGACGCATTTCGGGAGTGTCGGTGAAGTAGGGCGGTAGATCCACTTTGTTCGGGTCGCGTCTGACTTCTATAGATAAATTCTTTAGGGCCTGGTCGGCTTTCTCTTTGAGGTTTCCAGAACCTTCGTGAGTACTACCCAGATTCATGAAGGCAAAGAATGGTTTATCTTTGGGGCATTGACGCCATGGCTTTGTATCGCTTTTCCAGTAATCAAAAAGGCCGTCTGGACTGAAATTATAATCAGTCTTATTTCTTAAAGCAGTCCAGTAGCCATTTTCTTTGAAGACTTTGGCTAGTGGTTTAGTCGATGATGGAAGTTTAACTTCAGAACGCAGGTTTTGGCTGCCGAGAGAAGTGGCGAACATTCCACTGGCTAACGCAGAACGCGAAGGAGAACAGATAGGCGCTGTAGAGTAAGCTCTTTTATAGAGAAGCGATTTCTTTGCCAATTTATCAATAAATGGCGTGTAAGCGTCTTTTTCTCCATAGGCTCCAAAAAGTGGCGAAATATCCTCCGCAACAATCCACAGGATATTTGGTTTTTGTTGACTAAAAAGAGAGCAGGAAAGTAAGTAGTAAAGTACAAATATTTTTTTCATAACACACAGCCATTTAAATCAATTTAGTAGACATTCATTTATAAATAGAACTTTTCGGCAAATCCCATGAATAAAATGAGGGAATCTTTATTTTCTTTTCAGAATTCAGCGTTCCCTCACTAATTAAGTAGCCAAGCCTAGGTAATGATTTTCTTGGCCACTTTACCGTGAACATCAGTCAGTCTGAAGTCCCTGCCTAAGTAACGGTAGGTCAGACGTTCGTGATCAATCCCCAGAAGATGCAAGGCAGTTGCATGTAAGTCATGAACGTGAACGCCATCCTGCACTGGAGCAAAACCAAAGTCATCTGTAA
>JAKVBD010000108.1 GCA_022446985.1 Lentisphaerales bacterium
TTACCAGCCTCAAATGACGGCAGATTTATACTCTGAAGATCGTCTTTTGAACAGATTTTGGCGGATAGTTCTATGTTTACACCTTCCGGGATCTGTATCTCAGCAGCCTTCAGCAAATTCATTGCCTTGGCTTCCAGATCCTTCTGAGAACTTTCCAGTGAATCAACTCCGGTTTTGTTTTTAACTGGAGAAAACTCTTCACTTCTTTCTGCTTCTAAAATAACTGGATTGTCAGCAAGTGACAAAGCATCGAAGATGAAGGTCTCAAATTTTACGGCATTGGGAGCCTCAGGCTTTACAAGCTCGCCATTTTCATTAATATATGGGACTTTCTTTTCAGCTCGGTGATAAGGCAGGCTCAAGCTTTGATCGGCAAACTTTTCAATAAAGTCTCGACGGATAATATGGATGGCCGGGCTTCCGGCACGGTAGCGCAAAAAACCCGCATCATCTGTTTCCTTAGCTTTATTCTCTTGTAAGTCAGAATACTCAATGATGGTCAGTTTATCATCTGAAATAACGAAGTTTCCAAGCTTTTCAAAAGGTCCGGTTTTCGTTAGAGAACGACTGGACATATCTGACTCTTTTAAGATGTGAAGACCAATGAATAATGGATTGATGATGCTGATAAGCGGGTTATCAACCTGGAAGTATGAAAGGTGCTCTATGCCTCTTTGCTGCATGTCTTTGATGGAACCTGAATCAATCAGAGCCTTGAGAGACCCACCATGACCGTTAGGAGATAAGGCGAGTGAATCAGGGCTTGCTTTTAGGAGTTTACCGTCAAAGTCAGTGGCTGGCATGACTCCCTGAGCGAAGAATTTTACGTCATTGCCATTAAAGCCAAAAAATTGGTTTTCTTTAAAGAATTGGATCGTTGCTTCGATGTTTAAAGGACTGCACATGATGTACCAGGGAATGGTAACATGGTATTTCTCAGAGTACCCAAGAATTTTTTCGGCAAAGATTTGGAAAAGTGTTTTATTTTTTATTGGACTGACAGGAAGGGTTCATTTAGGGCCATTGTATCCAAGTCTTGTTCCCTGGCCACCTGCGACAGTAAAAGCCGCGACTTTTCCTGCTTTTACAGCTTCTATACCAGCTAGCTCTGCCTCTTTGTACAAGTCTTTTTGAGCATTATTGGCAGGAATCAGTGGGAAGTAATCGGCAGGCTCATAATCTGCCGGGATGGCATTTGCTCCTCTCTCATGGATACATTGTTGAATAGCTTTTTTTAGTTCACTGCTGTCTAAATTATGCAATTGCTGCTGTAGAGCCTGGCTGTTTATCGGTTGAAGGTGTTCAAAGAGCGGGTTCATGCTTTATATCCTTTAGGGTTTTGTGACTGCCACTTCCAGGCAGTTGAAATCATTTCTTCGAGTCCAAATTCAGCTTGCCATCCCAGTTCTTTATTAGCGAGTGTTGCATCGGCCAGGAGAATGGGGACATCTCCTTCTCTTCTTGAACCGCAAACTGCTGGGATTTCTTTTTGAGAGATCTTGCGGAATGTTTCAACCATTTCTTTGACTGAATAACCGCGGCCAGTCCCTATGTTGTAGGTGTGTGTCGATTTATCCTGCTTTAGTTTGATTAAGGCTTTAACATGTGCATGAGCCAGATCTATGACATGAATATAGTCACGGACGCCTGTGCCGTCCGGCGTAGGGTAGTCTTCTCCAAAGATAGTGACTTTTTTGCGAATACCGGCCGCTACCTGAGATACAAATGGCAAGAGGTTATTGGGGTATTCCGGATCTTCGCCTATATCACCTGAAATATGGGCGCCTACCGGATTGAAATAGCGCAATAGAGCAATTCCCCAGCCATAGGCAGCACCAGTATCTTTGAGGATTTGTTCCATCATCGCTTTCGTCTGACCATAAGGATTGGTGGGACGAACGTCGGCGTCTTCCTTGACTGGTACTTCATCCGGCTCCCCATAAACAGTTGCAGATGAGCTGAAGACTATATCAGTAACATTACTTGCTTTCATTGACTCAAGTAATTGCAGTGTACCGGAGATGTTGTTTTGATAATAGAGCAGTGGCTTTTCACATGATTCTCCGACGGCTTTTTTAGCGGCAAAGTGAATCACGGCATCGACATTCTTCTCTTTTTGGAAAATCTGATCGAGAGCTTCTTTATTGAGGATTGATTCTTTGTGAAAACTCAGCTTCTTTTTACTTAGTTTTTCTACTCTTGTAATGGCTTCATAAGAAGAGTTTGAAAGATCGTCTACAACAACAACTTCATAATTGGCTTCCAGCAGTGCCAAACAAGTGTGGGAACCTATATATCCAGCTCCACCAGTGACTAGAATTTTACTCATTAGACCAGCTCCACAAGTTTTTCAGAGTAGGCGCCTTGCGCACTTTGACAGATAAATGAATCGGGGGTGAATCCGTAATGATTTTTAAAAGTACTTTGAACAAATTGTTGATAATCTTCTGCCCGGTGACTTTCTACAAGGTGTATAGAGATACCACCAAAGCCCCCGCCGCTTATGCGGGCTCCGTAGCAGAGACTTGAGCTCTGAGCAATATTCACTAAAAAATCGAGTTCCTGGCATGAGTTTTCAAAGTTATCTATCGAACTTTTATGGGAATCAAATAAGAGTTCGGCAAAGCCTTCTACGTCTTTTTGTTCCAGGCAGTTCAAGGCTTTGTGAACTCTGTCGTTTTCACCGACGACATGTAATGCTCTTCTATAGACTTCTTCCGGGAAGTTGATAATCTGAGCCTCGAGCTGTTGAAGATTTATGTCGCGCAGTGACTGTATGTCAGGGTAGAATTGTTTAAGTATTTTTACCGATTCCTCACACTGCAAACGTCGTTCATTATATTCTTGACTCAGGTCGTGTTTGACTCCGGAGTTAAAGACCACCAGTGAGATGTTTTTAGGTACAGGGACGGCTTTAACAGTGAGATTTCGATACTCGCTTAGTACAAAACTGTCTTTTTGGCCGGCGAGAGATGAGAATTGATCCATGAGGCCGGTGTTTGCACCAATAAAGTTATTTTCACAGCCTTGACCAATTCTGGCCATTTCGTTTATATCTTTTTCCAGATCCAGGACTTCATGTAGACGTTGGAGCAGGGCAATTTCAAGAGATGCAGAGCTGCTCATGCCTGCTGAAAGAGGAACTGTGCTTAAAATGGCGGCTTCAAATGCAGGAACTTGCATTCCTCTTTTTTGAAACTCCTTAACTGTTCCTTTTATGTAGTTCAGCCAGTCTTGTGATTCAGCGTGATCAGCTATTTGATTCAGGGAGAAAGTGCGAATTTCTTTTTCGATTTCAGGGCTGATGACTTTACAGGTATCACCAGGGATCTCTTTTATGGCAATAAAGGTGTAGCAGTCAACTGCAGTACTTAAGACAAAGCCTTCATTGTAGTCCGTATGATTGCCAAGTATTTCCAGACGCCCAGGGGCTTGAGAGCAAATTGTGGCATTGGCGCCAAAAGTCTGATTAAATAGTTTTAAAACGTCATTTATCATAATTGTATTCCTAAGTTTTGTATGGCTAATAAAGCACACTTAGTTGACCTTAGGCCATAGTTTATGGCGTCAACTATTTATCCTTAGGCGACATTTAAGAAGGTGGGTCTCCTGTTTGGGAGCCTCATTCAAGTCCTTGAAGTGAAATTAGATAGAGGAAAACTTGTAGATGATCGTGTGTTTATATGTCTCTCCAGGATTGAGGGTAGTAGTTGGGAAATTCGGTTGATTGGGAGAGTCCGGGAAATGTTGAGGTTCCATGCAGAAGGCGTTTCTATGATTGTAGACAGCTCCTCCTTTACCAATGTTTGAACCATCGAGAAAGTTGCCGCTGTAAAATTGTACTCCGGGGGCATCAGAATAAACCTCCATGACCCGTCCTGAATTTTCTTCTATTACTTTTGCACAGTAGTTCAGTTTATTTGGAGATTGATTAATCACCCAATTGTGGTCATAGCCGAGGCCGAATTTTAATTGATTGTGGTCATCATTTATTCTGTCGCCAATTCTGTGATATTCACGAAAGTCCAGAGGTGTCCCTTCAACACTTTGAATTTCTCCTGTGGGGATCAGATTTTCATTTACGGGTGTGAGCTTATCAGCATTTATCATGACTTTATGATCGAGAACATTACCTGCATCGTGACCTGCCAAATTAAAATAAGAATGGTGGGTTAAGTTGACGATAGTGGGTTGATCAGTTGTGGCGCGGTATTCGAGTTTTAATTCATTCTCATGAGTTAGGGTATATGTGGCTTCAACTGATAAGTTCCCCGGATAGCCTTCTTCGCCATCCCGACTTAGATAAGATAAAACGAGAGAAGGTCCTTCGGGTGTTATTTTTTCTACAGCATCCCACTCGACTTTATCAAAGCCATTGATGCCTCCATGTAAATGGTTGGGGCCATTATTGGTTGCCAATTCATGTGTTTGTCCATTCAGGATAAATTTTCCATCGGCAATGCGATTGCCGTAGCGACCGACCAGACAGCCAAAATACGGACTGTTTTCATATTCTTCTATTTGATCGTAACCACAGACTATATCGCTTAAATTACTCTCTTTATCAGGTATTAATAAAGACATTACTATCCCGCCAAGATTGGATACCTTGGCAGTTGAACCGGTCTTATTTGTTAAGTTGAAAACTTCAGCCATTTGACTTCCTTAAAGTATTTTTTGGAAAGGTATCGAAAGTCATCAGCATAAACAATAATAGGTTGCGTCATTACTTTGTCGCATTGCGTCCAAAGCTTTGACGTGTTGGGATAAACCTTTGTCGTAATGGATTATTGCTGATAGGCGGTGATTTGTGTTTCTTAAAATATAGTTTTAAGGAAGAAAAATGTTAGCAAATAATAATGGTCTCGTCAGTTTACAAAAAGCCGGCTGCCTTTTTGGAACAGAATTTATCCGGTCTGGTAAAGCATTAGGGGCGGTAGTTACTCGTTTTAGAGCCGACAAAGGCCCATGGCTGGAAGCAGATACTAGAGAGACGCAAGGAGAAACCTTCGAAGTTGAATCATTTTCGAAAGCCCGCCTTTTTGAAAATGGCTTCAAGATCAAGACGGATATCAGACAGGCAAATGGTGGTTTAGTTTGGAGGATTCATCTTGAAAACTCAGGGGATCAAATCTTGGAGGTTGGTGATTTAGCTTTGCCGTTGGAAATGAACGTCGATTACACCAAAGACGTTAAGGAAACGTTTGAAGGCAGAGTTTTTAAACATGCTCAGGTTACTGGTGACAATTCATTTATATTCTGGCAGCCAACCGGAGGCAAAGGCTCCTATCTGGTCATGCGACCGGAGCAGGGAAGTTATCTAGAATTTTTTAAGACTCCTCAGACAAATTATTGTCATGGAGGTGAAGTTTACCATGTCTATATTCACTCTAAAGCTGTTCAGGAAGAAACTGAAGGCAGTTGGCGTCAGGATCCAAGTTCTTTGTTTTTGGGGGTCGGAGAATCAAAGACTTATTCCTTTAATTTTCAGTGGACGGACAGTTACGACGGTGTTCGCAACATTATCTACAATTCCGGAGGGATAGATATAAAAGTAGTTCCGGGAATGGTTGTTCCAGAAGATCATCGCTGTCGCTTTCTTTTAAAGACGAAATTGCCAATTCATGCCGTTGAAGCGGAATTCGGCGATGAGGTGAAGTGTTTGGGAGAAGACCAACAGGATACACACATATACTTTGTTAAATTCACCAAACTCGGTGAGAATAAGATAGAGGTTTCTTATGGCTGCAACCAAAAAACGCAGTTGGAGTTTTTTGTCACAGAGTCTCTGGAAACTTTGATCAAAAAGAGGGCTGATTTTATATGCAAGAATCAGCAACATAAAGATCCATCGAAATGGTATGACGGGTTGTATAGTTTGTGGGATTGCCGCTTACCTGCAGGGCAGAACAAACTGGGCCCGGATAACCTCGGTGGTCAGCATGAGTATTGTGTATCAGGTTCAGATGATCCATCAAATAGTAAGTGTATATATCTAGCTGAGAAAAATGTCGTTTATCCGGATAAGGAAGAGATCGCTTCACTGGAGTATTTTATTGAAAACTTTGTTTGGGGAAAGCATCAAAGGTCAGATAAAGAACAGCCTTTTCCCTATGGTATCTATGGATCCGACAGTTGGTTAACAAATCGTCAGTCGGCGAATGATCCCATAGAAGAATGCACCAGTAGACCTCAGGCCGGTGGCAGCCAGTGCCGTATGTGGCGGACTTTTGATTATACGACTTATTTTGCCTTGTACTACAATATGTATATCATTGCAAAACAGAACCCTTCAATGGTTAAATTCTGGTCAGCAGAGACCTACTTAGAACGAGCTTTTGGGACTGCAAAAGCTTATTTTGAAGTCCCTTATAATATTATGATGACTGAAGGTTGGGCTCATAAAGGCTGGACAGACTGGGCTTACAAACTCGGGAACTTTCACGAGAAGTATCTGCTACCAATTATAGACGCTCTGATTCATGAAGGTCAGCTAGAACAAGCGACTTATTTAACCGGTGAGTGGGAGAAGAAGGTGAAATATTTTCTATACGACGATGAATACCCGTGGGTTTCTGAAATGCCGGTTGATTCCACTGCTTATGAATCCACTTATGCCATTGCTAAATACTCTCTTACAAAAGAAATGCTGCCGGATAAAAACTTATGGCAGGACAAAAATACCGGAGAGTGGTACTCACATCCGGAAATTGATTTAAATAAGCACCAGAACTTTCTAAATAGACAGTTGGCTGCGAATCTGGCTTGCCGTGGTTACCTCGAGTCAAACTATTACCAGTATGGCAGTGACTTTAGAGCTTTGGGGAGTACCGGCTATACCATGAGTTACATGTCGCAAATGGGCGGCTGGTCGATCCTTGACCAGGCTCTAAATTTTGAAGAAGAGCCTTTTGAACTGATACGCCTTGGCTATGGTTCTTTACTCTGTTCCTGGGGTTTGGTGAATTCTGGAACAGAAGAGACTGATTACGGCTACTGGTTTAAGGGCAAAGAGCATGACGGTGCTGTCTCCTGGGGATTTATGCCGCAAATGAATGGCTCAGAGTGGAATCAGGCTGTGCAAAATGCTCCTCGAGGAGCCTGGGGAATAGATGGCGAGATAGAGCATGGTTTAGTTGCTGGAGTAGAAGCTGCCTGTTGTGTGGTGGTGAATGACCCCGAATTTGGTTTTATTGCTTATGGCGGTGAAGTTGACCTCGTTGAAGATAAGCTTCTGGTCAAATCTTTGGACGGTGTGCGCCGCAAGATTTATGTAATAGATGGAAATAAGCGCTTGGAGCTTTCATTAGATAAAGACGGCTTTTTAGTTGATGAACCGTTGATGATCAGTTTGGATCAATCAGAAATATCTTTTACCGTAGAACGGCGTTCAAGTTCAGACCATTTAACTTTATTGACTGTAAAAGATCAGGAAGGCAAAGAGACACAATTTAAGCTTGAATTCAATGAAGGTAAGGAAGTGAGAACAACCAGGATTTTTCGAAATAACAAAAAGCTGGTCAGCGCCTAAAAAATAATTACATGAAAATACTTTAAGGTGTCTCAATTGAAAAATTACCTACGTATTGAAATGTAAGATTTTTTTAAATCACCACACACAACCCAATTAAGTGAGTCTATACCCATAGGCTCGCTTTTTTCTTGGGGACAAAGACTATCTACTAAGATCCTTATGGTATTTTTTCTGATGTTGACACTACTCTCAATTATCTAATTCCTTCTGAGATATAAAAAAGGAGGATGATTGATTCATCCTTCTTTAAGCAAAGAACTTAACAGTTCTTATTCTTCCACAATAAATTTTCCGAAATCAACGCCATGCATTTTAGAACGTGCGATACTGTGGGTGACTTCATCTTTTAAGAATTTTATATAACCTGTGATGCGGTCAATTTCTTTTTTGACGCTGCTATCACCATTAGTCAGTTTAACTTTTAGGGCAGCTAGTTTTTGCTTCTCATATGGCAGCCAATTTTGAGTGATGCGCTCGAGGTACCCTTTGCGAAGGGTGACGACATCTTCAGCCCCAACACTATTCAGGTATTCAGTAAGCCTTTTATCCATAGCAGCGACTCTTTCAGGCATTTGAGAAGACAGGTCATTCAGTTCGCCATGGTCTTTGCTGATATCGAATAACTTAATTTTCTTAGTATCTAGATTTTTGAGGATTTTCATATTGCCGATAATCAACGCACTTTCCGGTTCGCCATTATACCATGGGAAATGAAAAACGATTTCTCCAAGCTTACGCTTAATTTTTCCACTGTCTCCTTTAGCAAAGATGTCTCTAAGGCTGCCACCTTCAACACCTTCAGGAAGAGATGCTTTACCACCGGCCAGATCGTAGAGAGTTGGTAGTAGGTCCCAGCCTACTGTAGACTGTTTAGTATAGGCCCCTTTAGGAATATTCGGACCTCGGACGATAAATGGGACGCGGATTCCACCTTCAGTCAGGTCTCCTTTAGCTCCTTGAAGAGGTTCATTGCCACGAAGACCGCCGCCATTGTCAGAAGTAAAGATAATGTAGGTGTTATCTTTGATGCCAAGAGAATCGATACTTTTGAGTAATCGGCCAAACTGGACATCCATGTCATCAATCATAGCGGCATAGTTGATCAACCAATTGTGTTTGTAAGCACCCTCAGAAATTTGTGATTCTGGAATATAGTCACTATCGATAGCTTTTTTGCCGCGAGGCAAGTTGCGGTATTTTTCTCTGGTTTTCTTAAATGAATCGTGCCAGATGTGAACGGCATAGTGCGATAACTGAACAAAAAAAGGTTTGTTATTTTTGACCTGGTCGGACATAAAACTGATAGTTTTGTCAGTCAGCTCAATCATGCGTTTTGGGTCACTCTCAGGGAGAACAGTTTTCATGTCATCCATATAATCACCTTCGCCATTTCCCGTAGGTCCGTCGGTCACTTCAAAACCGGCCTTCTCAGGAGTGATGCACGGGATATGCCATTTGCCGAAGTGAGCCGAGACATAGTTCTTGTCGGCTTTCTTCAGGGCTTGAGGAATAGTAATCTCACCGCGATAGTTTTTAATGGACTCATCGGCAAACAGAACTGAATTCAGCATTTTAGCTGGAGTCATGCCATGCATCATGCTATTACGGGATGGAGTGCAAACCGGTGCAGGAGCGTAAGCATTTGAGAAGACCATGCCTTCCTGTGCAAGTTTAGCTAAAAATGGTGTCTGGTAGAAATCGCTTCTGGTACTTTTATTACCGCGAACCATTTCCACTGAAGAGTCGGTCCATCCCAGGTCATCAACGTAGATAAGTACAAAATTGGGCTTCTCTGTAGCACCTAAGCCCAATATAAAAAGTAAGAGAGTTAGAAAGGTTTTCATAGATATCCTTATTTGTCTTTTAAGGATAAATCGGGAATTATGGGAGTATCTAACAGATTTATAAGAAATCTCGTAATTGAGTACATAAAAAAAGCCACGTCCGAAACGTGGCTCCAGGAATTAGTTAGTGGTGAGTGTTATTTCTTTTTGTAATTACCGCCAATGAAATTTTCATTCTTCGTCTGCATACGGCAGTGTTCGATTTGTTTGTCGTAGTTAGCTAATCTTTGATCTATTTTGTTCTTTTCTGCAGCTTTAATTTTTGCATGCTCACTTGTAGGCGCTTTCTTGAGCTTTCTTTCAAGATCTCTTTTGGAATTTTCAATTGCCTGCTCTTTAAAGTAGTCGAGCTCTGCAAAACGAGCTTTGTAGACTTCATCGATTTGACGGGCATTGACCTTTTTAAGGTAGCTGTCCATGGCATCTGCTAATTGGGCGACTTTTTCCGGCATGGATTGTGAAAGGTCTTTCTTTTCGGAGATGTCCTTAACGACATTGTAAAGTCTGGTTTCTCCGGTATTCAGGTGACGCATGTATTTGTAATCTCCCATACGAATGGCATTGATCGGAGCTGCGGCATAGTAAGGGTAGTTGAAAACAAGGCCTTCAATTGGACGGTCAACGGAACCGGAATTGCCTTTTTCAAAGACTGATTTAAGACTGCCGCCATCGACTCCTTCCGGAAGTGATACCTTACTGCCACTTAGGTCGTGGAAAGTAGGTAAGAGGTCCCACTGAATAACCGGTACATCGCACTGCGCACCTTTAAGCATTCCTGGGCCGGAAACAATGGTCGGAACACGTAGGCCGCCTTCGTAAAGGTTGGCTTTGCCACCAGTCAGGACTCCGTTTGGTGTCAGACCACCGCCATTGTCAGATGTGAAAACAATGTAGGTGTTATCAGCAATACCAGCTTTTTCGAGAGCATCCATAATACGTCCCAGGCTCATATCCATCTCTTCGATCATAGCGGCATACTGCAAACGCCAGGCAACTTCGCGGTAACCTTTACTCATTTTACCTGGATCGATGTAGTCGATGTCTTTGCAGTGTTTACCACGAGGCAGGTTGCGGTACTTTTCGATCATATGCGGGCTGGCCATGTGGGGTACGTGTGCAGCATAGTGTGATACCATCATGAAGAAAGGCTTGTCAGTTTTAGACTGCTTTTGAATGAAATTTTCACAGGTTTCTGTCAACGAATAGATACGCTTAGGATTGTCATCAGGAAGTTTCTCGCGCTCACTTTCCGGAGCAATTTTGACATAGTCACCATGGTAGTTGCCGTTATCAGCAACGTCGTAGCAGTCATCGATGTCGTAGCCGATTTCTTTTGGTTTGGCAATGGCAATACCTTTACCAAAGTGAGCCGTAACATAGCCAAGGTTTGCCTGCTTCAGCATTTGTGGGATGGATATATTATCTTTTGGAATACTTTCTTTCAGACCGGCATTATGAGCCGCTATATCGTGGACAGTAGTGTAACCAAGTCTGGCATTTGTTTTACCGTAGTGAATACTTATTCTGGATGGAGTACAAGTTGGAGCAGGAGAGTATCCGTTTGAGAAAACCATCCCTTTTTTAGCAAGGCGCTCAAGGCTTGGCGTTTGGTGAAAGTCACTGGCAGAGTCTTCTATGTCCTGCATCATTCTCACAGAAGTATCAGCCCAGCCGAGGTCGTCGACATAGAAAACGACAAAGTTTGGAGCATCTGCAGCGGTCAGGCTGACTCCTGTGAAAGCCATCAATGCCAACAGCATTTGGAATAGTTTAGATTTCATATTTTCTTCTCCTAATACACTTTTAAAAATTAGAGCGTGATATTTTTTCCATCTTCTCCGGCAAAGATGTGAGCCCGCGCCATGTCAGGTTGAATCGTAACCTGTTTGCCATTTCTAACATCTAAATGGGCTTCAACACTGACAGTTACGCTTTGATCGCCAATTTTGACGAAGACCTGTTGCGAGCCGCGAAGCTTTTCGATGACTTCAACTTCTCCTTGCAGACCTTCATGATCATGTCCTTGCAGTAAGTTAACTTTTTCCGGTCGTATGCCGAAAGTAACGTTCTGGCCGGCATAGCTCTCTGCCTTCGCGGCCATTTCGTCGGAAAGTTTGAGTTTTGAAGTTGGAGAATTGAAGTAAACAGCCCCACCTTCCTGACTGAGGCTGCCTTCAAGTAAATTCATCGCAGGTGTACCTATAAAACTTGCCACAAACTTGTTGACGGGGTAGTCATAAACATCCAGGGGAGTTCCAACTTGTTGGATGTAACCATCGCTCATGACGCAAATGCGATCGCCCAGAGTCATGGCTTCTACCTGATCGTGAGTGACGTAAATCATCGTTGTCTGTAGCTTTTGGTGTAGTAGTTTAAGTTCCTTGCGCATACTGCCCCGCATCTTGGCATCGAGATTACTTAGAGGCTCATCGAGTAGAAAAACCGCCGGATCTCTGACTATAGCCCGGCCTAATGCAACTCTTTGTCTTTGTCCTCCGGACATCGCCTTTGGTTTGCGTTTCAAGTACTGAGTTAACTCCAAAGACTCAGCTGTTTCACGAACGCGTTTATCTATTTCAGCTTTAGCTACTTTTCTGAGTTTCAGGCTGAACGCCATATTCTCATAAACGGTCATGTGAGGGTAAAGTGCATAGTTTTGAAAAACCATGGCAATGTCACGATCTTTAGGAGCTGTTTCGTTTACGACTTTCTCGCCAATTATTAAAGTGCCTTCCGAGATCTCTTCTAAGCCGGCTATCATGCGCAGTGTGGTGGATTTGCCACAGCCGGAAGGACCGACTAAAACCATGAACTCCTTGTCTTTGATAGACAAGTCAGATTCATGGACAGCGACCACACCGCCATCATAAACTTTTTTTAATTTTTCTAAGGTAACTTTTGCCATATATAAATCTGTTTTTTACTTTGAAGTTAACTCGGGAGTCAATTTAGAACAATATCCCTTTGCGGCTCTAATTTATCCAATTGCGCCATTTTTTAGTCGATGATCTCTTTGTTTTTATTGCGGAATGCACCCGGAGATTCTTTCATGAAATTCTTAAAGGCTTTTGAGAAAGAATAGACCGATTGGTAGCCGACCACATTACCGATACTTTCAAGAGTCATTTCGGTGGAAATTAGTAGTTCCTGAGCCCGGTTCATGCGGATTTTGGTCAACATCTGTTCAGCTGTAATTTCATAGGTCTTTTTCATTATGCGCTGAAACTGACGGATAGACATATTCATCTCATCTGCCAGATCGAGAACAGACCACGGTGCTCCGGGGCTGGCATTGACGACTTCCCAGACTTTGTGAAGATTTAAAGTATTTCTTGAAGTCTCATATTTTTCTTCTGGTTCAAGTTCCCGATTAATAAATAAGCTGATGTATTCCGCTAGAGCAGTGGGAGCTGCAGATAGGCCAGACTGGCATTTTGTGCTTTCAGATAAATAGGCTTCAACGGTGTTTTTCAGGTGAGTTATATCCTGCGTCAGAGACTTGTAAATATTCTCTTGTTCAAAGTGAATTCTGTTATCTGCTTTGATTAGGGCAGCCGATATAAAGTGCCAGTCTTCAAGGGCAGCATATTGATAAGATGTATCGGCCGGACCAACCCACACGGAGTTTTCTTTGATGAGGCCTGAACGGCCACGGCAGCTGAACTTTGCCTGGCCTTTAAAGGTGAAGCTCGCCAGGTGCCAGGGAGCGGTGACCCGTTGGATTTCATAGGGCTTAACGACTTCGTGAATACCAACGCCACGAATGTTGTGTTTGCGAAAAGGTTTAGCATAGGCAGGGACCATCGGCAGGTGTAGATCGCGGCACTCTACAGGGATGCAAGCATAATCTTTAGTAATGGGCATGAAGAGGACCTGTGTCATGATTGGTTAATTAATATAATTATCTTATTTCAGGAAAAATACGATTGCAAGTATATTAAAGATTAAATTTAATATGTAGAAATATTTTACTATGGCGTATATGGATAAAGTCGTGGCAGGAAATATTATTGATTTCGAAATCCAGATGTTATAAAGTAGTTGAAAATACCGATAGTTTTTGTAACTGATTTTATTAACTAGGAGAAATAACCTTGAAAGCTTTACTGACGATTTTGTTTGTCATGTTGTCCTTGCCACTACAAGCCCAGCAAAAACCACCAGTGACTGATTATTGCGAAATGCTTGAAAGAGATATTCAGGGAAAGATGTACTCTTTCATCGCCGGTAATCATATGTACTACATAGGCGGAAAAGTGAGTGAATACTGGGAGCCGGTTTACTCAGAGACAATCGGTTTTTCTCACCCAATGTTCCGAGACAGCCGGGCTCGCGGTTATGGTATAGCTACCGGTAAAGGCGGCAAAGGACACGACAAATTCGGCTGGGAGTTCTGGAACAGTGTTAAAGGTGCAGTTGGCAGTGTTATTGTCGATGGCAAAAAATACCGCAAGCCGGCACCAGAAAAAATGCTTTGGCGCCCGGATCGCGTCACGCATCATTATAAAGTAGCTGGCGTTAATATCACTGAAGTTAAGTTTATAGCTCAAAATGATGTTCTGTGCAGCATGATTACAGCTGACAAGGACATTGAAATTGAGTTTGAGGGACACAGTTTTGCCAACCCTGGTGGTTTCCCGACTTTCGATGGTGATAAAGCAGGTCAGAAATTCACTCAAACAGTCACTGCAACAGCCAGGAATGATCAGGCAAATAATACCATACACATCGTTGAAGGCGGTACTATTCTGACTAAAACCGGTTGGAAAGAAACTCAAGTCGGCAAGATCATGTACGATGGTATGAGCGTTGTTCTTTCAGCATCGCAAAAACTGCAAAATGTCAGTATCTCCAAAGATAAAGTCGGTCGTCAGGTTTATAGGTTTAAATTGACAGTCCCGGCAAATAAAACAGAGACTTTGACTTTTTCTCAACACGACAAGTATGATGTAGCTCTAAAAGACTCAAAAGAAGTTCTTAGAGCTCCTCAAAATGCTTTAAATGCTAAGAGTGAGTGGTTCAACGGCTTACTCAATGAACAGATCCCTTATTTCCGTTGTTCTAATCAAGTCGCGGTCAACACTTATTACTATCTATGGTCTCTTTACTTTATGTACTTCACTGAGACTAACGAAGGTTTCATGACTTACCCGCACACTCAGACAGCCATTAACAATTTCATGGGTCTTCACCTATGGGATTCCTGGGCTTACACAGCGATGGGCTCCTGGGTAAAAGACAAGTGGGATTGGGCTTATGGTAATGTTCTTTCCTGGAAGCACATGGTTCAATTTAAAGATAAAGCCAATGGCCTGCCGGATAACTTTGGTACGACCTGGTACTCTCCTGAAGTATGGATGAATCTGGTTGGTTCAGTTGAGTTTGGTTGGGATATGTACCGCAAGTCCGGCGATAAAAAGTTCCTGAACGTTCTATATAACGAGTTATTTAAACCTCTTTACTGGGATAACAAAGGCCCACAGGCTTCTATGGGAGAAGAGCTGAACGCTTTACGTGATCTAATTAATATGGCTAAAGAACTTGGTCAGCATGAAGATGTAGTTCACTGGGAAAAGATGCACCCACGAATTTACAAAGCATGGGCCAATCAGTGGGAAGGGTATGCACCGGGCTTCTTTGCTCCTAAAGGTTCTCCGTGGAAGGATATCTGGCACATTATTTCTCTAATGAATGAAGAAATGCCGCAAGAGTGGGCCGATGAAATGACAGATAAATGGATTATGAACCCTGAGACAGGTTTCTTAGGTCCGGTATCGCTGTTAATTCGTCCACAAGTTGATCCACCAAACGGTGTATTTACTGTTTCAACAATTTCTACCTGGTTGGCGACAGAAGGTCTGTTCCGCCATGGTAAGAGGAGAGAGGGTGTTCATACAACATTGAGTCATATCAATGGTATGAACAAGACACATGGGTTCCCCATAGCACCTGAGTGCTGGGAGCCGGAGAAATTCGGCCCCTGGGGTTCACTTTACTACAACTGGGATGGTCCAATCACCGACCTTCTCATTCGCAGAATAGCAGGGATCGATTTTTCACAGCAGGACAAATTCTTCTCTGTCAGTGAAAATCTTCCTGAAAGTTGGGATTGGCTTGAGACATACATTCCGGTAACTGTAAATGGCCAAACTCAGTGGGTTCACCAACGCGTTGAACAGAAGAGTGAAGGAGGAAAGGTTTCTAAAACTATTACAGTTAAAAATTCACCTTTTGATAAGATCACCATCAATCCATGGACAGATTCACGTCAGCTGGTTTCAGCTTCAGCTAAAGGCAAAGACGGGGTTTATACCTTCAATGCTAACGAAGCAAAATTGACTGTAAAGCTTGGAGCGAAATCAAAGCAGCCTAAAACTTATGTGACGGTGAAGCCAATTGACCGTACGTTCTTCAAGCCGTTGACAATCACTCTGCAGAACCTCAATCCGAATACAACTCTGCGTTACACTCTTGATGGCAGTGAGCCTACCGAAAACTCACCACTTTACACAGGAGCGTTGACTCTGGATAAAACCTGTAAGCTGAAAATGAAATCCTGGGACAAATGGGGACTGCCTTACGAAACCAGCACAGTGGATTTCACCAAAGAGGTTGCTCTTACTGCAGTTAGCATTAACAGCCCAAGCAAAGGTCTAAACTTTAAAAAGTTCGATGGTGATTTCAGAAGAATTCCTGAAATGGACAAGATGACTCCGGCAAATACCGGCATGTCTCTTAATTACGAGCCGCGTTCAGCTGCGAAACAGCAGCATAAGTTTGCCCTGCAGTATGAAGGTTACATAAAAGTTCCAAATACCGGTCTGTACACTTTCCACCTGAAGAGTGATGACGGATCGAGAATAACTATTGGTGGTAAGAAAGTTGTTGAGTTAAATGTTCTTTCTGACCGTGACCCATGGGAGTCAAAAGGCAACATCGCTTTAAGTGAAGGTTACCACAAACTTAAAATCGATTACTTCCAGAATAATGTTCACAGCCTGCTCGACATAAAGTATTCAGTCGATGGCGGTCCAGAAAAATCTGTAACTCCGGCAATGCTTTTCCGCGAGGCGAAATAATTGAAAGTCGTACTGACATATCTACTGCTTCTGGCTTTTAGTCTGAGTGGGCAGGAAATCCGTTTCAAAACTACGGATTATGCCCCATCTCCTGACTCGGCATTCAGCATCGAGGGTAAAGCCCAGCTTGCTGTATACTACGCCTTCAGGAAGAAGTACCCGAACATCGTGCCGGAAAGCAATCCTATGGGACTGCAGTTTGAAGGCGCAGCCGGTGAAGCACCGTTGCTTATGTCAATTGCCGGCGGCACTTCTCCGGAAGTGATTCACGTCAATGGCCGTCAATCAGGTTCCTTCGTACAGCGCCAGTTTCTGGCGCCGCTAGATGACTATATAAATATTGAAATCACTGCATCTGAAGCAAAGGCTCAAGGAGTTTTCAATGAAGATATCATGTATAAAGATGAGTGGGAAGCTCGTGTTAAACCACAGGCTCAGGATGCGGTTTACCGCGTCGGCGCTGATGGTAA
>JAKVBD010000109.1 GCA_022446985.1 Lentisphaerales bacterium
GTAAAGATTAGATACTAACAATCCGCTTTGAGCGGTTCCAATTCCAAGCCTCCGGTTTTACCGGAGGTTATTGACTTAGAGCAATCTGTGAAGAATCTCTTTTATTTACATAGGGAGTGCTTCTTTGATACTCCCTTTAGAGTAATAGCACTTTGAAATACTGATCAAGTCTTTCAGACTTGGTGATGATGTTATGATTTGCCAGGGGTTTCACCAACAGGCTAATTAATCATGAAGCCATACAGGTTTCTATATATTTTTCATACAGCCAAATAAGCTTAGTCTCTACAGTCCAACCAAGTTTCCCTAACATCTGTTATGCCGCCCCATAAGTGTTTACCCGAGCTACCATTCAGAGCATGAATAGTCGAAAATGAAACGTGCATGTCATTGAAGAGGTAGTTCAGCGAAAGTTGACGAACGTGCTTCACAGGATTATTATCGACTTCACTTTTCCAGTTGCCTCTAACATTATTACTATTGTGACCTAGGTGAGAGTAGCTGCTCTCAGCCAGAGCAAGTTCCCCCATGAGGATGGCAGTTGTGGGTTCATTTATCTGAGCTAGTTTCATTGACCAAGGCTCATTTCCAGCTCCATGATCGGTCCACCATCCACTCATGACAGGACCACGGTTTCCATACCAGTTGCCAGGATAGCCTGAATTGACGGCATAGCTACGATCAACTTTATCGCCACTAGGTACATCTACTGGGCATTGATATAGTCTTGATTGACTGGCCCAGGTATCTGAATTAAAGCGTCCGCCAGAAGCTCCTGTAGGGTTCCCTCCTTCAAAATCCCAATCGGCGGGAATATTTCTGCCATCGTATCCAGCCAGTAAATCATCCCAAGTATATTTAGAACTTAAGGGCGAGGGAAGCTGATCATTATTGCTATCGGTGTAGTTCATAAAGGCAATGCCAAGTTGCTTTTGGTTATTCATGCAGACGGCAGTAATCGTCGCGGCGCGAGCTTTTTGTAAAGACGGCAAGAGCATAGATGCGAGAATACCGATGATGGCGATGACCATGAGTAATTCTAAAAGTGTAAAATTTTTCAATCCTTTCCCCTGGAGATTTAATAGTAAATTAGGTTTTTTTTGCTCACAATGCAAATTTTTTGTTGGATAGAATAAGTGTCTTTGTTACAGACTTATTTTTAATGACCGCATGCGGTCTAATCCCGACAATCCAACCATGTACCGCTTACGTCAGAGGTACCTCCCCAGAGGTATTTGCCGGAGTCGCCATTTAAAGCGTGGATACTTGAAAATGAAACGTGCATATCAATTAAAAGATAATTAAGAGATAATTGTCGGCCGTGTTTCACAGGATTTTTGTCGAGCTGACTTTTCCAATTGCCTCTAGCATTACCACTATTGTGGCCAATCAAAGACTGAGTGTTATCGTCAATCACATTTTCTCCCATGAGTATTGCAGTAGCTGGGTCATTTATTTGAGTGATGTTCATCGACCATGGGCCGGTACCAGCACCATTCTCTGTCCACCATCCACTCATAATTGGACCTCGATTACCAGTCCAATTTCCTGGGTGCCCGGCATTCACCGCATAGCTGCGATTTACACGTATGCCATCATTAGTTGGGTCTACAGGGCACTGATACTGTGTCATTTTACCTTGCCAATGTTCGTACTCAAAAGTTCCACCCCACGAACCATTGGAGTTTCCACCTTCAAAATTCCAATTGGAGGGAATAGTTCTTCCATCGTAAGTGGCTAAAAGATCATCCCATGTGTAACTGGTGCTAAGTGGCGAAGGCAATTGACCGTTGTTACTTGCTGAGTAATTTGTAAAAGCTATGCCAAGTTGTCTTTGATTAGACATACATACGGCCATTTTTGCAGAATCTCTGGCCCGGTGTAATGAAGGGAGTAAAAGTGTGGAGAGTATGCCGAGTATAGAAATGATGATTAATAATTCTATCATTGTAAATTTTTTTCTACTCATTTTGGCACCACACTATTTTTACATTTTAAAAATTAAACGAGCCATTTTTTGTGAGTTATGCACTTTTGTGATATTTTTTGAAACTTTTTTGAAAAGGATGTGTAGTTTGCACTTTATTCTGCAATGATTTACTATTTCTACTATGAATGAATTCAAGCCACAAAATGATCGTGAAAAATTAGTCGGAGAATTAAATCCTGCCTTGGAAGGATTTTTTGATGTAGATGATGTTGACTTTGATGACGATCATATTTTTCCTATCCAAAATGGTTTAGGAGAAAAGCGAAATCTTAGAGAGATAGAAGAAATCGCCCGCGGTGGGGAGAAGCGTATACTCAAGACTTATGATGCACAGGCTGATCGCTATGTAGCAATGGCCCGTCCACTTGATGAAAGCAGTGAAGGCAAAGAGCGTTTCTTGCGTGAAGCCAGAATAACGGCTTCTCTTGAACACCCAAATATTATTTCAGTTTATGAAATGTCTCTGGATAACAATCAACAACCGTTCTTCACGACTGAGTTGTTAGAAGATAAAACACTAACAAAGATAATTGACGATTTTCATGATAAGAATATAGGTCAGTTAGAGGATTTACTGGATATACTTCTCAAAGTGTGTGATGCGGTGTCTTATGCTCATTCCCATAAAATTTTACATTTGGATATAAAGCCGGATAATATTCAGGTAGGAGCTTTTGGAAATGTCCTATTGATTGATTGGGGATTGGCGAAGATCATAAATGAAGACGAAAACCTGTACTTAAATGAATCAGATTTAGAAAGTGATCTGTTAAACGATCTAACCCTAACTGGAACACTTAAGGGCTCTCCAGGTTATATGGCTCCTGAACAAGCAGGTTTAAAAGGCGACAAAAATCAACAAACAGACATTTACTCACTGGGGGCTTTGCTGCATAAGATTTTAACAGGTGAGTGCCATGTTAAGGGAGAGACTCAGCAAGAGATTTTAGAGAACACCCGCAAAAGCAACCTTAGTCATTTAGGAGAAGCTATACCAGTCAGTTTAAAAGCTGTTTGTTTGAAAGCACTTCACGTATCGCCGACGGAGCGTTATGAATCTGTAGAGGATTTCAGAAAAGAGCTGCAAGCTTATTTGAGAGGTTTTGCAACTCAGGCAGAAGAGGCTGGTTTTATGAAACAGCTTTCACTTCTTTATAAAAGAAGACCTTTAGTTTTTCAGGTTTTATTTGGTGCCCTTGTCATTATAACTCTTGGGACTTTGGGGTTCATAAAAGAGTTATCACTCAAGCAAGAGGAAGCTGTTGCTTTGCAGAAGGAAGCAGAGGAGACTCTTCGCCTTTATGAAGACGGCAAGCGCAAGCGTGAACTTATGGTTGATGAGCTGGATTTGGCTATAGGCAACATAAAGAACAATGTAGAGGGGCACCAAAGTATTGAGAAGAACATTACGAGTTTATTAGTCGCTTCGGCTATAGGTAGTAGTCGAAAACTGGATTTTGAAGCGGCGATGGAGTTCTGTAACATAGGACTTAAGGATAATCCGGACAACCCTCTGATCTTAGCAGAAAAAGGCTTTTTTCATATCATTGATCACGAGTTTACTGCTGCAAATAAATGCTTTAATGATTGTGCAACAGAGGCTCCACACATATTTGAACTTCATCGTGTGATTAAAAAATATGTGAAAATAAAACCGGATGACTCTAAACGCATGGGGTTGCAAATGACTCTTGACTTTATAAAAGAGCTTCCTAAGAATCGAAGCTGGCTGAAGATGTTTTTACTGGTTAGAGATAAACAGTTAACCAATTCTATGGAGGATCACAGTAAGTTGGTTAAAGGCTATATTTTACAGAGAAACCCCGAACTGGCTAAGGAAGACTTTAATTTTGAATTTACCGAGTCAGAGCATGGCAACAAACTTTCTTTGGCAGGAAGTAAGGGCTTGACTTCATTAGCGAATTTTGCCGGATCACAGTTTAAGTTCAGTTCTTTACTCTATACCTTAGAAATAAAGTATCTGGATATTAGTGATACAGATGTGAGAGGTCTTGAAGTCCTTAAAGATTTGAAGCTGAGAGAACTGAATATTGCCGGATCTAAAGTTCTCTGGCCTAATCATTTTAAATATTTGGATAGAGAATTTCTTGAAGTAATTATGGTAAAGAAAGGTCAACTTAAAGGTTTTTCTGGTAGTAGGTTTGAAAATATAGAAGTTTTGGAACTACCGTGATAATGTTTTGTATCTTATGTAAAATTGGTGTGTATGGATAAAAATAATAATACTCGTTTAACTCTGATTCAACGGGCTATGAATCAGGAAGATGAACAAGCCTGGAATGAATTTGTAGAAGTCTACAAGAACTATATCTATGTCATTATTCGGCAGATGAATGTTTCGAAAGATGATTGTGATGATCTTCTACAGCAGGTTTTTGTTAAAATCTGGAAAGGTTTTGAAGATTTTGAATATGGTAAAAACCGTTCAAAATTCCGAACCTGGTTAGGGGGAGTCACGCACAGAGCTGTTATAGATTATTTCCGTAAAGAAAAGAGCCTTGCTAAGAAACAGGATAAGGTTTCCTCTGACTCAGAGTATACGGATTTTATGTCCTTCACGCAGTCAGAAGTGGAGCAGATGGCTGAGAAAGAATGGCGTATTTACATCAGTAATCTTGCTATGCAAAACCTTAAAAAGATTTTTAGCGGTAAAGCCATAGAAGCTTTTGAAATGTCTGTTGCCGAAGTCCCTGGCGAAAAAATAGCCGCGAAGTTAGATATCGCCTTGGATTCAGTTTATAATCTCAAAAGCCGCGTCAAAAAACGCTTGGTCGAAGAAATAAAAATACTTCGTGAAGAGTACGAGTAGAATTCCTCCCTTTAGTATAAATTTACTTTAATTTGTAAATTTCTTTCCAATAATTGTAATAAGCTTCCTGTAGCTCGACTATAAAACATGACTGTATTTGCATGCCGTTGTTTGTATTGTTCCCCAAAGTTGTTGTGTCGAAAGGATAGTTATGAAGAATCTGATTTTATTATTAGTAGTATGTTGCCAATTTTTATCATTGGCAGAGTTAAAGTTAAAGAACCCTAGTGATCAAGCCATTTTTGAGTCATCAAAAATCCTGGCTAGTCAGATTCTCGCGAAAAGTCCAACGGATAAACTGGGAAATAATCTGGTTAAGTTTACGGCCTGGATGAATGCCAATGATCCAGCCGTTAAGGCAATGAAAATGAAACTTGTTTTTCAGGAGAAAGTAGCAGCCATAAATGGCGATATTTCGAATGCAAAGCTTGCTAATAAAATCTTGGCTCGGCAGGCTGAACTTAAGGAAGATACCAGTCGTCGCTTACTTTATATAAGTTTGGCTGTTAAGCTCGATCCAGAACAGACTAAAGATGTTCAGGCGGAGTTTGCGAAATTCGATATGAACTTTAATAAGCTTCTTAAAGAGGTAGAGCCTCCTATACTCATAGATCCGCTGAAAGAGGCTGCCAGACAAGCTAAAATTGAAGCAGAAAACAGGAAGTTAGCAGCAGAATCAAATAAGCCTGAAAAGACTGAGATGGATAAGATTCTCGATGGTGTGATTTTCCCAACCTTTTCCTACTCTGAATCCTCAGCAGTGCATGCCATAAATACTTTAACCCATAATTTATTCTGGCGTGGATGTCAGATAATTCTATCTGGAAAACGATTGCACTATATAAAGTCATTTAAATCTTCAGCAGGTGCGACTTTTTATGAAAGTCTTTTTCCTTTACCTGTTGAAGAAACTTATACTTTGCAGAAAAAGTCGGTGAGGCAGATCTTAATGCATATGGCTGCAAACTTAAAACTGCAGTGGAAGGCAAATGAGCAGGGCGTCGTTATTTACGATAGCGACGACATGAGTTTGGCTGAACCTGTCGGAGAGGATACGAGAGTCGCTGTAACTGAAGATGGGATTGCCTCAAATGATTTACAAAAGCTCTTGGGAAATATGGCTTTGGCTGACCTTAAAGAATATCGCGGTAAGGTCTTGGATATGAATGGCCAGATAACTGGTTTTGGAAGAGGCTTTGGAACGGAATACTATGTTTCTCTCGATGGCGGTAAAACCCGTTTATATTTCAATATGAAAAATGCCGATTCTAAGATTTATAAAAGGTTAAAAATCCGTGTCGATAAGTGGAAGGCAGAAGGGGGACTGCAGGCTATGCGAGATAAGATACGGGAATTGGAGAAAAATGCAGAGGATATTAATCGTGCATCATTGGCAGAACCAAAACTTTTTCTAAACTTCAAAGCCTTGTGTGCTTCAGTTGAAAGAGGGCGACTCATTTTTAAAGATCCAGAAATTGCTTTTGTTAAGGCCTCTGGAGAATATCTGGTAAAGCCCGAAACAGAAAGTGGAACTAATTAATAAGAGATAAATTGCTGGTAGGGGAGAATAATAGAGCCGGCAAACGGACTTGAACCGTTGACCTGCTCATTACAAGTGAGCTGCTCTACCACTGAGCTATGCCGGCCAATTTGAATTATCTATATACTCTTTTCTGATAGAAAAGAGCCGGCAAACGGACTTGAACCGTTGACCTGCTCATTACAAGTGAGCTGCTCTACCACTGAGCTATGCCGGCAATAATTCTTTACCTTAAAACTGGAGCCGGCAAACGGACTTGAACCGTTGACCTGCTCATTACAAGTGAGCTGCTCTACCACTGAGCTATGCCGGCCTCCAAAAGGTGGCATATAGTAGACCCAGATGAGCAGAGGTCAAACTCTAAAAAGTAGATTTTTTTTAAATTAAATCAATTTTTTTCAGAGGCTCAGAGTTTTCGTTTTCTGGCTCAAAAGGTTTGCTAAATGCATCGTTAAAATCGTAGACCGAGTCGAAGTCTCCCAAGCGGTCTTGAGGAGAGGCAGCGAGGACTCCGGCATCTATCAAATTAAATATAACGTGGCCAATATCCAAGGTATTGTGCAGACCCCATCTTTTGAGAACGGTCATAGACATGGGGCCAAATTCAGAGAGCGTAAATTCTCGGATTCCATCGAGCAATTCAGGCCCACTGAGGTGACGGTTAGTACCAAATTCTGGCTTTGAAAAGTATTCAGCAGAGAAAATGACAGCTTCGTTAAGGAAGTAGTAAGCATCTTCTTTAAAGCGCCTGTCTTTAAGGACTATGTCGTTGACGACTTTTCTTATTTGATCAGGATTCATTTAAGTTGTAAATTTCTCATTAAATTTAGTGATGAGTACTTCGATCTGATTTTCTTTATACTCCAGGCTGCGCCAATTCCAGTGGAAGCCATCAGTTCCAATCCTTGGGACAACATGCATGTGGACATGCGGAACGACCTGGCCGGCACATTGACCATTATTTAAATGAAGGTTGAAACCATCATATTCTTGCGTGCGGACAAAAGTCTTGCCGATTTTAGAGCTTACATCGATTAATCTTGCCTGGTATTCCGGAGCAAGCGCACTAATGCTTTCCTGGTGAACTTTAGGGATGACCAGTGTGTGGCCTTTGGTAATAGGCGAAATGTCGAGAAAGGCTAGAACGAGATCGTCTTCATACAATTTATGGGCTGGAATTTCATTATCGACAATCTTACAAAAAATACAATCGCTCATGTAGGAATCCTTAAAGTTTTATTTCCACCAACAATAGCTTAAAGCAAGATAAAAACAAGAGAATTAATTTAAGCGGTCAAATGACAGGAATTCAGTTGCAGTTTAACCTTTTAGAACTTGTTTTTTCAAGCTTTCATAAAGACGAATTCGAGTTATCTTTTGGGGGAAAGTTTTAGATAAAGATTTTAATAAATTTTAATGAGTTTTTGTAATGAGTGAAACAGAACAGAATTCAACGAATGAGTTGGTGAATCGCCGTAACCGCGTCGACATGTGGCGTGAGAATGGCATTGACCCTTACGGTTCAAGATTTGATGATGCTGTTCCAACTGCAGAATTGATAGCAAATTTTAATGATGATTGTGAAGAAGAACAGCCTGCTCGTGTAGCTGGTCGTGTATTGACTGGCCGTGATATGGGTAAGGTCGTTTTTATGACTGTGCAGGATCCATCTGGCACAATTCAATTGTTTGGCCAAAAGAATGCTCTTGGTGAAGAGAATTTCAAATTATTCAGGAAAGTAGATATTGGCGATATTATTGGAGTGGATGGTAAGCTTTTTAGGACTAAGAAAGGCGAGATCACGGTTCGTGAATTTGAATTCACTATGCTTTCAAAATCTCTTAAGCCAATGCCTGAGAAATGGAATGGTTTAAAGGATATCGAAATTCGCTACCGTAACCGTTACCTCGATTTAATTTCAAATGATGAAAGCCGCGAAATTTTCCGCCAACGTTCAGCGATTGTTCGTGAAATTCGTCGTTACCTTGAAGATCAGGGTTACATGGAAGTTGAAACGCCGATGATGCACCCAATTCCAGGGGGTGCCGCAGCGCGTCCATTCATAACTCACTACAATGCTCTTGATCAGCAGATGTACATGCGCATTGCGACTGAGCTTTACTTGAAGCAGCTTCTTGTTGGTGGTTTTGAGAAAGTGTTTGAGCTAAACAGAAACTTCCGTAATGAAGGTGTTTCTAAGCAGCACAATCCTGAGTTTACGGCTCTTGAAGTTTATCAGGCCTTTGGTAACTGTCAGACGATGATGGATTTGATCGAAGGTATGATCAGGCATTGCGCACAAACTGTACGTGGAACTCTGCACATTCAGCACAGCGAAGAAAAGACTCTTGATTTTGAATCACCGTGGCGTCGCGTTGAGTACAGTACTCTTCTTAAAGAGAAGGCCGGAGATGACTGGTTTGATCTTTCAAAAGAAGAAATGATTAAAAGAGCTCACGAGCTTGGTGCACATGCTGATGATTCTATGGATGAAGTTCAGATCGGTCAGGAAGTATACGATCTGATTGAGCCGACGCTTATTCAGCCGACTTTTGTAACTCGTCTTCCACGCGAACTTGTGCCTCTTGCTAAGAGATGCACTGACGACGATACACTTGTTGATGTTTATGAGTTGGTTATCGACGGTAAAGAAATCAGCCCGGGATACACTGAGCTGAATGATCCAATTGATCAGCGCGTTCGTCTTGAAGAGCAATTGAATCGTACTCTTGGTACAGAAGAAGAGGAGAGTGGTAAGATCGATGAGCAGTTCCTTGACGCTCTTGAGCATGGTATGCCACCAGCTGGCGGTTTAGGCCTTGGTATCGACCGTCTTTGCATGCTTCTCACTGGTGCGCCTACTATCCGCGACATTATTCTTTTCCCACAGCTTAAGAATAAATAAGCTAAGCTAACAATTTAAATAAAAAGCCTGAGTGAATTTCTTCACTCAGGCTTTTTTGTGATCTGTATACAAAGAAAAGTTATTTAACTACTGTACCGACAGATGTGTCACCAGTGATAACTTTTTCTAAAGCACCTTCTTCGAAGAAGTTGAAAACGATAATTGGAATTTCGTTATCCATGCAAAGAGAGAAGGCTGTTGAATCCATAACCTGCAGCTGTCTTTGAAGTGCATCGATGTATGAGATAGACTCAAACTTAACGGCATCGTCAAACTTAACTGGGTCTTTGTCATAGATACCATCAACTTTAGTTGCTTTCAAAACAACGTCAGCATTGATTTCGTTAGCTCTTAGTGCAGCTGTGGTGTCTGTTGAGAAGTACGGGCTACCAGTACCTGCAGCAAAGATAACAACACGACCTTTTTCAAGGTGGCGAACAGCTTTACGACGGATATAAGGTTCTGAGATTTGCTGCATAGTGATAGCAGATTGAACGCGAGTAGGGATGCCAATACTCTCAAGACCGTCTTGAAGTGCAAGTGCATTGATACATGTAGCCATCATGCCCATGTAGTCGGCAGTTGTTCTGTCCATGCCTTTACGGCTGGCAGATAAACCGCGGAAAATGTTACCTCCACCAATAACGAGAGCAACTTCGATGCCTTTATCGGTGATTTGTTTGATATTTTCTGCCATTTGAGAAACGATTTCAGGACTGATGCTGTTTTCATCGCCTTTAAGTGCTTCTCCACTGAGTTTTAGAAGTATTCTTTTATATGCTGGGGTATCGCTCATGGGGGTACTCAATAAAATTAGACAAAAAAAAATCCGGTTTGAAAAACCGGATTTTAAAAAGTATTAGCCAGCCTGTAATCGGGCAAAGCGTTTAACTACAAGCTTTGGAGCAATTTGCTCTAGAGTAGCTTTATCATCTTTGAACCAGCTCTGTTTAGTCAGGCAGATCTCAGTGTACCACTTATTGATGTGACCACTAAGGATTTTCTCGATGATGTTTTCAGGTTTCCCCTGATGCTTTTCAGCAGCAACAGCTTTCTCTTTAGCAACGTCGTCTGCAGGAACATCTTCAGGAGCAATGTAAGTTGGGCTCATTGCAGCTATGTGCATACAAAGATCCCTGAGTAGAGCGTCATCGTATTCGCCTTCAACGTCAACTAGAACACCAATGCTACCACCAGCGTGAAGGTATGTAGATACAGCGCCCGCAGATTCCCAACGATAAGCTTTAACGATCTTCATGTTCTCACCGATAGTACCGATAAGACCTTTAAGCTCTTCTTGCTCATCAGCAGCAACAGCTTCAGTGATGTCGCCTTCGTCTGCTCTTTCAGCAACTTTAGCAACTAGTGCGTTAACGTAATCCTGGAAACGGTCAGTTTTAGCAACGAAGTCAGTTTCACAGGCAACCTGAACTAGAGCACCAATGTTACCGTTAACAACAGAGGCAGTTAGACCTTCGTTAACTTCACGGCCAGCTTTCTTGTCAGCTTTTGCACCAGCTTTCTTGCGAAGAAGGTTTACAGCTTCGTCAAAGTCGCCGTCAGTTTCGATAAGAGCTTTTTTACAATCAAGCATACCACACTGAGTGGTGTTGCGAAGTCTTTTAATATCTTGAGCGGAAAAATTAGCCATTAATATAATATCCCGTTTATAATTAAAGGTGCTGATTGTCCAGCACCATAAATATTGAAATTACTCAGCCTTAGGCTCTTCAGCTTTTTCTTCAGCAGGAGCTTCTTCAGTTTTCTTAGCAGCAGCTTTCTTAGCAGGAGCTTTTTTAGCGGCAGCTTTCTTGGCAGGAGCATTTTTAGCTTTTGGCTCTTCAGCTTTTTCTTCTGTAGCTTCTTCGGCTTTTTCTTCAGCTTTCTTAGGAGGAGCTTTCTTAGCAGGAGCTTTCTTAGCAGGAGCATTTTTAGCTTTTGGCTCTTCAGCTTTTTCAGCAGCAGCTTTAGCTTTTTCAGCTTTTTCTTTCTGACGAACAGCTTTTTTCTCAGCTTCTTCTTTAGCTTTTTCAGCAGCTTTCTGGTCGGCGATACCTTTACCAGCGTGGATAGCTGCAGAGAACTGATCAGAAATTACCTTAAGAGAACGAACTGCGTCGTCATTACCCGGTACACCATAGTCTACAAGGTCAGGATCACAGTTGCTGTCTAGAAGAGCAACGATCGGAATGCCAAGAATTTGAGCTTCTTTAACAGCGATATGTTCTTTAACGATGTCAAGAACAACCATAACAGAAGGAAGTTTCTTCATGTTGATGATACCACGAAGCTGTCTGTTTAGTTTGTTCATTTCACGGCGTAGACGAGAAGATTCTTTCTTCTTCATTTTGTCGAATGTGCCGTCTTCTTCCATCTTCTGGAGCTTACCAAGTTTTGCGATACTCTTACGGATAGTTTCGAGGTTAGTTAGAGTACCACCAAGCCAACGGTGAGTGATAAAGTGCATGTTGTCGCGAGTTGCTGCTTCTTCAACAAGCTCTTGAGCTTGTCTTTTAGTACCGACGAATAGAATTTCGCCGCCTTTAGCAACTTCTTTGTAGAGGAATTTACATGCTTCGTTAAGGCAATACATACTTTTGCCTAGGTCGAAAATGTGAATGCCGTTTCTAGAACCGAAAATGTAAGATTTCATTTTTGGGTTCCAGCGCTTAGTTTGGTGTCCGAAGTGAACGCCAGCTTCAAGTAGATCTTGTACTGAGATAGCCACTGTGCTTTCCTTGTATTTATGAACACTTTATATAGTCAAGTATTCCGGGTTAAAGTGTAATTTTAATTAGTTGTTTATTAAGCTTGAGTTTTGTTTAATCTAACAGTTAAGCGAGATTTTTTACGGTCAGCTTTAGCTTTTGAGATAACGCCTTTTTTAGCGCCGCGATCATATGCGCTGATAACTGCAGTTAGTGCAGCCTGAGCACCTTCTAGATTGCCACTTTCGAGAGCTTTGATAAACTTCTTCTCAGCAGTAGCTATAGAGCTTTTGCGAGCTCTATTTCTTAGGCGCTTTTGAGCATCTTGCTTAATTCTTTTTAAAGCAGATTTGTTATGTGCCATTTTTACCTTTCCATCATTAACTTTATACAGGTAGTATGTCTCCCTGTATTATTCGTAAAAAATAATAATCCTGATCAATCAGTCTGAAAGTTTAAAAAAACTCAATCTGAAGCAGGGGCGATAATTTTACTCTAAGTGTTATTTTTTCAAGCTAGGAAGAATAATAATTGTTGTGTTTTTGGAGTTGCATTTTAAGTTGGCGATTTAAGCTTAAAAAATATAAGAAAATTGCTTTGGGTAACTTGTTGTCGTATAATGATATTTAAAGGTACTGAATCAACCTTTATGAAAGGTCAGGTGAGTAATGAAAATTTTAGCGGTCGATGATACTCATTTGATACGAGAGGTTATTAAGGATTTACTGTAATACGAAGGGCACTGTGTAAACACAGCGGTCGATAATCCTTCATCTTTGGATATATGTATGGAAGAGAGTATTCCATTAATAATTTCTGATATATGGGTGCCGGGTATGAGTGGCATGGAGTTTTGTGCAGAGCATTGGAAATTTAATCCAATATCTTATGGATTGACTTTAACGTCTTATCGTAAACTGTTTCATGTCGCTCAGCAGGATTAGATGATTATATGATGGAACCATTTGATCATGAAGAGCTTGTCAAAAGGGTCAAAATGGGGATCTACAAAGTTAAAGAATGGATAGATATTAATAAAAAAATGATAAGGAGGAAATAAAGCTTTAATCCGGGCGGGAGAAAAATTAAAATAATCGGAGAAAGCCATGCTTGCGAATCTAAAAAAAGACTTTGAAAAAGTCATTCTTGCCGTACTGCTGATTTTACTGGCAGTTTCAACAATCGTTGCACTGAAAAGTGTAGACTCTACTCCACTAAATGTCGATGGAGGTACTCAAGGTACTGAAATCGAAGATGTTCCTGATATCTTAGATTATACTGAAACCCTCAAAGAATATGCTGGGATTTTAACACCGCATGATATTGTTTACTGCCGTAACAAACAATGTAATAATCTTATTTCTAAGAAATTCACAAGTTGCTCCCTGTGCTCAACGGCGATTTATAAAAATGAAATAGTTGAGTCTGATGCAAATGATAATTTTATACCAGACGAAATTGAATTGTCATGGGGCGGAAAGCTTCTTGACCCCAAAAATCACACGAGAGATTTAGATGGGGACGGCTTCAGGAACATAGATGAATTTCGCTATAATGAATCTCCCCATGATCCAGAGAGCCATCCTTTATATATTCACTTGACGCATTTTGCTGGTATTGAAAAAAGATACTTACCTATAATTTTTAATGAAATAGAAGAACTTAAAGGCAAAGGTGGCATTAAGTATTATGCCTCCGGTATATATGCAGGTAAAGGCGGCTTTTATCGCAGTGTGGGAGAGAGTGTGTATGGTATTCAGATTTTATCTATTAATTCAAAAGAATCTCTGGTGTCGATTCTATACAATAAAGAGAAAATTGACCTCCCATTAAAAAAGCGAGTCATGATTCCGGGCTGGCCTAAGTATAAATTGAAGTTTATGGGCTCAGAAAAGAAGTTGATGGTTGGCCAAAAGTTTAAGCTTAGGAATGAATCATATACTTTTGTTTCAGTGGCTGAGGATGCGCTTATTATTTCCTCCGGAAGAACCAAAGAGGAAATTGGCGTAGGTCGTATACCACGGCTTTCTACACCAGAAGAATAAAACTAGCGCTTATTTTATGAGAAGCCTTTGTAATCATTGGGTTACAAAGGCTTTTTAGTATTAAGCTAACTTATTTCTATAATTGTTGTGAGAATTATAGATAGGTGTTGATCAGCATGTAGTGGATCGCTTAATTTTAAGAAAGGTAAGTGCAGTGAGATATTTTTTAGTAATTGGGCTGTTGTTGACATTTAATGCTTATGCATCTGATTTTGTGATGGTCTGGAAAAAGAGTGCTTCTCTATACAACGACCAGGGTAGAAATGTGCACAATCTTACACAAGGGGAGATTGTTGAAGCTATTATACATCCTAGAGACAGTTCTCTGTATATGGTTAAGTACCAGGGCAAGAAGTACAACACTCCTAAGAAGCTCTATAAGACCCTTGAAGATATGGCGGCCTACTATAAAAAGAGACTGATTGACCTAGATGGTGTCCTGAAAGAAAACGACTTGAGTATCAGTGCGAAAAACAGTGAAATGGATTTGATGTATATAAAATCCTTAGAACTCAGGAGAGATACTGCAGTCTCCTACAGGAAGATTAATTATATAAATGGTATTGGTCATATAGGCTATAGCTCCGCTTTAAGTGAGGGGAAGTTCAAAAAGCTGATGAAAGAGTGGGAAGCGGCTTACAAGAACGCTTCAGATGCTTTTCGTAATGGACATCTAAACAAAAGAAACACACTTAGGGAAAAAGCTAACATTGAGAGCTCTTTGGCCAATCTTGATAATGTGCTCAAGGCTTTTGCTGATGGGAAAAAGTCACGTAATGAAACTCTTTTCGTGAAAAATGAGAAGGGTGCTAAGCTTTTTAAAGAAAATAAATTAGTAAAGCATTTAAAGTTTGGAGAGTCGGCTATTGGAACTCCTCATACTAAACATCCGGGTTGGTTTAAAATATTGGTAGATAAGAAAGTTTACACAGTATCAGGTGAGGATGTATCTCCTAAGATAGATTATCTGAGTGGAGTGAAGTCCAAAAAAAGTGCTACTGATTATGAGATCGTATATTTGACTGAACGAGTCGAAAAACTACAGTTTCGATTAAAACTTGTGAATGGGATTTCACGGCAACTGGAAGCCGACAAATTTGTCGCTGGTGGTTATGGGGTGGTCAAGAATTATGTCATTCCCATAGACAAAGATAGAACTTTTACTATAGAGAGTCCAGACGCAACATCGCTCTATATAAACTCAGCTCGCGCAGAAAGAGTTTTAAGAGAGTGGACTCAAGAAGCTCAAAAGTTATCACATGAATCACTGGCGATTCAAAAAAGAATCATTGAGTTACAGAAAGCATTGATTGATTACGAAAAATCTATCAAGTTGCTTGAGCAGAGTTAATCAAGGTAAGGTAAATTGAAAGTCATGAGGAAGTAATGAGAGTAATTTATGATTGTCTATCTTTTTGCTTTCTGGCCCACATTCACTACAGGCTAGTTTAATATCGTACCTTTCAGCCAGGCTATGCCACTGAACTGGCTGGCCGTCAGACACAAGAAGCCGTCCATGTTGTTCCTCTTGTTTTAATAAGCAGATGATAATTTGACAAAGGTCGTCAACATGAATGAAGTTAACCAGTTTATTACCATTTTTTATTTTACCGGATTTTAACCATTTCTCAGCGATCCTGTTTTGTCCCCAAATTAAACCCAGATGAAGTATACTTGCAAATGGCAAAAATTGGCTTTCAGCGGAGTTCCTGAGTGAGGCGTCAAGTCTGAAGTTTTCATTAATAGTTTCACCTGCTGTAGATGTAGTAAAAGCTTTCGCAGTAGAGAGAAGTATTATTTTTTTTTTATGCTTTAGCTTTTGTGAAAGCCTTTCAGCAGATTGGGGGCAGTTTAGTTTACAAGTAAATACGATATAACAATATTTATTGAAGAGAGACCAGGATTTTTCATCTCTATAATCAAGGTGAATAGTAGAGTCGTCTTTCGGAGCTATATCTGCTGTATCTGCCTCCGGTAGCATTTGTTTCAGTCTGGTACCGGTAAAGCCATTGCCTATAATTAGAATTTTCACTTTAGCTTTTGACGTTCCTCAAATGCCGGGCAGTGACTGCCGGTTGAATTAAAAACTGCCTGACTGGGTAAGCCTTTGTTTTTCATACCAAATAACTTACAGCCACGAGGAGATCTTTTGTCGTAGGTGACGAAAAAGTGTTTACATTTCAGACAGTTAGGAGCTTTGTTTGGCATAGGCGTTTAATTCATTAATGTTGATATCGTTGCTTGTACAATACCAATTAACGCACCTAATATGCCACCAAAGATTGTTATGTGTTTAAACTGTTTTCGACTGAAACCTAAAATGAGCTCTTCGAGCGTTTGAAGAGGCATTTCGTTTATTTTTACTTCAATTTTTTTACGGATGTCAAGATCGCCATTTTCAATTGCCTGTTCGGCCACAGATTCTATACCGGTTAAAAGTTTCTCAACAATTTTGGGCTTAAAGGGGGCTGCCATTGCCGCTAGTGGGCCGAGTGATTTCAAGGTTTCATCAATTTTATCATTGATGATTTTCTGTGAGTGCTTACTTGTCAGGGCGGTGTGAATTTCGTCGGAGGATATAAGATGCTTCTCGAAGGTTTCGGCGATATTCGCAGCAATTTGCTCACGTTGTGAAGGAATGACTCCAGGAGTCATGGGTACTTTGACGGGGCCTATATACCAGGCTTTGTAGGGCCTGAACAGCATACGGATTGCCAGCTCGTTTGTGAATGCGCCTATGGCTGCTCCGACTATCGGGAAAATTATAAATTCATTAAACATATATTATAAGTCTAAGTCTTACATTTCGTTAAAATCTTGAAATTGTGGCTCGCCATCAGGTG